>CAJAVP010000010.1 GCA_903945375.1 uncultured Methylococcaceae bacterium | reverse complement strand
CTGGATTTAATGGATGACAAGTTTTGCCTGCTGCTTCAGACACTGCCTTCGCGAAAGCGTTTGTTTGATGACATGAAGGCGCTGACAACTTACTTGTGCTTTGATAGCTGGGAGCATCTGCTCGATTTTATGTTGGAGGGTTGGTCTCATAATCCGAAAAACTCAATTGTCCGACCCCGAAAGCCGGAAATAGGATAGCTTGGGGTCATAATGAGAATTGCTGGTGCTGCACTGTCTCTAATTAACGAAGTGGTATTACGGCTGGATCAAAATACGACCATGCGACTTGCTGATGTGGCACCAGAACCTGAAAAACGCTCTTTAGTGGAATTGATCGTCGGTGCATTTAAATCCTTTAGTCGCCCCCCGCGAACTTTTGCCGTCAATACGCCTTATCTCAATGGTCTCATCGAAGGCACTGAATTTGCCATGCGGGTCGAGGGCGACAACTCAATAACCACGGTGTACGAAGGTAAAGTGACTACCTCTAATAATCAGGGCAAGCTCACTTTGAAACGTGGTGAATCGGCGTTTGCCAAAGCAGGTAAAGCGCCTCAGCCCTATACGATGGTTAAGCCGAGCGATGCGGTGCAATGGACACTCCATTTTCCACCGTTGCTCGCAGTCCTCGGCGGAAAGAATCAGCACGTCCCGCAGGATGCCTCCCCTACCGTCAAAACCGCCCTTGAGTTGGCGTCACACTCAGATACCCCAAAAGCCTTAAAGCTGTTAGAGGATGTCCCCATGTCCGAGCGAAATGCCAGCTATCATCTCTATCGTGCCGCATTGTTTCTCGACATCGGTCGGGCTGATGAAGCCCGTTCCGATATTACGGCTGCCTTGCTGCAAGACCCCAAAAACGGATTTGCTTACGCGCTGCAAGCCATTATTGAAATTTCCCGCAACGAACACCAACAAGCACTTGCCAGTGCTGAACAAGCGGTGACTTTAACGCCGTCAGCCGCCTCTAAAATAGCCTTATCCTATGCCCAACAGTCAGCCTTTGAGCTTGAGAAAGCCCGCGATACTCTGCTTACTACGGTCAGTGAATACCCAAATGACCCGTTGGCTTGGGCAAGACTGGGGGAATTATGGCTGATGTTTGGCGATAGAGGGAAAGCGTTGGAAGCGGCTCGCAAGGCAGAAGAATTAGCGCCTGGTCTTGCTAGGTCCCAGACTGTGTTCGGCTTTGCTGCCTTAGCAGAAAGCCACGAAGCTGAAGCTAAGATCGCGTTTGAGCAGGCTATCCGTTTTTCTTCTGATGATCCGCTCGCCCATTTTGGTTTGGGTTTAGCCAAGATTAAACACGGTGATCTTACTGAAGGGCGCAGGGAACTGGAAGCGGCTGTCGCGCTCGACCCCAACAATGCCCTGCTAAGGTCATACTTGGGTAAAGCGTATTATGAAGAGAAAAGATCGCCGCTGGAAGGGCAGCAATTCGATATTGCAAAGGAGCTTGATCCGGCTGACCCTACCCCTTATCTTTACAGTGCCATCGACAAGCAGACTAGCAATCGCCCGGTTGAGGCTCTGCATGATATGCAAAAAGCCATCGATCTAAATGACAACCGGGCAGTTTACCGCTCGCGCCAATTGCTTGACTCAGATCTAGCATCGCGTAGTGCCAGTATGACTAGGGTTTATAGTGACCTGGGTTTTCAGGAACTCGCCTTAAGACAAGGCTGGAAATCGGTTAATGTTGATCCTAGCAATTTTTCTGCACACCGTTTTTTAGCCGACTCTTATTCCGTGCTGCCGCGCCACGAAATCGCCAGAGTTAGTGAATTACTTCAGTCCCAATTGCTGCAACCCATCAACATGACACCGATACAGCCGCGCTTGGGTGAAAGTAATCTGTTCCTAATCAGCGCAGGCGGACCCGGCGCGTTATCTTTCAATGAATTCAATCCAATCTTCAACCGCGATGGCATCACCGTGCAAGCAAACAGCGTTGTGGGTGAAAACAATACCTACGCTGGCGAAGGCGTTGTTTCAGGAATTTATAAAAAAGCTTCTTTTAGCGTGGGCGGATTTCACTATACCAGCAATGGATACCGGGAAAATGCTGGACAAAAGGATGATATTGCCAATGCTTTTGTCCAATATGAACTTTCGCCTAAAACCAGTATTCAAGCTGAATACCGATATCGGGATGCTGAGATAGGTGATTTACAGCTCCGCTTTTTTCCGGATGAATATTATCCGGGGCAACGAACCCCACAAGAAAAACACACTTACCGGTTTGGCGCACGGCACAGTTTTTCGGATAGTTCTATCTTGCTTGGCTCATTCACTTATACCAACGCGAAATTTGGTGCTTACGACAACGCGCCTTTTGTCTCACCGGGATTTATTACCGCATTAAACCTTAAAGAACCACAAGAGGCATTTGGCTCAGAGCTTCAGCATTTGTTTCGGTCAACTTATGTCAATTTGACCACGGGTGTCGGCTATTTCGACCGTAACAGTACATCAGACCTCACTGCGAATACAATATTGCCCCCGCCAGACAATATTATGCCGTTTCCGACTCAGGATACCGATCAGCAACATATCAACGCTTATAGTTATTCGAATATCAAACCGCGCAAGGATTTGACATTTACCGTAGGCGTTAGCGGTGATTTTACCCACGAAGATATGGCCAACTCAAAAGACATCGAGCAAATCAATCCTAAACTCGGTGTAATATGGTCACCGTGGCAAGACACCACGTTACGCGCAGCCTGGTTTAGCACCCTAAAAAGATCATTGGTCAACAATCAAACGCTAGAGCCTACACAGGTCGCAGGCTTCAACCAATTTTATGATGATTTCAACGCGACCAAAGCCTGGCGTTATGGTACTGGGATAGACCAAAAATTGACCAAAAATCTATTTGCTGGCATTGAAGTGTCTAAAAGGGATCTTAATGTGCCAGCCACCGATCAATTTGGCGAAGCGATTCGGGTCGGATGGCAGGAGGAGTTAGCCCGTACCTATTTGTTTTGGACACCTCACCCTTGGTTAGCCATGCGCCTAGAATACCAATACGAACAGATTAAAAGGGATGCCTTATTGACAGATGGTGTTCAACATTTGGAAACCCACCGTGTTCCGCTCGGAATCAACTTTTTCCACCCCACAGGTTTGGGAGCTGGTCTAAAGCTGACTTATTTTAATCAAGCAGGACAGTTTGAAAGCATAAAAACGGGAATGCTAAGCGCCGGTCACGATGATTTTTGGGTAGTTGATGCCATGCTCAATTATCGGTTGCCTAAACGTTATGGTTTTTTCTCAATTGGCGCGACCAATTTGTTTAACCAAAACTTTAGCTATTTTGACATTGACTTTAATAATCCGAGTATTGCACCCACTCGTATGGCTTATGCCAGACTAACATTAGCCTTCCCTTAACAGGCTGATTTTGATTTTACGGGATAACTATCCTTACTAACAAAGTGATATTTACCCCTTTTACCGTGACTGATATTTCGTCAAAATGTTTGCAAGAATTTTACAGTTGTCGTTTCGGTGTAACCCGTGTTAGACCAGGATTTGTATTTGTCTAATACAGAAAATATACGACATCAATATAACATATTAATTTTATAGTATAAATTTCTCTATGCGTAACCCCTGCAAATTTAATGGACAAACTAAAATTTAAGAACAAGGATATTTATGAAAAATTATTTTGCTCTACTCTGTTTTATCTTATGTGGCACTAATACAGTACAGGCCGCTGTGTTGAGCTTTGATGATATCTGTGGCGAGGCAAACTCATGCGGCGACGGAGGGAAGCTTTTATCTGAGTCATCCACTAAGTACGGAGGATTCATTTGGGATGATACGTTTGCTGTATTTAGCAATACCGTTTATGCAAAATACGGTAACACTTATGGTGCGCCGTCAGGTAAAAACGCAGTTGGTAACGCTTACGGAGCGGTTAAATCTGTTTCCTTCAATGGGGGTTCGACATTCAATTTTATGGGCGCAGATTTTGCCGGATGGACATATAACAACGTTGCCTATAATTTTACTTCAACGTCCATCACGGTTAAGGGATTTAACGGTGACAGTCTCATGGGTGAGATTATTTTTGACTTATCAATAGGCAGCTATGATACACACACTGCTAATCTAAATGGCATTACTCGGTTGGAATTTAGCTCATCAGGTGAAGGAAAATGGTGGTTAATGGATAACTTTAATTATTCATTAAATACCCCCGTCTCTGCTGTACCACTTCCAGCATCAATATGGTTACTAGGCTCGGCGTTCGCAGGATTAGTTTTTACTAACCGAAAGAGATCAACGAGTCAGTCGGCTTAATTTTTGAGTGAATGATTAGAGAGAATAAAGGATACGCTATGTCTAAGTCGTTAAAATTAATGGGTACAGCATTGGTCTTTATCATGATGCTGTTAGTTAGTAATGAAATCAGTGCAAGAGTTTGTGCGTTAAAAAGCTCAAGTGGCACTTGTCTGTTTTGGTCGGGTAGTGTTGATGCACTGCTCTTCGCAAGTAAAGTTGATACCACAAAGGATCATCAACTTGGGATGACTATCATCCCTCAAAAAGGAACAAGTAACCTCTCTTCGCCGCCGCGTGCCTTGTTACTTTGTAGTGATCCAATCAATGTCATATTGCCGCCCACTGCGCCGCCGATACTCGAAACAGTTGAATTGTCAAACTCGGTGATCGGCTCATTTTCTCAATTCAAAAATTTGACTGAGCTAGATAAAATCGATTCTTATCCGACAGGACAGTTTGATATTAAACAAACGTTTATTACGTCGCCATTGGATATTGCCCAGTCGCAATATAATCAAAACTTTAATGCGTTAAAACCGCAATGTCCTGGGGATGCAACACCTATAGATTTCGTCAGTTGCAAAATGAACGTTACTGTTCAGCTAAAGCAAAAGCAAAGGCGTGGTAATAAATACAGAGTGATATCCCAAGAAACTTTCGTGTGTTCCTTACCTGATTGCGAAAGCTTAGGGTATGATCCTGTCAAGAAAAAATATGACAAACGTGAATATAACTGCACCATCAAAGGTGGTGATGATGATGATGATGATGATGATGATGATGATGATGACGACGATGACGATGACAGCAATGACGATTGAAGATATCGGCTAAATATAATTGGTGTTGCGCGATTGCTTTAAAAGCTTCGCGCATTCTAAAAACTTCAACTTCCTAGGTATCGCAACACCAACAAGGTCAAATCATCTGATTGTTCTGCACCTGACGCAAAGTCCTGCACGGTGGCGTATATTTCGGTGACAATACCGCTTGCTGAGTGCTGTCCTTGTCGGTTGATGAAATCTAATAACCGTGGTTCTGTAAATTCATCCTGCGCGGGGTTATTCGCTTCGGTCACGCCATCGGTATATAAAATAAATGTGTCCATTGGTTGCAAATAGAGCGTTGAAGTTTGGTAAATCGCATAGGGATTAATACCAACTAAGATACCGGCGGGTTGTTCTAGATAACAAAAGCGATTTCCTGAGTTGCCTAAAAGTGGGCGATTGTGACCACCGTTAACATATTGAAGTTGACCGCTGCACACGTCTAGCACACAAATCATCAAGGTCACAAACATACACTGCGGGTTATCTTGGCTTAAAGCCACATTCATAGCGGTGATGGTTTGCAGCAAATCTTTTGACCTCAGCATCTCGGTGCGTAGAACGGTGATAGAGCGCACCATAAACAAAGCGGCAGGAACGCCTTTGCCCGCGACATCACCTATCGCGACACAAATTCTTCCTGCATCTAGCTCGAAAGCATCAAAAAAATCGCCACCGATTTCTTTCGCAGGCTTCATCATGGCATCAACTTCTATTTGCGGATAGGAGGGAAACAAAGGTTGTTGAGGCAACATACTAGCTTGCAAATCTTGGGCGATCTGTAACTCTTTTTCCAGATGTTCCAACCGTAAGTTTTGCTCTACGGCTTTTTGCACAGCAAGATTACGAGCCCGTACCCGTTTCATGATTTGCAGAAGCATATTCCTTGCTGCTCCTGGGATCAGAATAAAATCTGACCACAGTACTGTTTCGTGAATGCACAGCAACAGGCTAGTTTGGGTGGCGGTGACATACGCAGTTGGCAGCAGGTTA
This sequence comes from uncultured Methylococcaceae bacterium, assembly GCA_903945375.1. Lineage (GTDB taxonomy): Bacteria > Pseudomonadota > Gammaproteobacteria > Methylococcales > Methylomonadaceae > Methylovulum. The sequence goes on along the minus strand of CAJAVP010000010.1, from coordinate 22,574 downwards.
TCAATGATCGACACTTCCCCGACCAATTCGCCGGGGAGCAAGCGAAAGCCTTTTTCCCATTCAATGGCGTTAACGTGGGCACTAAGTTGACCCGACACGACGACATACAAATATTGATTAACTTGTCCCGGGGAGAGTAATTGATCCTGGGGTTCAAGAGACCTATATTCACATTTAAGAAGAAAGGGGACGAGTAAATCTAATGGTATACCGGCACACAGCGGTAAAGAAACCAAGAGATTCTGGTAGGCAGATATGAACCAAACTGGATCGAGTGAATCAGTGGATGCCAGAAGCCTGACATTTTCACTTTTCATCAAGCAACACCCTCTTCAATATGTGGGTATTCTTTACTGCATTCAGGGGACTTATGGATAACTACACGCATCACATTGGTATTATCGACGCGTTGGTATTGTTGTTCACTAGAATAGGATTTAATTAAGTGGATTCCTCGACCATTAATTGAGGCGGATTCCAAGGAAACATGATCGGGTAAAGAGTGTATGGTAAACGGATTAAAAGCAATGCCGTCATCAATAATTTCCAGCACGATATGATCATCGTTGTCTTCAAATTTTATCAAGATGTCATGGAGCAGTTGATCTGAATAAGCATAACTGATGATATTGGGCAGAGCTTCATTTAACACCACATCCAGTTTGAAGATTGTACGTTCAGGCAGTTTATAGTGCTGGGCTATTTGTTCTAGCCATAATGCTACATGTACTAGCTCTTCAAATTGGTTTGATATCGTTAATGATACATAACTGCCTGATATTTTCTGATTTGTACTGAAAATGCTAGAAATGGACATAAGCGATTCTATGGTTTATCCGTTTTGGTGGCTGGCTAAGTAATTTGTAGCTTCTTCAAAGTCATCAAAGACAGGAATTAATTTTGATACCCCCGATGTGTCTAAAACATCCAGCACATTGGCTTGTGGTTTGTATAACACTAAACAGCCGCCACGGTTAGACAAAGCCTTGGCGGAAGAAAGCAAGGTACGCATTCCTAAAGATGCCAAGAAGCTGACTTCTGACATATCTACCAAAATACTGGCTTTTTTGGTAGAGGTCAGTGCGGTAAATTTCATGTCAATGGCTTGTGCACCTAAAATATCCATCCGACCGGATAAATTTACTTTGGTAATGCAATGATCCAAAGTTTCAGAGTTGATATTCATATTGCTCTCCTAAATTACAGTTTGATTACTAATTTTTATCTGGGCAGTAACACACCTAGATTCCTTTGATCAGTGTCTAACAGCTTATTTTATTACATTTCAGTAGCTAGCGGCATAAATAATGATCCTGATCTTACTCGGATTTCACGGACACACGAAATCCAGACGGTACGATAAGTATAGTGCCTTCTATTGTCCAGACAATTTTTATCGGACACTGAGCCGGACTACCTTATTAAAAGTGTACCTAGATTCAATCATTAAGAGCCAGTACCCCTTCAGTAATCCCGTTGTAACTATTCACCTCCCCCTTTGAAAAAGGGGGATTGAGGGGGGGATTTATCTTATAAAATCTTCCCATAACCCTTTATGCCCTTTAGGTACTCTTTTTCAAAGAGGGGGACTGAATACTTACCTCTTTCCTTGTTTAATATTGATGTCTGTTAAAATTCGGTTAAACTGCCTTAAAACCTAATCCATTCATTTTTAAGAGGCACTATGAAAAATTTTTTACTCAAACACCCCACACTTATTTTTGTCGTTGGTTTAATTGTACTTTTTTTGACGCAACAAAAAGTCATCATGCCCTTGGTTTATCAAGTCATCCAATCGGATGCTTTCCTAGTCGATAGTAAAGACGTTGGCAGCCAGTCGCCTATTTCAAATACCTTGACAGACATCGCATTTACCCATTGTAATCAGCATATCAAAAACAAGCTGGATAAAGCTAAAAATCCTATTTTTTCAAGCAAACCCATCAACGCTTGGAGTCTCGGTAATTATCAATACGTTATCAACGGGGAATTTAGCGTAGCGGATAAAATCCAAAAATATGTTTGCAGGATTACTTATCAAGATGGCGATGATCAGGCCAATATTGGCAATTTTGATAGCTGGTCACTTATTGGTTTAACTGGCTTAGATCCAGTTGAACAATAAACCTTAAGAAACTAACCCCCACTTAATGAGGAGATTGTTGTGCGTTTTTTACTCTTACTGAGCGTTGTTCTCAGTGTATTTATCCCTTTTGCTCATGCTGAAACGACAACCGCTCCGGTGATGGAATACGTTGAACTGCAAACCAACATCGGTACAATCACGGTTAAACTGGATTATGACAAGGCTCCGATCAGTTCAAACAACTTTATTGCTTATGTCAAAAGTGGATTTTATAAAAAAACTTTGATTCATCGGGTGGTCAAAGGTTTTGTTGTACAAGGTGGCGGCATGGATATGAGCAGCTTTACCTTTAAAACCACCAATCCACCCATTATTAATGAGTCAACCAATGGCCTGAGTAATGTCACAGGTACAATTGCTATGGCCCGAACCGCTGATCCCAACTCAGCTACTTCACAGTTTTATATCAATGTCGCCGATAATACCAACCTAGATTATGTCAATGCCGGCAATCCAGGTTATGCTGTTTTTGGTAATGTCGTGGCAGGTATGGATGTCGTCAAAAAAATCGAGAACTTCGTGACCTATCAACAAATGCCATATAGCGAAAACTCTAATTTGATTTTTATTGAAAATGTCTTTGCCTCGGCGACACGCGATCCACTCAATCCTAGAATTAGAGCGATTGTCAGCGGCCCCGGTAAAGTGACCAGTCTCTCCGCCGGTATTGATTGCGGCGTCAAGTGTTCTATCACCCTGCCGGTAGAGCTTAACAGCACCGTTAAGTTATCTGCCCAACCAAATCCCGGGGCTTTATTCGCTGGCTGGCGCGGCGATTGTCAAGGTCTACTGCGAAACATTACACTGGATTTACACAAAGGCAACCACAACTGCACCGCAGTTTTTATTAAACCGTCCTATGCCGCTCAATAATTAATAATGGGATGTGGCGTTCTTTGGGCTTTTAAAACACGCACTGTTACCCTTGTCCCTTAAAATCTAAGTCACATCCTTTTTAATAAAATTTGGAAAAACTGCTACTAAATGATACCGATACCCTCAATTATTCTGAGCGTATTTAAAATATTGTTCTGTTAGCGATGTCAATAATGGAGCTACCTACTAAGGAGCACGCATAAAATAAAGTGAACAACTGTGTGCGGCTGGAGTGCAAACTTCGCCTAAAGCGCCTACTGTTGGTGCTTGCAGTGCATCCGATATAGTATCCTGTTCAACCACTCCTGCGCTTCCTTTTAGTCTATCAACAGTTTCTTCCTCAATGAACACAAGTTATTCTCTGGCAGTGTCCCAGATAACTAGGGCTATGCGCTATGGTTTTTGTTTTTTCGCAGGGAGATGCTGGTTTTTTTAAAGAGGGCTAAACGATTACATCTTGGCGACTGTTTTAGGTATAAATGTACACGGGACGAGATTGGCAAAAAAACTATTTTTTTCTTTAACCAACTGAAAAATAATATTAATTTGCCATTTTTCGCTATCAATGAAGTGCCAAGCAATAACTTAAAAAACGGTTATTGATAAAGTGTTACACACTAAGAAAAGCTATATTTGTGTTTGGATTCTTTATGGTCTGTCGGTATAACCCACAGCGCATACTGAGAATAAATTAGGATATGGCAATGGCACTAAAATCAATCCAAGTAAAATCTTCTTGAATATCTAAACCAAAACTTAAAATCATGTCATCTTCTTCATCATGAAACCAATTTAAAAGAACACAATTCGGGTTATTTTTGGCGTATTCATTCAATAATTCAAACATACTATAAAGAATTTTGGTACTGACACTATTGAAATAGGTCAGTTTGAAATTGAATTCGAGTTGTTCACCGCTCATTGAATTTAAATGGCTTTGCAAGTTTTTTAAAATAGGTCGAAAAAACTCAACCCCATTTTCTGGATACGCTTCACCAGAAATAGTTAAGGTTTTATTGGAAAACTGAAAATCAATTTCAGGGGTATCTGAACTCGCTGCTATAAATAAATCACTCATAAAAAATTCCTTAAATAGTTGCTTTTAAATAAAAGCATGACAATTGGTCTTCATCGTTAGTACTAACGCACTCACGAATAGCGTATTCAATCGGCTCAATGGAATCCCTAGCTAAGGTTAAGAATCCTAAACCCGCACCTTTACTAATGCTATCTTCAGAATGCTGTTCATTTTTTAATTGGGCGCGATAAGCTTGTTTTATTTCTTCTGCGCTCATTTGTAGAATAGGATCAAGTTTCTCGCGGATGCGAGGGACAAATTGTTTTTCAATAAAATTAGCGCAAATAATAAAATATTTGCCGTTTTCTCTGCCGACAATAATAGAGCCTTCTTTCGCACCTTCTGAGTCGGGTGTTGAAGGGGAATAATGCATGGCATTTTGAATCATTTCAATAAAAGTCGAGAACACCTTACGCGATCTTGCTCCTGACTCATCTTGAATCTGTAATTTTTGTTTTAATGAATCTCCCATTGTTTTAATAACATTCTGCGAAAGAATACCACTGTAATAAAACACGATGCCATTGGCATCGGCTTCTTCACGAAAAACAGTAAAAACGTCAATTAACATGTTGTCTCCAAAATTGAATTAATATCTGAATCCCATTAGGCAAAGATCATCACGTCTCTTTTGTTTGCCTTGATAGTCATAAAAAGCTTGCGTCAAAAGGGTTTGTTGCTCTGTCATGGGTTTATGGTAATTGTCTTTTAATAAAGCCACAAAACGCTTTTTACCAAATGCAATTTTTTTAGTACCGCCAATTTGATCGACCAAACCGTCGCTAGTAATGTAAATACACATTTTTTTAGTTAATTTCAGCGTTCGATTAGTCCATTTATAATCCATTGGCGTATCAATATAACCCACACCTTTACGATCGGGTTCTAGGCTGTGTATTTCTGGTTCTTTGTGATGGTGATCATGAGTATCAATATAGAAGAGCGGCATTTTTGCACCGGCATAAACCAGCTCGTCTTTTTCAGTATTGATCCAGCAGAAAGCGGTATCCATACCATCATCCGATTGACCCTCTTTGCTGGATGAAAAATCATGTTTATCATCTTGAGGGTCAGCTATTTGTCCTAAGGTGAACTTAACGCGTTGATTCATTATTGATAAGACTTTAGCAGGGTCTAAGCGAGCTTCTTTATCAAGTAATACACCGCCGAGAAAAGCCGACATAATGAGTGTCATGAATGCCCCCGGGACACCATGACCGGTACAATCAATCAGCGCTAGAAAATAGCCGTCTTTAAATTTTTTACAAAAATAATAATCGCCACCAACTTTGTCGCGGGGTTCCCAATGCATAAAGTATTCATGTAATACATTACCCATATCTTCATTAGATAAGCGCAAAAATGATTGCTGAATGACACTGGCGTAATTAATACTTTCGGTAATCAGGCGATTTTTCTCTGCCTGCAAGAAGGTGACAACCTTAACCAAGTCTTCACCAGTACCAATACCTAAATAATCACCGTTTTCATCGGTAATGATAAATCCATCGTTTAGTGTTTTACTGCCTGAATCGAGCACCTTAAAGCTCAGTTCTTGAATACTAAGGGATTCATTAACAATTAGAGGGTCTTTGTTCATGAACGCGATACAGCTTTTTCGATCAAATAAGTCATGTCGGAACGGCTTTGCCATATCTTCCATGAAATAATTACGATTAATTAAGCCAATCGGTTTGTTATGTTCCACTACTGCGATCGAAACTAAATCACGATGCTCTTCTAAAAGCTTTGTGACTTCTTTATTCGTTTGTTTAGCCGTGACAGTGGTGCAGTATACGATTAGGCTTTTAGCGATGTACTCAGCTTCAATTTCAGATAAACCTGCTTTTGATTTCTTTATATTAGTGCTTAACATGCCTTTCCTTTGTCTATAAAAAGATAAGGTATATTAGTGCTTTCTTATGACAAATAAGTTAATTTTTTGTGACAACAGTTGCAAAAAACAGAAATTTGAGCAAATAGTGCGTGGAAAGAAGGGCGATTATATCGGATCGCCCAAAGAGAATAATGTAGCGTAAAAATATTAAAACAGAAAATAACGTTGAGTAAACGGTAAGCTTGAGGCCGGTTCACAGGTCAATAGTTGACCATCAGCTCTAACAGCGTAAGTTTGTGCGTCTACTTCGATTGTTGGTAAATAGGCGTTATGACGTAAATCTTTTTTACCGATGTGGCGAGTATTTTTAACCACTCCAATGCGTTTGTGTAAACCTAAGCGTTTAGGTACCTCGTGTTCGAGGGAGGCTTGTGGCAAAAATAACATGGAGTTAGCCGCCGCAGTGCGACCATACGCCCCAAACATTGGGCGGTAGTGGACGGGTTGCGGAGTCGGAATTGAGGCATTAGGATCACCCATCGCGGCAACGGCAATCAAGCCGCCTTTTAGAATCAAGCTGGGTTTAACACCAAAAAAAGCAGGCTGCCATAAAACTAAATCAGCCAGTTTGCCCACTTCAATCGAACCTACTTCGTGAGCAATACCATGACTGATTGCCGGATTAATGGTGTATTTGGCAATATACCGTTTAATACGGAAATTATCATTACCGTCGGCATCTTCTGCTAGTTGCCCGCGCTGAACTTTCATTTTATGGGCAGTTTGCCACGTTCGTATAATGACTTCACCCACTCGACCCATGGCTTGTGAATCGGAAGAGATCATCGAAAAAGCCCCTAAATCATGCAAAATATCTTCAGCCGCAATCGTCTCGCGGCGTATGCGGGATTCGGCAAAAGCAATATCTTCTGGAATACTCGGATCGAGATGATGGCAGACCATCAGCATATCGAGGTGTTCATCAATCGTGTTGATGGTATAAGGACGGGTGGGATTGGTGGAGGAGGGAAGAACATTCGGCAGACCGCAGGCTTTAATAATATCGGGCGCATGACCGCCACCCGCGCCTTCCGTATGATAAGTGTGAATGGTGCGTCCTTGAAAAGCCGCAATGGTATCTTCAATAAAACCGGACTCATTTAAGGTGTCGGTATGAATGGCAACTTGCACATCATAGCGATCAGCAACGCCCAGACAACAATCAATGGCCGCTGGTGTTGTGCCCCAGTCTTCATGCAGTTTTAAGCCCATTGCCCCCGCTTCAATTTGTTCCTCCAAAGCCGCAGGTAAACTGGCATTACCTTTACCTAGCAAGCCAAAATTCATTGGAAAACCTTCTAACGCACTTAACATTTGGTGAATATGCCAAGGCCCTGGTGTGCAAGTTGTGGCGTTAGTACCGGTGGCAGGCCCAGTGCCGCCACCAATCATTGTGGTTACGCCAGAACTCAGTGCTTCATCAATTTGTTGTGGACAGATAAAATGGATATGTGCATCAATACCGCCCGCAGTCAAAATATGCCCTTCGCCAGCAATAATTTCTGTACCGGGCCCTATGATTAGAGTGACTGCGTTTTGAATATCTGGATTACCGGCTTTACCGATAGCGGCAATACGTCCATTTTTGATGCCGACATCCGCTTTGATAATCCCCCAATAATCGACAATTAAGGCATTAGTAATGACTAAATCCATTGCCGTTTGTGAGCTGACTTGGCTTTGTCCCATGCCATCACGAATAACTTTGCCACCACCAAATTTAACTTCTTCGCCGTACAGAGTGTAATCGGCTTCAACTTCCAAAAATAACTCACTGTCCCCCAAGCGGACTTTATCGCCGGTGGTCGGTCCAAACATATCGGCATACGCTTGTCGGCTCATTTTGCTCATGATTGATACTCCTGTTGTGTGGGTGGCAAGTCGCCCATAATCGCTTGTCGAAATCCGTAAACTCGGCGTAAACCACCTAAGGGGATTAAAGTCACTTGTCGCCATTGACCCGGTTCAAATCGTACCGCTGTGCCAGCAGGAATATCTAAACGAAAGCCTAGTGTTTGCTCGCGATCAAACTGCAAAGCCGGATTGGTCTCAAAAAAATGATAGTGCGAGCCGACTTGAATCGGTCTATCCCCCGTATTTGCGACAACGACATGTCGTGTTGGTTGACCTTGATTTAATTCGATGTCGCCAGGCATAGTGATTATTTCACCTACTCTCATGTGCAATCTCCTATTCAATGGGATTATGAACGGTTACCAGTTTAGTGCCATCTGGAAAAGTCGCCTCAACTTGTACATCCGGTAACATGTCGCTGATACCGTCCATCACATCGTCTCGGCTTAATAAGGTGCGCCCGTATTCCATGAGCTCGGCAACGCTTCGTCCGTCACGCGCTCCTTCCAAAATAGCAGCTGAAATATAAGCGACTGCTTCTGGGTAATTTAATTTTAAGCCACGCGCCTTACGACGTTCTGCGACTAAGCCTGCGGTGAAGATTAATAACTTATCTTTTTCATGGGGTGTTAAGTGCATAGTGATTACCCTAAGGAAGGTGATTATAAAGTTTTAACTGGCCCAAATGCGTGGAACACTGGCTGAGCGTTGTAGGAGGTCTGGGCGTAAAGCGTGCCAAATGTCTTGAAAGAACCCACGTAAACAATCCGCTCGATGATCTAATGCGCGGCAAATCAGTAAGTTATCGAGTAAGGTGACACCCTGTCTAGGCCGATCGCCAATCAATGCTTGTATGAGCGTTAATTGCGCCAAGCCCGCTGGATAAGCAAACAAGCTACCGTAGGCGGAATGCGCCTGTAACCCCCAATTGGCGGCGAAAGCCTGAGCATCTAAGTGTAGACGCTCACGATAAAGTATGTCATTCGCACGAAAAATATGCCAATTCATGCAGATATCGCCAACAGCAAAGCCTTCATGGGCTGCGGGTCGTCCTAAAACGCCTATTTCCCAACCCAGAAAACGTGCATCGGCGGCTAATTCTAAGTGGAATGTCGTGTTGACTCTCGCACCTTCATAAAAGAGGGTTTCTTGAGGTAGCCACTCTAGCGATGCGCCGGCGGCAATGTTTAAGTTAATGTGTTGTTGAGCCAATAGACCATCGCTACGATAAAACTTATTGGCGGCTGGCGTCGTGATTAACACCGCACTGTCTGCTTCAGCGTGAATGCTTAGATTCAAACAATCGCCCGCCACCACGCCACCGGGTGGATGCAAAACATACACATGACACACCTCGCCTTCGGGATAAAAAGGGCGTTGAATCAATAGTGGGCCGTGATGCTGGCGATGCGTTAGCACGGTTTTGCCGTGTTGCTTGGCAAACCTTAATGCTAAGTTCGCGTGCCAGCCGGGTTGTTGTGAAGAATCTGAGTTCAATAGTTTTGCGCTGAAAGTCACCAAGTGAGTGTGCGTTGTATCGCGACGACGTTAAACAGTCAAATATTGCTTGATTAAATCCTCGTTTAAATCGGCCATTGCGCCGCTTGATACAAGGCGACCTCTATCCATAATGCAAAAATTATCCGCCACTTTTTTGGCAAACGGGAGTTTTTGTTCAACGAGTAACACGGTTACGCCCAAGTCTTGGTTGATGTGATGAATAGCGGTATGTATTTCACCTAAGGCATTAGGGTTGGGCGGCGACGTGGGAAAAACGACACCACGAGAACGATTCAGCCGCGTGATGACATCGCCAATTTCACTCACGATATTGGGCTGGATACCTTCGGTAGGTTCATCCAAAATTAGTAACCGTGGATTGAGCACTAAGGCGCGAGCAATCGCTAATTGCTGTTGCTGACCGCCGGATAAATCACCACCACGGCGTTTAAGCATTTGTTTCAAGACGGGGAAAATCTCATAAACAGTATCGGGTATTTTTTTAATGCCTTGGCTGCGGACAGCGCGTAAACCGGTTTTAAGATTTTCCTCAACCGTCATGAGTGGAAAAATTTCTCGACCTTGCGGAACATAGCCAATACCTAAAGCGGCACGTTGTTCAGCTTTGCCATTGGCTAAAGCAACACCGGCATAATCAATCTGACCGGCTTTGGCGGGAATCAAACCCATAATGGTTTTTAATAAGGTCGTTTTGCCAACGCCGTTGCGCCCCATTAAACACAGACACGCGCCGTCGGGAATGTCCAAATTAATATCCCAAAGTGTATGGCTTTCTCCGTAGTATTGATCTAACGCATTAATTTTTAACATCAGCCCCCCAAATAGACTTGAATCACACGCGGATCAGCTTGTACTTCATCCATCGTGCCTTCGGTTAATACGGAACCTTCATGTAACACCGTCACTTTACGCGCAATGGAACGTACAAAGGCCATATCATGCTCAACAACCACAATGGAATGCTTGCCTTGCAATGAGAGTAATAATTCGGCAGTGCGTTCGATTTCCTGGTGCGTCATCCCCGCTATGGGTTCATCAACCAGCATCACCTTAGGCTCTTGCATTAACAACATGCCAATTTCTAACCATTGCTTTTGACCGTGCGACAGAATACCGGCACGTTGCGAGAAGCTATCGAGCAGCCCAATCGTGCTCAATACCTCATCAATTCGATCACGCTGCTCGCCCGTCAGACGAAAAAATAAGGTTTTCCAAGTGCTTTTATTAGCCTTCAACGCTAGTTCTAAATTTTCAAAAACGCTTAAGGCATCAAAGACACTGGGTTTTTGAAATTTGCGACAAATGCCCGCTTGGGCAATAGCAGGCTCATCCAAACTTAATAAATCAATGGTTTGACCGAAAAAAACCGTGCCGGTGTCGGGGCGAGTTTTACCGGTGATGACATCCATTAAGGTGGTTTTGCCTGCGCCATTCGGTCCAATGAGACAACGCAATTCGCCATCGTCGATGTATAAGGAGAGATTATTCAATGCCTTAAAACCATCAAAACTGACACTGACATCTTCCATATACAGAATAGGCCCGTGTCGTGTATCGAGCGTGCCATCTACCACGACGGCTCCGGTTGGATTTTTTGCTGTTTCGTTAAGCAAGGTATTGACTGACAATTTCATGCGCGTTGCTCCTTTAGTTTGCGTTGTATCAAGCCCACAATACCATCTGGCAAGAGTACGGTGACAACGATAAATAAGCCGCCCAAAATGTATAGCCACGCATCGGGTAACAGTCCTGTTAATACAGTTTTGCAGTAGTTGACAACCAACGCGCCGATAATCGCCCCGTATAAAGTGCCGCGTCCGCCCATTGCCACCCAAATAACAATTTCTAAGGAGTTAAGCGGTGAAAACTCACTGGGATTAATAATGCCAACTTGCGGAACATAAAGCGCACCGGCAATACCTGCCAACATGGCAGCAAATACAAAAATCCACAATTTGAATAGTTCGACGCGATAGCCTAAAAAGCGGACTCGGGCTTCTTGATCGCGAATCGCAGTAATAACACGACCCAGTTTGGTATTAACCAGCCAGCGGCAAGTGATCAAAGCGATGATGAGTGCCAATCCCGATAGTAAGAACAAAGTAGAGCGCACGGCTTCGGATTGAATGCTAAATCCCAATATCTCTTTGAAATCGGTTAAGCCGTTGTTACCGCCGAAGCCCATTTCATTACGAAAAAAGGCCAGTAATAAGGCATAGGTTAATGCTTGCGTAATGATGGATAAATAAACCCCGGTAACGCGCGAGCGAAACGCCAGCCAGCCGAATACAAAGGCTAAACTTCCGGGAACCAAGACCACCATGAGCAACGCAAAGCCAAAATGATTAAAGCCAAACCAATACCACGGCAATTCTTGCCAATTTAAAAACACCATAAAATCAGGTAATAAGGGATCACCGTAAACTCCACGCGAACCAATTTGGCGCATCAAATACATGCCAATGGCATAACCACCCAAGGCAAAAAATGCACCGTGTCCTAAGGCGAGAATGCCGCAATACCCCCAAACTAAATCTAACGAGAGACCCAGTAGGGCAAAGCTTAAGTATTTTCCAATTAGTGAAACGGTATAAGCAGAAAAGTGTAAGGGCGAATCGGTGGGGGTCAGCCAATTACACAGTGGAATGATAAAGGTCACCGCCAACAGCGTAAGCAATACGCTGGCGTAGGTTTTATCAGTAAGAGAAGAGGCTAAAAGTTTCATAGTCAAAACCTGTGATCAATTAGAGGCAGTTGGAAGGATAGCGTCTTGGCGTTCACGAGTCTGCCGCCCGTCCCTTTTGAGGAAATAAACCACGCGGACGTTTTTGAATAAACAGGATGATAAAAATCAACACCAAAATCTTTGCCAAAACTGCGCCCGCAAAGGGTTCTAAAAATTTGTTGGCAATGCCTAAAGAAAAGCCTGCGACCAAAGTCCCCAATAAATTGCCCACGCCGCCAAATACGACGACCATAAAAGAATCAACGATATACGATTGTCCCAAATTAGGGCCGACATTAGTAATTTGACTTAAGGCCACGCCAGCGACACCAGCAATGCCCGAGCCTAAACCAAACGTCATGGCATCGACACGCGCTGTAGGTATACCCATCGCTTTGGCCATACGACGATTTTGCGCGACAGCTCGAACTTCTAGCCCTAAGCGGGTGTGTTTAAGGATTTGCAATAACAACACAAACACCAATAGACAGAAAATTAAGATATAAAAGCGATTCCACGTCAACGATAAAAAATCATTGATTTGCCAAGAACCACTCATCCATTCGGGTGTGGCGACGCTGCGATTCAGCGGCGAAAAAATCGAACGTACGGTTTGTTGTAAAAATAAACTGATACCAAAAGTCGCCAATAAGGTTTCTAAGGGGCGACCGTACAAAAAACGGATAATGCCGCGCTCAATCGCAATGCCAACTAAGCCGGCGATGACAAAAGCGGCGGGTATAGCTAGTATTACCGATAAGCCCAGCTGATTGGGCAGGATTTGTTGAATGACGTAAGTGGTATACGCACCAATCATCATCAATTCACCGTGTGCCATATTGATTACGCCCATTACACCAAAAGTAATGGCTAAACCAATCGCCGATAAAACCAGCACAGCACCTAAACTGAGTCCAAAAAATACTGTTTCTATGGCGCTGTACACTTGTAATTGAGTGTTAATTTTGGCTAATGCCGCCTCAGCTAAGTTACGAATATCACTATCGGCTTCAGCAAATTGGCCGTCGCTGTCTTTTTCTATCAAACTTTTTAGCTTGTTGACCACACTTAAATTCGCTTGGGTTTTTAGTTGCTCAATGGCTTTAATACGCTCGTTTTTATCAACGCTATCGACTTTTTGTAACAACAGGCTATTTTCAATCGCCTGTTTGACACGCGCATCGGGTTCTATCGCCAAGCGTGTTTTTAATAGTTCCAACATTCGCTCATCAATGTCTTGATTCATGGCTTTAACGGCTGCCAAGCGTGTGTCGGCTTGTTCAGCGTTTAATTCCAACTCACCAATAATTTTTCGCAATTGGCTTCTTAGTTTGTTGGTTAAATTGATTTTGCTCACTTGTTCGGCGTTGATGGGTGCTAAGGGGGCATCATCAATGGCATCTCGAATCTGGTACGTTTGCTCATTGGGCTCACCGATAACCAGTTTGTCATCGTCCTTACAAATAAATAGTTTGCCTGATAGCAACGCCTGCAAAATCACCAAACTGCGTGGGTTTTTTAATTCTACTAGGCTATTAATTGCCTGCTCGCGCTGAGTCATTGAACCTTGTTTAATCGCCGTTAAGGCCTCTAGGAGTGGTGTATTTAGGGTCTTGGGTTCGCCGTGTGCGCTTAATGCAACACAGAGCATCAGCGAGGCTAACCCATAGCGCGTGATTGAAAAAAAGTTCATGATTTTTTCCTGTGTTTAGGGAGGGAATCGTTGGACATTATTATGAATAGGGCGTGGGAGGCACTTTAGCTCTAGTAATCTGATAAAGTGCCTCCCACTGTTGTTAAAAAACGTTTGTTAAACCATTGATGACCTCAAACGCAGACGGAAAGCACGCACTCAATAGTTTTGTCCAGAACACTTCTTGGTTTTTGTGTTGAAATTACCGCAGTTAATTGGCGCCGTCCAATCCGCAATAATCGGTTTACTTTCGGGTAAGAAATCAGACCACGCATCACCGTCAACTAATTTGTTGGTTTGCCAAACGGTAACGAATTGACCATCATCTTGAATTTCACCAATCAAAACCGGTTTAGTAATATGGTGGTTAGGTAACATTTTCGACACCCCGCCAGTGAGGTTGGGATATTCGATACCAATCATTGCCTTTTGTACGGCATCTGGATCAGTGGTACCGGCTTTTTCAACCGCTTTCACCCACATATTGAAGCCGATGTAATGGGCTTCCATTGGATCATTAGTGACTCGTTTTGGATTTTTGATGTAATCTTTCCATTGTTTAATAAATTCCGCGTTTTTGGTGGTGTCGATGCTCATGAAATAATTCCACGCGGCTAAATGCCCCACTAAAGGCTTAGTATCGATGCCTGATAGTTCTTCTTCACCCACGGAGAAGGCGACCACCGGAATGTTTTCAGCCGACACACCTTGATTGCCCAATTCTTTATAAAATGGCACGTTGGCATCGCCATTGATGGTTGAGACCACCGCCGTTTTCTTTCCCGCTGAACCAAATTTTTTAATGTCAGCGACAATGCTTTGCCAGTCAGAATGACCGAATGGCGTGTAATTAATCATGATGTCTTTTTTGGCAACACCTTTGGCTTTTAGATAAGCTTCTAAAATTTTGTTAGTGGTACGCGGATAAACATAATCCGTACCCGCCAACACCCAGCGTTTAACTTTTAAATCATTCATTAAATAATCAACCGCAGGGATGGCCTGTTGATTGGGTGCAGCACCCGTGTAAAAAACATTTTTAGAGGACTCTTCGCCTTCATATTGCACGGGGTAAAACAAAATGCCGTTTAACTCTTCGATAACAGGTAAAACGGATTTACGTGAAACTGAAGTCCAGCAACCAAAAATCGCCGACACCTTGTCTTTAGTTAGTAATTCGCGGGCTTTTTCGGCAAATAACGGCCAATTTGAGGCGGGATCAACCACTACTGGCTCAAGTTTTTTGCCCAACAAGCCACCTTTTTTATTTTGCTCATCAATCAACATCAACATGGTGTCTTTCAACGTGGTTTCACTGATGGCCATCGTGCCGGATAAAGAATGCAAAACCCCAACTTTAATCGTATCTTCCGCTTGTGCAGTACCGAATAAAGCGGCTGAAATAGCCAATACCCCAAGTAGTTTTTTTCCGGTTTGTAAATAATTTTTCATAAGATAATTCCTTAGCTATTGTGCGTTAGATTTGCCACTGGAAACCCAATGTCATACCGTTTAAATCGTTGGCTAGATAACGTTGATAACTTAATGCAACACGGGCGTTATGACCGTCAATGACATAGTTCATGCCGCCTTCAAAAACATCTTGATCGGGACTGTGAACCGCCATGTTATTGACATAGCGACCATACGGTTGCAGTTTGCCTATGCCGACTTTTTGTGGAAATAAATACATCGCACTGACATCGATGGCATTGCCTTGAAATAATCCAAAATTACCGGCAGGGCCTGGCGCCATGGTGACAGGCAGGGTATTTCCATCGACACCATAGTTTTTATATTCCCCATTCAGGGTGACTACACCTTTACCTGGCAAAACCTTTTCCAACAAGACATCCACTGATGTGCCACGGAAATTGGCAGGATTAGCGACAGTACCCGCACCTTGCTTTTGATAAATATTAGCAACGCCAACGGTAAAAATATCGCCGCCAGTACCGTAATAAGTACCCGAGGTGTAATAGCCCGGATTTTTCTCAACTTCCCAGAAGTTGTAAGCCACGCGCTGAGCAAAAAGGATATTATCGTTATTATTCGCGCCCCCTCTTAAACCTCGGAAAAAACCAAAGGCATATTGCAAGCGTCCATCGAATGCCGCACCCCAAAGTGTGGCACCATCATCACGACCATAAGAACCGGCAGATGTCCCATCATTTTTGATAACCAAGTTTTGATCGGCAGGCTCAAACGGCGTGCCATTGGCAAATACGTTGTAAATTGGGCTATAAAAAGGCCCGTTCATTTCACGGCGTTCAGCCGGTACGAGCATTCGTCCAACCCAAAGGTTGACATAAGGATTAAATTCAAACTTGCCAATAGCATCTAACACACGAACTTCGCCGCCATTGCCGCAAGTTTGGCAGTCGGTGTTAAATTCGACCTTAATGTATTTGTGAATTTGACCGTTCAAATACAAACGAATGTTATCGAGATTAAAATCGTTACTGTAATCCGTGCCATTGGGTGCGGCATTCTCATTAGCCGTAAAACTGCTACGCAAACCAGCACCGACACTAACCCATTTGGTGTCATCAATCTTGAACGTTGCTCCTGCAAACACACTGGAAGAAGCGACGGTTGTGAGTGCCGCTAAGGCTAAACTGCTCCATAGCGGCTTGGTTTGCCGACACGGATACGCGTTAATTGTGTTCATAATAAGCCCTCTGTTAAGCTTGATTTAAGTCATACATCCGCTTTTTGGATGCAGCCAATTTTTTTGGCTGAAGCGATTATTCGTTAATGACAAGGATTGCTCAATGCGTCATATGACTCATCAGTCATATGACGTATAGCACTTAAACGGTTAATTTTTTAAAGTATTTCCTCATCTTAGGAGATATAGCATGATTTTTTTCAGCCCTGATTTAACGCGATTACGAGTATTAGTAAGTGTCTGGCTTGGCTTAATAGCTGTTGCTGTCAGTGGCTATGCTAAGGGTGAAAGCAACGCACCACAGCCTATTGATAGCACGACGGTGACTAAGATTGCGGTGAGATTTTCAGCCGATCAATTGGGCGATTTGGCGGCGCTGATTGTTATTCCAGAGTTGGAGCAGCGTGTTAGTAGCCACCTTACGGAATGGCATTACCCGATGACAACTACTCATACAGAAAAGGCATCACATCAGCTAACAGCAACGATGGGCGCAATACAACGCGATGTTCCTCCTGTCGGCTTTTCCTTTAGTTCAGGTAATTCTGATCCGCGATCACTTAATTTTCAAAAAGCACGAGTCCTGCCCCTTACTTGCGAATTGAGTAGTAACAGCACACCGCTCCAGCAAGCCGTACTAAAAACAACAGTTAGTGCAGAAGATTATTTGTCTAATGAGTATTCGGCATCTGACAAACAGACCAAAATCAGCAATGAAATCAGTACAGTTTGTTTTAATCTACTGAGTGGATTGAAAGTGTCCACTCCATCAGCGACAAATGAAACGCCATTAAGCAAACCGCGTTGGTTGCCAAATGTCAGTATTGAAGTTAAACCGATATCGACACTGACATCCCAGCCAAGCCATCAGGTTGATACCTCAGCAGACCATGTTGAACAAAAAACGCCCGTCATAGTGGAACAAGATGAGGAACGTAAACAAATGATTATCCATAATCAAGGCTCACCGCTGATTTTAGAGCTAGGTCATCAGCGTCGTTAAGAAACATGACAGTGTTAAATGCTGACAAAACATCTTGCATCAGGATGCTAGCGTCTCAGGAGAGATCTAACACATTGAACAATTGGGTGAGTTACCCATGCGGCACAATACGACCATCGTTTTCATGCTCGCTCCTTACTGTGATTGCCATAATGAGAAGTTACAATAAACTGTGGTAAGATCATGCAATATGAAAAAAAGTGACTTTAATTACAGCTTACCTGAAACGCTTATTGCTCAAAAACCCTTAGATGAACGCACCGGCAGTCGTATGCTGCATGTGGAGCGTGGTACGGGGCATTTGCGCGATAAACGCTTTACTGATTTACTGGATTTGCTCAAGCCAAATGATTTGTTGGTTTTTAATGATACGCGCGTGATACCCGCTCGCTTATATGGAAAAAAAGCCAGTGGAGGTAAAGTTGAGATTTTAATTGAGCGCGTTTTGGACGATCATCAAGCTGTTGCACATATTAAAGCGAGTAAGTCACCTAAAGCTGGGGCGATTATAGAATTGACGGAGGGATTTTCGTGTGAGGTTTTGGGCAGGGACGCTGATTTATTTCGTTTGGTATTTGCTGGCGATTGTTGTTTGTTGCAAATTCTAGCGCAAATTGGCCATATTCCATTGCCGCCTTATATTTCTCGTGCGGATGATGAATCGGATTTAACGCGCTATCAGACTGTATTTGCAAAAAAGGCAGGTGCGGTTGCCGCACCTACAGCGGGCCTGCATTTTGATGGTGCGATGTTGGATAATATCAATGCCAAAGGTATTGCAACAGCATTTGTTACGCTGCATGTTGGAAGTGGTACATTCCAACCGGTGCGAGTTGAAAATTTAGCTGAGCATATTATGCATCATGAGTTTTATGCCGTACCTCATGCTACGGTTGAGGCGGTAAGGCAGACCCGAGCTAACGGTGGACGTGTTATTGCTATTGGTACAACGGTGGTTCGAGCGCTGGAGTCCGCCTCTCAAAGCGGTGAATTAATCGCTGGTTTCGGTGATACTAATCTATTTATCACGCAGGGCTATACATTTAAGTCAGTCGATGCCTTGCTGACCAACTTTCATTTACCTGAATCAACATTACTAATGCTTATCTCGGCTTTTGCTGATTATGATGTGGTTATGGCGGCATATCGTCATGCTATTGCTCAATCCTACCGTTTTTTTAGTTACGGCGATGCTATGTTTATTAGCTAAGGAATGAGCATGGAATGACTTAGGCAAGTTGCCAATAGTCGGCGTGCAGGCTTCCCCTACTGTCGGTGCTTGCAATGCAAGCAAAGCTTGTACTCCAGCCGTACACAGTTGTTCACTTTATTTCATGCTTATTCTTAAGAGCGAGAGAAAAAGCTAATACCCCCTTGGCTAGCAATCCACTGTTCGGTATTAGTCGTAGGGCGCATAAGCGTCACATTCAACTCGCTTTATTGTGTTTTGCAAGTCCCTCATCTGTTAAAAATTTCTTCAACCGAGTAACCGTGAAACTGCAAAATATCTTTTAAGCGCTTCAACGCATCTATCTGTATTTGACGAATACGCTCGCGAGTCACGCCCAGTTCGATAGCCACTTGTTCTAACGTCGATTCTTCATAACCACATAAACCATATCGACGACAAATAACCTCACGCTGTTTTTCTGGCAACTCAAAAACCCAGCCAGTTATTTTCTTTTTGATACGATCTTCTTGGATTTTCTCATCATGCGATATACCGTAAGTACTTAATGTCTCCATCAAGGTTTTGTCAAATTCCCAAGAGCATGGCACATTCATTGAAGCAACCCGCTCATTTAATTTAAGCATTTTTTCAACTTTACTGACTGGTTTATCTAAATGCCCAGCGATATCTTCAGCACTTGGCTCATGATCCAATAATTGCGCCAAATGTCGCTGAGCTTTGAGATAGGTATTCATTTCCTTAACAATATGAATCGGCAACCGAATGGTTCGCGTTTGATTCATAATTGCCCGCTCAATCGCCTGTCTTACCCACCATGTCGCGTACGTTGAAAAACGAAAACCTTTTTCAGGATCAAATTTTTCAACAGCGCGAATTAATCCTAAATTGCCTTCGTTGATCATATCCAGTAGCGGCAAGCCACGATTTAAATAGCGCCTAGATATCTTAACTACCAAACGTAAGTTACTTTCAATCATAATCTTACGTGCTTCTTCATCGCCTTGTAAGGCACGGAAACCATAGATTTTTTCTTGCTCAGCTGTTAATAATTCAGATCTCCCAAGCTCATTTAAGTAAACGCGGGTTGCATCTAATTCACCGCAACCCTTAACAGAGATTGCATTGATTTGAGGCTCACTGATCTCGCTATCGACAAAATTTGCGCTAAAATCATTCCCAAAAGCAAAATTCTCATCAAATATAACTGCAATATCTTCATCTGAGGGATCTAACACTTCTTCATTCATATCAACTCACTGGATTTATCTATTGATTTCAAAATACAGAATCCGTGCCGCGTCTATCAATTTGGTTTTTACCGATGGAAGCCCCGCAGCAATCATTCTAAATTGCTTTTTGACGAACAAGTTTTAACTATGTTTGTATATTTTTCTAAACGCTATACCGTTAACTTAGGTCATATGCTCAGTCGGCGGATTCTTCGGATTGTACAAGGGGTTAAGTCAACAACATGTGGGATAAACGCCTACAAAGTTATTTCATACGGTATTATTACCGATTTTTATGACGAAATTATTGTGATGTCAGTTTTTTCTTTTTTTGTGAAATGGGCACACAATAATTCAGCAGTACAAACTATTTCTGAAGATTTACTGCTCGGGAAGCGTTGCCGATTTTCAAAAGGAGGGTGTTATCACAGCTGTCAATCCGCGTTGAAAAGTATCCACCTAACAGCGTCGAATAATATCCAGTAAAGCAATAAGATTATTCTGTTTTTAGCTCTTTTTTACGCTGCCCCTGTTTTACCGGCCTGCTTTTCTCTTTCCAGTTCATTGACCAGATCGACGGCATTGTAAATTAAGTGAACGGCGTTGGCAGAATGCCAACGCCGTTCTTTTCGCAGTTAGCGAGGTAATTGACTGACTTCGTTGAAGCTGATGGTGTAATCTTCAGGGGTTGCGCCGGTTTTGCCTAACAAGCCGGTTTTAAAGCGGATATCTGCGACTAATTTGGCATATTCGGTACGAATGTTGAGAACGGTCAATAAGCCTTCGGTGTATTGTGCTTCGGTTTGCAACATACCCAAAATGGCCGATGGATCAGTCAACGGTGTTTTTTTCCAAGCCGCTAACGCATCTTTGTAGTCTTTTACAGCTTGCTCAGCTTTGGCGATCGCTTGTACATAACGATTGACATAGCCCACGTTTACGTCAACACCCGCGTCGATTTCACGCGTTTTTTGATAAACCGACAATTCCGCTTGACGGTAATTGGCTTTGGAGCTGTCTAAAATACCTTCTGCCGTTTGGTTGCCAATCGGATAACGAAATTCCAATCCCGTAGACCAGTTTACGCCTTCTACGTTTGTGCCAAAGGCATTCATCATATTGTCGAATTTATTACCTTCATCCAAACCTTGATAACCAACACTTAGGTTTAAATCCACTTGCGGGTTTAAGTCGCGTTCGGATTTTTTGACAATAAAACCAGCGGCTTCTTGACGTAATTTTGCCGCTTGCAAATCCATGCGGTTAGCTATGGCGGCTTTTCGCCACGCATCGCGGTTACTATTATTGTCAAAATTGGCGGGGATGATGGTATCAGGAATTTCATCACTGGGTTGTGGCAAGCTATTGAATTGCTCAGGGGGAACACCCAAAGTCAGTGCAAAATTGGTACGCGCTTGTTCCATATATTGTTGATAGTCAACAACCATACGGCTTTTGTTGGCTCTCGCACCTTCGGTGGTATAAATCACTTGTGCTAATTGTTGTCTCAATTGGGCTTCTTTTTTAGGATCGGGACTAGAGACAAAAGCATTAACTTCATTGGTGATACGCATCACGCGATCACGAGAGGCTTCACGGATTGTCAAGCTATCAACGGCTAAACGGTAATCCCAATAAGCAGAAATAGCGTTATTGGCTAATGCAGTCAGGAAAAATTTATAATCTTCTAGCGCGGCTTCTTGTTGTTTACGAGCGGCATTTAAACGTCCTGCCGCAGATTGAGTACCGGCATATTTCAACAAGGGAACGTTAATATTTAAATTAACAGCGGAGGTGTTAGCGTTTGGGCGTGTTGAGGTGGATAAGTTGCTTTGTACCGTACGGGTGTTGACTAAACCAACGGTCGCATTGACACCGTTTTGGAACAATTTACTGATTTCTGCATGTAGCATGGCCAAGTCGGTATCTTGGTGATGGTAACGTGCATCAGGACCAGGCAGATAGACACCGACATAAGTGTTAGCCGGATTTTTTATGCTAATGTCAGTAAACGGGCCTCTTGAGAAAGGTCCCCCCGACATAGCGTTATAAACAACAGAATTTAACGGTTGGGTATTTTGACCCACACTAATGCCCGCTGATGGTGTAGGATTAAACGCGCCTTCTTGAATCGTGACACCTGCTTGAGCGGAGGTGACATTGGCTTGTTGAATGAAACGATTGGGTGATAATTCTAACGTCATTTTAACGGCTTCGGCTAAGCTCAATCCGCCTTCTGCCATGACACGTGTGGGCGTGGCTACGCCACTGAATAAGCAGGCAGCTACCGTCAGTTGAGTAAGCGTTCTTTTGCTACAAACGTTAAACATAAGATTTCCTATATAGTTGAGAATTTTAAATCAGTCGAACTTGTTATGTGCAGCGGGCATTTTACAAGCAATATTCAATATGACGTAGATAAAACTGTGTTTTAATGTATCAAAACGAATGTTGGGACAGCAAAAGCTATTTTTCTGCATCATCAATAGAGTTTATACACAATAGACATCTTTCCTAAAACAATACTTCGGGCAGCTTTAATTAACACCGTAACTTCTCATTAGTCACAGGTAAGCTTATTTTTCAATGACTTAAATTTGTGAAAATTCACTAAAAATCGTATTTTTGATCCCCTGTGAACAACAAATCAATAACTTACGACGCACTGACATTAAGAATAACGTTTAGT
>CAJAVP010000009.1 GCA_903945375.1 uncultured Methylococcaceae bacterium | reverse complement strand
GACAACTTACTTGTGCTTTGATAGCTGGGAGCATCTGCTCGATTTTATGTTGGAGGGCTGGTCTCATAATCCGAAAAACTCAATTGTCCGACCCCGAAAGCCGGAAATAGGATAGCTTGGGGTCATAATGAGAATTGCTGTTACCCGGCCATAGCGGTGGACAAAGCAAAGTGATTTGTGCGTCAAGGATATTTACGCTTAATGAATTGGAATTGGCGGGGTTGATGGACTGATGGCCAGGCACATTATGATTTGGTTGGTGGTGGTGTTTTTTACACCCTTGTTTTTGCCCTATATCATGAGCCCTAAGCTCATCTCCGGTTTTATCCGTGACGACTATAGGGCGGCTGTGCAAATTTTGGGCGGCAAGGAAGAGATCAACCATTCTTTAGTCGGGGTATATAAACGGAACCTAAAGGCGGTTGCCGAATTCGTCAATGAGTTTGAAGGCAGGTACGATGACTCTGATGAATTCCGTTATAGCGGTGATGGTATTGGCGAGACACTAGCCGACATTCCTGGCCAATGGGTGGAATCCGTTAAGCTTGAAGTGTATAGCATGGCATTACGTTTGGTGATTATGTCGAAATGGCTTTACTGGTTAGTGCTGCCGATGTTGGCCGCCATTATTGCTGGTATTTACGAACGTAAGCTCAAGGCGGAGACGTTCAGCCCGTCCATGCCACCTATTTACAACACGGCGATACATGCGCTCATCGCCATGTCTTTTCTTTTTGTATTGTGGCTGTTATGTCCTTTACCCTTACCGCTGATGATTGTGCCGGCGTTGTCGACACTGGCCAGCATGTTCATTTCAATGGGTATTACGCATTATCCTAATTATTGAGTAGACGAAAAAAATTATCTACCCAAAAAATATCCCTTTAATCAAGGTATGGTTGTTTATGGGTGTAAATAGGGCTGTTGAGGATAATTCTATGCTGAATACTGACACCATCCAAATCACTCCCGAACTGCTGGGGCTCATTGCCGAAATTGATGAATTTAAGGGCGCTTGGCGTGCTTTAGGCACCTTGGCTCCTGAACTCTTAAATGCCTTGCGTCGCGTTGCGACCATTGAAAGCATAGGCTCTTCAACCCGTATCGAAGGCAGCAGGCTTTCGGATCGGGATGTCGGGCGTTTGTTGGCCAACCTAGAAATAAAGTCTTTCGATAGCCGCGACGAGCAAGAAGTGGCCGGTTATGCCGAGGTTATGGATACCCTATTCTACGCTTGGCAAGACATCAAAATGACGGAAAACCATATCCGGCAATTTCATCGCGACCTTCTTACCTACAGCCATAAAGATGAATGGCATCGCGGCAATTACAAGACATCGTCGAACAGCGTGGCAGCTTTCGACAAGAATGGCCAGCAAATCGGCATTGTGTTTGAGACAGCAACGCCATTCGACACCCCGCGCCTGATGGCCGAGCTGATCGATTGGCTTAATGGGGCCCGTGATTGAGTTTTATCACCTCAAATTATAGTGGACCAGACTTATTATCTACGTTGACCAACCTTTTTCATTTCCGCTGCCCAAAGAAATCTTTTTGCCCACCTTAAATTGTTGACAAAATCAGCCGTTGGCAATGATAGGGATTGGTTGGCCGGTAACGACCCACAATCGACGTTCACCCAAAATCCCGGTTGTCGGCGAACTAATGCTATGCTGACAGTCAATATCGAAATCTGCCTTTTTACATGACTGAGAGGTGGTTGTCCTCCGACATTGAATCATGTCATTGCTAAGTTTAGTGGTAGCAGCTATGCTACCGCATACTTATGAAAATTGTCGTAGATACCAATATTTTTTTGGCTGCCTGTTTAAGCCAAGGCGCTGCTAACGCGGTGATCGCTGCTTGTTTACGAGGTCAGGCCATTCCCTTGATGGGCACGGCATTGTTTAACGAGTACGAAGATGTACTGCCCCGGACAACATTATTTGACCGTAGCCGTCTGAGTGCTGAAGAACGTGATGAGCTTTTGGATATTTACCTCTCGGTTTGTCAATGGACGCGAATCTATTATGGCTGGCGGCCGAATCTACCTGACGAGGGCGATAACCATTTGGTCGAATTGGCGGTTGCAGGTAATGCACAATTTATAGTGACCCGTAATCTTCGTGACCTATCCAGAATGGAATTGAATTTTCCGCATTTGACTGTACTGACACCTGAAGCATTTTTGAAGGAAATAGCAGCATGACAGCAATGACCGTAAGACTACCCGATGACAAATACCGGCGCCTAAAAGAGGTGGCCCATCAGCGTGGCACCAGTGTCAACCGTCTGATCGACGAAATGGCCACTTTGATGCTCGCCGAGCTGGATGCTGAAACTCGTTTTTTAATTAGGGCCGAAAGGGGTCGTGGAAACTTGGCGCGAGGCTTAGAATTGCTTGAGAAAGACTAACCTAGCAAGGCGGATTCGGCAATCCGCCATATGGCTTTGAAGAATATTGGCCTTTCGCCATCGCGAAAACGGTCATCGGTTATCGATTTTTACATCGGGTTGTACTTTTTTGACTTAATTTCTTAGTGTTAGACGACCGCTTTATGTCTCATACCCGTCTTTGAAAACCCGTCCCTGTACGTCTCTTTTTGGCCGAAATAAGGCAATCATAAAACCTAAATTTTGTACGTTCCAGCGTCTGCTTTGGTGTGCGTCTATGGGCAGCAAAAAACACCCGCCTTACCCTTACCAGAAAAAGTTCAAGCCTGGATATTCCGTGGCATACAGGGGAAATATATATCCTTGGCAAATACCAGTTCTCAACATCCAAAACAGTATAAAACGGCGCTTGCCCTGAAGGTGGCGATACCCTTGAAATCGAAATGGCTATTCGAGGTAATAAGGGTTAGTCAGGATTATATGGGCTATAGCGAGTTTCCAGATTGCCGGTTTAATGTCTGTCCGTAATGGCTTAAGCCTTAATCAAGACCTCCAAAGCCGTCTGTCTCTGGCTAACATCCTGTTGTCGTACCGCCATGGACAAGGCCTTCCGGGTGCCCACAAAAACCGCCAAATGCTTTGCCCTCGTTAATCCCGTATAAATAAGGTTACGATAAAGCATCTTAAAATGTTGGCTAAGGATTGGAATAATAACCGCTTTAAACTCGCTGCCCTGGGACTTATGTATGGTGATCGCATAAGCCAAATCAAGCTCCATAATATCTTCTTTCTTATAATGCACTTCCCTGTGGTCCGGGTAAAAAGTCACCACCGCTGTCAGTTCCCCATTATCTATCGAAACGATTTTGCCGATATCGCCATTGAAGACATTAAGGTCGTAATTATTACGGCGGTGAATCACCCGATCACCTTCCCTGAATAGCCGTTCCCCTACTTTTAATTGGCACTTATTTTCAGTGGGCGGGTTGGCTTTTGCCTGAATGACTTGGTTGAGATGGGCGGAGCCCAGGCTGCCACGGGTCATGGGGGTTAAAATCTGAATTTCTGTATCCTGTCCGTGGTATTTGGGTATCCACTCAAGATAAAGCTTAACCACGGTATCAACGGCAGATAGGCCATAATGCAGCGATGACCACGGATGTATTTTCTTTACCACCGCTTTCAGCGCATCAACCTGGGCTTCCGTTTGTGTTAATTGCCCAATGTCCACATGTTTGAATTTATCAGGGATCACGAAATCAACTTCATAAGCGGACGTGATCGCCTCTTCTATTCTGAACTCGAAGGGCGACTGCGGGGAGTAGCCGGCAACCAGGTTCTCCAGCTCAGGGTTTTTCCAATCAAAATGGCGTTTCACACGGGTAATAAAACCCAGTTGTTCTTGAGTCGCCTCATCCGAATCCATAAACAAACAATCGGCTCTTTGCTGCCAGAGTTCCGGGTCTTTAAACGGTGACCCAATGGCGGGCGTTTGTCCTTGATTTATCTGATGCGCGTATTGGATGATCAAGGAGGCTTGCGCCTGACGAAAAACCTGCGTTAACCGAAAACAGGGGATCACGCCGGAAGCCATCATATCTTTCAGCACATTGCCGGCACCAACCGCCGGCAATTGATCAGGATCGCCTATAAACAGCACCTGACAGGTCGGAGGTACCGCCTTTAATAAAGAGGCCGTTAAACTGATGTCCAACATCGAGCATTCATCGACAATCAAGAAATCGGTGGTTAATTGGGAGGCTTCATTCATTTGGAACTCACCGCCTTTCCATTCCAGCAGCCGATGAATCGTTTTCGCTTCCCGGCCGATCACCTCGCTCATCCGCTGTGACGCACGTCCGGTTGGCGCCGCCAGTAGCACTGATTTTTTCATGGCCTCCAGGAGACGGACGATCACCAAGGTCGTCGTGGTTTTTCCGCAGCCCGGCCCGCCGGTCAGGATTGAAAAACGCTGTTGCACCACCCCTTTCACGGCATCGGCTTGTTCATCGCTTAAGGTGATGTGTTTATTCTGGCAATAGGTCGTGATCCAATGGGCAATTCTCTCCGGCTCACAGGCCACAGGTGCTTTCATTCCCCGGAGTAGGGCGGCGACCGCCGTTTCATCATAAAAAAGCGTCTTTGAATAATAGCCGATGGTGTCCACATCATCTTTGGTGAGATGTCGGGTACACAGCAGGCCTTCTTTTTTCATTAAGCCCAAGTAATCGCTTAACCGTTCCCCCAAGTTGATGGCAATCAGTTCAACGATACCGGCATTGATCTGAGGTTCGGTCAGATAACAATGGCCTTGCTCGCGACTGGCGGCCAACACCTGTTTGATTGCGGCAAGCAGGCGTGGCTGGCTGTTTTCCGCTAAGCCAATACTCAACGCCACTTTATCCGCAGAGAAAAAGCCAATCCCGTAAATATCATTCGCCAGGCGATAGGGGTCTTCCGTGACCATCGCTATCGCCTTATCGCCATATTCTTTATAAATACGCACCGCAAACAAGGTGCTGATGCCATGGCCCTGAAGAAACATCATCACTTCCCTGACCGCACGATGCTCTGTCCAGGCCTGTTCAATCATTTCCAGTTTCTTTTGGGCTATGCCAGGGACTTCCGTTAGGCGGCGGATATCCTGTTCAAAAATAGCCAAGGTCTCTTTCTGGAAATACTGAACAATCCGCTTTGCCGTTTGAGGGCCCACGCCCTTTATGAGGCCGGAGCCCAGATATTTTTCAATGGCGGCCGTCGTGGCAGGCTTCTTCTCAATGGCTTCGGTGGCTCTGAATTGCCGGCCGAATTTAGGGTCAATAGTCCAAGCGCCACGAAATTCCATGGTGGCGCCGGCAAAGACTTTGGTTTGATGGACCGTGACCGTTTCTTGTTGTTGTGGCGACTGGAAGGGCTGGAAACGCAACACCGACCAGCCTGTCGCCGGGTTGTGATAAGTGACCCTGCTGACAATGCCTGTCAAAACTTCGGTAATTGTGTCCATCGTGACTGGTTAAAGCGCTTGGCTCATGAAAAAGGGCTATTTGGCAATCGTGATGCAAACTTAGGCACGTCGGTGTGATGGGGCCTGGATGAACTGACATCAGGCAAGCCTTGGAGGTAAATAACGTCAGGAGCATGGTTAACATAGGCCTGGAAGATAAATTCATGCCAATAATTTTCTGACAAGCCCTGTTTCATCAGATTTTCCAGGGAGTTGGCGGTTGTCTTGGTTTTCTTCTGGCTAACCGTGCGGTTAAGATACGCTTCCCAGCTATGCTTATCGGGGCTAAGCACATAGGGTGTAGTGAAGACAACACTATAGGTAAATGGCACTAAGACCGGAGGCAGAACCCTTACAAACCACAGCTCACCTGGCCGTGTCCCCCGGTAACCCGCCGGGCAGATACAAGGAATGACTTCAGTGCCCGTTAGCTCCCTCAATAAAATGTTGTCACCCTGATGTCCCATCAATTCATAAATGCCCATACGGGAATCTTGCATCGTCTGCATGACGTCTACCATCGCTTTAGGCACCCCCAACTGATTGGCCAGATCGATAATAATGGTGGTGAGGGTTTCTTTATTGAGTCCGGCAGTCAGGTCAAACAATAACCAACATTGAAAATAACTTTTCGTGAGCGGGCTCAGGGGAGGGCTGCTGGGAACATAGGCATCATCAGCCGCCTCAATCCTAGCAAAGAAACGGCTTAAGGCGGGCTCAGGAATGGCTTGTAAGGCTTCCACCAGTATCGATAGTAAGTTTTGGCAATGGATAT
Organism: uncultured Methylococcaceae bacterium; assembly: GCA_903945375.1. GTDB lineage: Bacteria > Pseudomonadota > Gammaproteobacteria > Methylococcales > Methylomonadaceae > Methylovulum. The sequence goes on along the minus strand of CAJAVP010000009.1, from coordinate 782 downwards.
AAACAGCATGTAAGGGATCATATCCCGTGTTAATGGCTGTTTCAGTCGTGGTTATTTGACGGAACAGATCCTCTGTTACTATTTTCTGCTGCCGATACTCATTCAGGTCAATAACTTTTCTGGCATTGACCCTGCTTATTTGTTTTAACACTTTCGCGGCTATTTTTCTCATGTCTGGCTTTCTCGTTTTGACTTGAACGATGATAAACCAAAAGGGCTGAAAATTATTCAATATCCACCGTCTGAAGTTGATTTTTTAACTTTCGGGGGCCGCTAAGGCATTTGTCAACGTGGCCTACCTCATTCCAACCCACTGAGTTTAAGTTTGATGCGCTTTCTCCCGTCGGCACCAACATATTAACTGTGTTACTTTCTTTGGATTATCACTCATATGGTTTCTAATTCATTACCCTACATAACATGTCCATGGGCTGCCGGTCGGGACAGTCAGCTTTCGGCGAAGTCGACGTTCAAATCGTTATACTCGAATAATAACCTAAAGCTAACGGGTATTGAACAACGCAGTCACGCCCGCAACGGAGAACTCGTAGTCGCGCTGATCGACAACCAAGTAGCAACTTTGAAATTCATCGAGTAGATGCCAGATGAAGTGTTATTGATTCCGACCAATCCCACTGGGAGTCACTCACCTTACGCAGTCAAAGGATTTTGCAATTTCTGTAACTCAGCAAAGGCTTGTTGGACGGCCTTAATGTAAAGCGAATGTTTGAGCGCAAAATGATTCAAGTTAGTGGTTATTTTCAGGCTCTCCAGCTTAATGT
>CAJAVP010000008.1 GCA_903945375.1 uncultured Methylococcaceae bacterium | reverse complement strand
CGGTTTACTGGTATTCGGGCCGGGAGACATGCCGACCAAGCCTAACTTTTGCATGAGTCTCTGTACCCGTTTGCGGTTGACGCTATAGCCACATTCAGTCAGGTATTTCTTCATCCGCCGCGAGCCATAAAAGGGGTGTCGTGTGTACTCTTCATCCAGTAAACGCAATAACACGAGTTCATCCTTATCCGGCTCTTTCAACTAAAATGGTTTTTTTGTGAAACTATCGTCTTGTAAAAATCAAATCCCAAACGCGGTGTCCTAAACGTAGGCCGCGCTGTTCAAATTTGGTTAAGGGACGATAGACAGGCCGTTCACAATAGCCTTCTGTCGTACTCGAATTACAAAAATTTGTTTCAGTGGATAATACGGAAAGCATGGATTCGGCATAATCTTGCCAGTCAGTTGCAGCATGGAAATAACCGCCCATTTTTAATTTATTGCTGAGTAAGCGCATAAAGCCTGCGTTTACAATGCGGCGTTTATGGTGTTTCTTTTTTGGCCAAGGATCGGGAAAAAATAAATGTACGCCTGATAAGCTGTCATTAGCTATTTTATGCTCAATGACTTCAACCGCATCATGGCAAAAGACACGTACGTTTTGTAGAGCTAAGCGATCTAATTCCATCAATAAATGCCCTACGCCTGGACGATGCACTTCGATGCCTAGGTAGTTTGTATCGGGATTGGCGGCGGCCATTTTTGCTAAGCTATCGCCATTGCCAAAACCAATTTCAATGACGGTAGGCGCTTGGCGACCAAAAGCTTCGGTGATATCAAATGGATTGATATAGTCTAATCCATAGCGTTGCCAGAAATGAGTCAAGGCAAATTGTTGACCCGGTGTTAGACGACCTTGGCGCAGAATAAAGCTGCGAATTTTTTTAAGGTGAATAGATTCAGAAGACAGCATAAAAATAATGGTGAGACTTGTTGACTCAGGGCGAATGATTCACCCTGAACACATTTAGAAAAATAAACCGTCGATGGGCGAGGATGCAGAAGCAAATCGACGTCGAGGCATTCGTCCTGCCAAATAAGCCTCGCGACCCGCCTCGATGCCTTTACGCATAGCAGATGCCATTAGGATAGGCTGTTTTGCAGCGGCAATAGCGGTATTCATTAACACGCCATCACAACCGAGTTCCATTGCGATAGCCGCATCGGAGGCTGTGCCAACCCCTGCATCCACCAAAATGGGCACTTTGGCATTTTCAACAATCGTCAAAATGTTGTAAGGGTTACGGATACCTAAACCTGAACCGATGGGTGCAGCCAAAGGCATCACGGCAACACAGCCAATGTCTTCTAATCGTTTGGCGGCGATAGGGTCATCGTTGGTATACACCATGACATCAAAACCGTCTTTGACCAATAATTCAGCGGCAATATAAGTTTCTGCCACATCAGGAAACAGGGTTTGTTGATCTGCCAACACTTCCAGTTTTACCAGCTTGTGCCCGCCTAATAATTCACGACCTAATCGGCAGGTTCTTACGGCTTCTTCGGCGGTGTAACAGCCTGCTGTGTTAGGCAAAATGGTGTATTTATCAGGTGAAATAACATCCAACAAATTAGGCTCATGGGCATTTTGACCGATATTAGTTCGACGGATAGCGACCGTGACGATCTGTGCGCCACTGGCTTCAATGGCTAAACGTGTTTCTTCTAAATCTTTATATTTACCTGTGCCGACTAACAAGCGTGATTGAAAGGTCGCTCCGGCGAGAACAAACGAGTCGTCTTGACCTCCGCCGATGGCATGGACAATTTCCAATCGATCATTGGCTTGTAAGGTGCGGCTGTCATATTGAGTAAATGGCAGGATTTCTTTATTTAATTCAACGGCGATTTTCTTTCCGGTCAATTCTAGGGCAACAATAACCTCGGCTACGGTGCAGTTATCAGCAAAATCTCGAGTATCGCCATTTACATAGATCATCATGGATTTACGCTCCAGTTAGTGTGTACGGAGCGGCGTTTTTGTACCGCTTTAGCGAGATCGTTTAGTAAGGGCAAGGTATCTTCCCAGGACAAGCAGCCATCGGTAATACTTTGTCCATAAACTAATTCTTGACCGTCAATAATTTTTTGACTGCCTGCCACCAGATTGCTTTCGATCATGACCCCCATAATTCGGGTATCTCCTTTAGCAATTTGTTCGCCGACATCTTCGCCAACAATCAGTTGTCTTTGGCATTGTTTTAAGCTATTGGCATGGCTGAAATCAACCATGATATTAGGTCTGAGGTCGGCTTTAATTAGGCCTTCTGCGACTTGTTCGACGCTGACGGCATCATAATTGGGGCGATCATTACCGCCTCGCAAAATGATATGTACATCTTCATTCCCAGTGGTCGAAAATATAGCGGAGTGTCCGGCCTTGGTCAGAGATAAAAAGTGATGTGGACTCATTGCTGCACCAATCGCATCAATGGCAATTTTGATCGTGCCGTCCGTTGAATTTTTAAAACCAATGGGACACGAAACACCAGAGGCTAATTCTCGATGTCCTTGGCTTTCGGTGGTTCTAGCACCAATCGCTCCCCAAGCAATTAAATCAGACACGTATTGTGGACTGATTAAATCCAGATATTCTGTTGCCGCAGGTACACCCATACTAGTGACATCAATGAGTAATTGCCTAGCAATACGCAAGCCTTTGTTGATATTGAAGCTGGAGTCTAAGTCGGGATCATTGATTAAACCTTTCCAACCAACGGTTGTGCGAGGTTTTTCAAAATAAACACGCATAACGATTAATAAGTCGTCTTTTAATTCGTCTTTGATTTGTTTTAGACGTTGGGCATATTCTTTAGCGGCTTCTGGGTCATGGATGGAACATGGGCCGACAACAACCAGAATTCTGTCATCCTGTCCGCACAATATTTTGTGAATTTCTTCTCGGGCAGTAAATGTCGTCGTTGCGGCGGCTTCATTAATGGGCAATTCATCATGAACCTGAACTGGGGCAATAACCTCTTTAATGCCACAAATTCTTAAGTCATCAGTGTTATATTTTGTTTGCATGAGTGCTACCAAGCTGTTGCTTCATTACGGGGATGTCGTTATCTCTCGACATTTTAACTGTTTTCAGTCATTTTGGGTTAGTTTTTGCGAGCGAGTTAGTTTTAAAAAACAGTAACTGAAGGATACATCGGGATCAAAACTCACTTCTGTCCGAGACTCTTCAAGCCATTCCTCAGGCTGCCATTCTGGAAAAAAGGTATCTCCAGGAAACGGATAGGCGATTTCAGTAATGTAAAGTGTTTCAGCTCTTGGCAGTAGTGCAGCGTAGAGATCAGCGCCACCAATAACAAAAACTTCCTCAGCAATTTGGCTGGCCGTTAGCAATGCAGTGTCCAGATTATTGAAGACTAAGCTGCCTTCTGGGTGAAACTCAACATTTCGGCTGATAATCAGGTTACTGCGACCCGGTAGTGGTCGTCCGATGGATTCATAGGTTTTTCTGCCCATAATAATCGGCGAACCTAAGGTGATTTTCTTAAAGTTTTTTAAATCAGCCGGTAAATGCCAAGGCATAAGATTGTTTAGGCCAATCACACGATTGTGGGTCATGGCAACGATGATGGATATTCTCATGTCGTCTTCCTAAAATAGTTAAAAGGGATGCGCTTTGTCGGAATGGAAATGCCTAGGTGTCAAAGCTAACTTCATAACCGGTGTATTTGCGGATATTAATCACACCAGAATCAAGAATTAAATATTGCCCCTTGATACCTTGAAGCACTCCGGATATTTCAGGTGTTTTGATTAAGCATAACGATTTTATTTTGCTGGGGTACTCGGTCACAGGAAAGCTAATTTCTACGGTCTTTTCATGTTGTAAATAGTCAATAGATTGTTTACCGAAACGCTTAAAAATGTCTTCTAATGCCGGTTGACTGGCAATTATCAATTCATCTCGCTTAAGCGGTAAGTCAATGGCGCTGGCGTGATTTTTTAGTAATTTTTGCCAGTTAGTTTTGTCGCTGACATGTTGACTAATTGCTTCTTCAATGAAACCCGCAATCTGTCGTGAGCTGGTTTTGAAAATGGGCAATGCTTGGCTTGCGCCTTGATCGATCCAGCGCGTTGGAATTTGAGTCGCGCGGGTGATGCCGACTTTTAAATCGCTGGAGTTGGCTAAGTAGACGTAATGGCTTTGAAAGCAAAATTGCTCACCCCAGCTCGGTTCTCGACAGCTACCATTGGCATAATGGCAGGTATGGGGTTTTAAAATACATAAATCGCATTGAGCAAGGGACGTAAAACAAGGGTAGCAATAACCTTGGCTGTATGTTTTTTTGATGACTTTATGGCAATGGATACATTCGATACGACCAGAATGGGTCAATTTTATCATTCGTCCAAGAAAACCATTTAGGGGAATATGTTGTTCGCCGAGTGATAGATGGTATTGTACAGGCTGGTCAATTACCGTGTACATTTTTTGTAACATCCCTTGTGTCATAATGAATTCCTCAAAAGTATAGAAAACAAGTGTTATAATGACACAAAGTTAAAAAATACAGAAGTTCGATTCTGGAATAATTTATCTATAATTCATAGGGTTAATATAGGTTAATCGAAGTTATAGTTGTTTGGCGAGTGCAATGGATTGTTTCACTGGCTTGATTTAATACAGTTCGCTGGCTATAATCCAGCAGCTTTTACGTTTGGAGGTGGCTGTGATAGAGTGGAAGCCGCCTACTGTACTTGGCAAGATACTCGGTTATCAACTATTGCTAATCGCTTTATTGTCAGTCGGAATTGCCGTTTTTGGGGGGGCGCAGAAAGCGCTTTATTCGGCTATGGGGGGGCTGGCAGCGTTCATTCCAAATTTTTATTTTGCGTTGCGAATTAATAAATCGGCTGGGCAAGCTCCTAGGAAAATTGTCAATGCTTTCTATGTTGGCGAGTCTGGCAAATTAATTTTGACAGCTGCGTTGTTTGTCTTGATATTTCAAGTTCCAAAAATAGAGATATTGCCACTGTTTGCTGGTTATGTGGTGGCTCTGTCTGTTTTTTGGTTTGCGTTGCTGATAGGTTGAACTTATTTATTTTACAAGAGAGGAACAATGTCTACCGAAGCTCATGCCGCAGAAGGTGCAACCGGCTATATTATTCACCATTTGACTACGCTTAGTGTTGGCGAAGGCTTTTGGACTTTACATCTCGATACGTTGTTTTTTTCGACGGTGTTAGGTGGTTTGTTTATTTGGTTTTTTAAAACCGCTGCCGAAAAAGCAACGGCTGGTGTACCGGGGTTGGTGCAAAGTTTTGCAGAATTGTTAATTGAATTTGTTGACACCCAGGTCAAAGATACGTTTCACGGTCACAGTAAATTGATTGCGCCTTTGGCGTTGACTATTTTTTGCTGGATTTTTCTCTGGAACTTTATGGACTTGTTTCCCGTTGATATCTTACCCTTGATTGCATCTATGATGGGGGTTGACTATTTGCGGGTCGTGCCAAGTACGGATTTAAATGCCACGTTCGCCATGTCAATTTCTGTTTTCTTTCTGATTATTTTTTATAGTATTAAGATTAAAGGGCCATTGGGATTTGCTAAAGAGTTAACTTTGCAGCCATTTGGTATTTGGCTGTTGCCATTTAATCTTTTACTAAAATTAGTCGAAGAGTTTGCTAAGCCAATTTCATTGGCACTTCGTCTTTTTGGTAACCTGTATGCGGGTGAATTAATATTTATATTGATTGCTTTGTTACCTTGGTATGTCCAGCCGCTCCTTAGTTTTCCTTGGGCAGTTTTTCATATTTTGATTATTACGCTACAAGCGTTTATATTTATGGTGCTTACTATTGTTTACCTAAGTATGGCGCACGAAGACCATTAATTTCTGATTCATTTTTTATAACTTAACTATATACGTTTGGAGGTAACATGGAAATTGCAAAATTGATTGCAGATGTGCAAGGTATGACAGCTATCGCAGTAGGGCTGGTTTTAGGTATGGGCGCATTAGGAACGGCTATCGGCTTTGGTTTGCTAGGTGGTAAATTCTTAGAAGGTGCAGCACGTCAACCTGAAATGGTACCCATGCTACAAGTTAAAATGTTCGTTGTTGCGGGCCTGTTGGATGCGGTAACAATGATCGGTGTTGGTTTGGCGTTGTTTTTTACGTTCGCAAATCCTTTCCTGTCAGCAGTGCAAGCTGCGGCAGCCGGCTAATAAAACCGGTTTAATTTTAACAGCAACAAGAGGGACGCATCGTGAGTATCAATGCTACTCTGATTGGGCAAATGATTACCTTTGCGCTTCTGGTATGGTTTACCATGAAGTTCATTTGGCCGCCTTTATTTGACTCTTTAGAACAACGTAGAAAGAAGATTGCTGAAGGCTTGGCAGCGGCTGAGAAAGGCCAGGAAGCCATGCAGTTGGCTGAGAAAAAGGCTAAGACGGTTTTAAAAGAAGCCAAAGAGCAATCTTCAGAAATCGTCACTTTGGCACAGAAGCGTGCTAATGAAATTGTTGAAGAATCAAAAATGACTGCAAAAAAAGAAAGTGAACGGTTAATTCTTTCCGCACAAGCTCAGATTGATCAACAAATTCAGCAGGCAAAAGAAAATCTGCGTCAAGAAGTCGCTGCTTTAGCGTTAAGTGCGGCGGAACAAATCTTAGGCGCAGAAATTGATTATGCCAAGCATCAAGACATTATCAGCAAAGTCTCTAATCAATTGGGTTAAGCAATGAGTGAATTGGCAACGTTAGCAAGACCTTATGCTTCGGCCGTATTTAAAAGGGCGATAGAAACCGGTACAACTGAAAAATGGTCAGAAAGTTTGGCGTTTATTTCAGCGGTATTAAGTGAAAAAGATGTCTTTGTTTTGCTAGATAATCCAAAAGTCAGCAAGCAAAATATGCTGATCTTTTTGCTAGATATTTGCCAAGGACAAGTGGACGAGGAAGCTCAAAACTTTCTTAAGTTGCTTGTCCATAACAACAGAATGACGTTAATTTCGACCATTTTAAGTCTTTTCGAAGCTTACAAAGCAGACTACGAAGGTTATGTTGATGTTGAAGTTTCGACGGCATTTGAGTTTTCGGACGATGCCATGTCGGCGTTTGCAGCGACTTTAGAGAAATCGCTAGGTAAAAAAATTCACATAAATGTAATTTTGGATAAGTCATTAATTGGTGGCGTTCTAGTTAGGGCAGGCGATAAAGTGATTGACGGTTCTATTAGAGGTCAGCTTCAACACATGCACAAGACTCTTCAGTGAGAGTGAGAAAAAAACATGCAATTAAATCCATCAGAAATAAGCGATCTTATAAAAAAGAAGATCGAAAACTTCGACCTGAGTTCTGAAGCTCACACAGAAGGTACCGTGGTCAGTGTGTCTGACGGTATAGTACGAGTCCATGGACTCTCAGATGCAATGCAAGGCGAGATGCTGGAGTTTCCAGGCAATACATTTGGTATGGCTTTAAACCTCGAAAGGGATTCAGTTGGTGCGGTAATTTTAGGCTCTTATCAACATATTTCTGAGGGCGACACGGTAAAATGTACGGGTCGTATTTTGGAAGTGCCAGTAGGTGAAGCTTTACTAGGTCGTGTCGTTGATGCCTTAGGTAATCCGATTGATGGTAAAGGGGCGATTGAAACGACTGAAAGCTCCCCCATTGAAAAAATTGCTCCTGGTGTTATCGCTCGCCAATCGGTTGATCAACCTGTACAAATTGGTTTGAAATCTATTGATTCGATGATTCCAGTAGGTCGTGGTCAGCGCGAATTAATTATTGGTGACAGACAGACAGGGAAAACCGCCATTGCTGTCGATGCCATCATTAATCAAAAAGGTACGGGAATTAAATGTATCTATGTAGCGATCGGACAAAAACGTTCATCAATCGCTAACGTTGTTCGCAAGCTTGAAGAACATGGGGCAATGGAGCATACCATTGTGGTATCGGCTTCGGCTTCTGAATCGGCGGCTATGCAATTTATTGCGCCTTATACCGGTTGCTCGATGGGTGAGTTCTTCAGAGATCGTGGTGAAGATGCCTTGATTATCTATGATGACTTAACTAAACAGGCTTGGGCATATCGCCAAGTGTCTTTATTGTTACGTCGTCCACCAGGTCGGGAAGCGTATCCCGGTGACGTTTTTTATCTGCATTCTCGTTTATTGGAAAGAGCCTCGCGTATTAATGCAGATGAGGTTGAGAAACTGACGGGGGGGAAAGTAAAAGGTAAAACAGGTTCTTTGACTGCCTTGCCGATTATCGAAACTCAAGGTGGTGACGTATCGGCATTCGTACCAACCAACGTTATCTCAATTACCGATGGACAAATCTTTTTAGAAACAAACTTATTCAACGCAGGGATTCGACCCGCTGTGAATGCAGGTTTGTCGGTATCTCGTGTAGGTGGAGCGGCGCAAACTAAGATTATTAAGAAACTCGGTGGTGGTACCCGTTTGGACTTAGCACAGTATCGTGAATTGGCAGCTTTTGCACAATTTGCATCTGATCTTGATGAGAGTACACGTAAGCAAATTGAGCGTGGTCAACGAGTCACTGAGCTAATGAAGCAAACGCAATATTCGCCGATGTCAGTTGCGCAAATGTCTATCTCATTATTTGCAGCAAACGAAGGTTATTTAGATGATGTTGCTGTGAATAAGGTGCTTGATTTTGAGGCGGCACTCCATATGTACATGAAGTCTGAACACGCGGATTTAATGGATCGCATCAATACCTCGGGTGATTTTAGTAATGAAATCAAACAGGATATGCAAACTGCCATTGAAACTTTCGTAAAAACTCATAGTTGGTAAAAGGGTCTCCAAATGGCTGTTGGTAAAGAAATACGCACAAAAATTGGGAGTATCAAAAACACCCAAAAAATCACTCGAGCAATGGAGATGGTTGCAGCGAGTAAAATGCGTAAAACAAAAGACAGAATGCAGGCAACTCGTCCCTACGCCAAAAAAATGGGTCAGATTATCAAGCATTTATCTCATGCTAACCCAGAATATAAACATCCCTATCTTATTCAAAGGGATGTTAAGCGTGTTGGTATAATTGTTGTCAGTTCTGATCGCGGTTTATGCGGTGGATTAAATTCTAATCTCTTCAGAAAAACACTGGCTCAGTTAGTCAGTTGGGAAAAACAGGCTATTGAGGTAGATGTTTGTACTATTGGCTCTAAAGGTTTTGGTTTTTTTGGTGGTCTGAAAAAAATCAATTTAACGGGTCACGTTGCAAAATTAGGTGACACTCCGCACCTGAGTGACATTATAGGGATCATCAAAGTTATGCTAGATGCGTATGAGCGCCAGCAGATTGATGAGCTTTATATTGTCAGCAATGAATTTGTTAATACGATGACTCAAAGGCCGACAGTTGAACGGTTGCTACCAATCGTTGCAGGCGACATTGATAATAATGTCAGTTCTGGTCATTGGGATTATATTTATGAACCTGATGCGAAAGAAATGCTCGATCATCTGTTAACTCGTTATATTGAATCAAACGTTTACCAAGGTTTGGTTGAAAACAACGCCTGTGAACAAGCGGCTCGGATGGTGGCAATGAAAAGTGCATCCGATAATGCAGGTAAACTGATAAAGGAGTTGCAGCTGATTTATAACAAAGCCAGACAGGCGGCGATTACTCAGGAAATTTCTGAAATTGTTGCCGGTGCAGCAGCCGTTTAGACTCGTGCAAAATGACAAAATACTAAGAGGACACAAAATGAGTTCGGGTAAAATCGTTCAGATTATTGGTGCGGTTGTTGACGTGGAGTTTGCACGTGAAAACCTGCCTAAAGTTTATGATGCGTTAAATGTAGAAAGCAATGGATTAGTACTGGAAGTTCAGCAACAAATCGGCGACGGTATTGTTAGGACTATTGCAATGGGAAGTACCGATGGTTTGAGTAGAGGGCTAGCAGTTGCTAATACTGAAGCTCCTATTTCGGTGCCTGTGGGACAAGAAACCCTGGGTAGAATTATGAACGTACTCGGTCAGCCTATCGATGAAAAAGGTCCAATTGGTGAAAAGACCAAATGGGCGATTCATCGTGATGCGCCAAGTTATGCCGAGCAAGCTGCTGCGACCGAGCTGTTGGAAACGGGTATTAAAGTCATTGACTTAGTTTGTCCGTTCACAAAAGGTGGTAAGGTTGGGTTATTCGGTGGTGCGGGTGTAGGAAAAACCGTTAATATGATGGAGCTAATCCGCAATATTGCTATCGAGCACAGCGGTTATTCAGTATTTGCTGGTGTAGGTGAGCGTACTCGTGAAGGAAATGATTTCTATCACGAAATGACCGACTCTAACGTTATCGACAAAGTATCATTAGTTTATGGGCAAATGAACGAGCCACCAGGTAACCGTTTGCGCGTGGCCTTAACCGGTTTGACTATGGCGGAATACTTCCGTGATGAGGGTCGTGATGTATTGTTCTTTGTGGATAATATTTATCGTTACACCTTAGCGGGAACAGAAGTTTCGGCTTTATTGGGTCGTATGCCATCAGCCGTGGGTTATCAACCGACTTTGGCTGAAGAAATGGGCGTATTACAAGAACGTATTACTTCAACAAAAACCGGTTCGATTACCTCGATCCAAGCCGTTTACGTTCCAGCGGATGATTTAACCGACCCTTCTCCAGCGACCACATTCGCTCATTTAGACGCAACGGTTGTGTTGTCTCGCCAAATTGCTGAATTAGGTATTTATCCAGCGATTGATCCATTAGATTCAACCAGCCGCCAGTTAGATCCCTTAGTGATTGGACAGGAGCATTATGACGTAGCGCGTAAAGTACAAGGTATTTTGCAACGTTATAAAGAACTGCGTGACATCATTGCGATCTTGGGCATGGACGAATTATCTGAAGAAGACAAATTAACCGTTGCTAGAGCGCGAAAAATGCAACGCTTCTTGTCACAGCCCTTCTTTGTTGCTGAAGTCTTTACCGGTTCTCCAGGAAAATACGTTTCTTTAAAAGATACCATTGCAGGCTTTAAAGGTATTATTAATGGTGAATATGATGCCATTCCAGAGCAAGCGTTTTATATGGTGGGAACCATTGATGAAGCTTTGGAAAAAGCAAAAGCGCTGAAAGCTGCATAAACTGGATAGGTAACGCCAATGACCATGACCGTACACGTAGACATCGTAAGTGCTGAAAAAGAAATTTTTTCTGGATTGGCTGAAATGGTGTTTGCCCCAGCTGAACTCGGCGAAGTCGGTATATCACCTCGCCATGCCCCTTTAATTACCCGATTAAATCCTGGTGAAGTCCGTGTGAAAGTAGCGGAAAAAGAGAGTTATCCGTTTTTTATATCGGGTGGCATATTAGAGGTGCAACCGCATGTCGTGACGATTTTAGCTGATACGGCAATTCGGGCTAAAGATATTGATGAAGCGGCTGCCTTAGAAGCCAAGGCAAAAGCCGAAGAAGCCCTGCTCGATAAATCCGGAAAGGTTGATTATGAAGCCGCACACACTCAATTAGTGCAAGCAATAATGCAATTGCGTACACTTGATAGAGTAAGAAAACGCGGTGATTAATAACAGTCAAGTTGACTTGATTGTGAGAATTGAGGTTTTTACTGATTAATAAAGCCCGATATCGTCTGACGTTATCGGGCTTTTTTTATGGGAACGGAATATGACTATTTGTACAATTATTTTAGCGGCTGGCAAAGGGACTCGGATGCGTTCGGATTTGCCCAAGGTCTTACATCGTATTGCTGATAAACCTTTACTGCGCCATGTATACGATCTCTGTCAGCAAATTGAGCATAATCAGATAAAAATCATTTATGGTTATGGGGGAGAGCAAGTAAAACAGACCCTCTCTGATATTAATGCGGTGTGGATAGAGCAGGCGCAACAATTAGGAACAGGCCATGCCGTTATTCAGGCGAAAGATCAGATCGCGGATAAGGATACCGTACTCATCCTATATGGTGATGTGCCTTTACTAAAATTGGTAACGGTTGAAACCTTATTGGCGCAAGTCACCGCCCAAACCTTAGCCTTACTCACTGTTGAATTACCCAACCCAACGGGTTATGGCAGAATCGTCAGAAATGCAAAGGGGCAAGTGATTAAAATTGTTGAAGAAAAAGATGCCAATGCGTTAGAAAAACAAATAACAGAAGTCAACACTGGCATCATGGCGATAGACGGTGCAAAGCTAAAAGACTGTGTAGCGCGTCTAACGAATCAGAATGCTCAAGGCGAATATTATCTGACAGATGTCATTGAATTAGCGGTTGCTGATGGCTTTAGTATTGCCAGCTCACAGCCGCAAACCGTTGAGGAAGTCTTAGGTGTCAATAATAAAGCCCAGCTGAGTCAATTAGAGAGAGTTTATCAATTAGAACAAGCTAAGGTGCTAATGGCGCAAGGCATAAGTCTGCGAGATCCTGCGCGATTTGATTTAAGAGGCTCACTTGAACAGATCGGGCAAGATATTGAAATTGATGTTAATGTATTACTTGAAGGGCGGATTAGTTTAGGTCATCGCGTTAAAATAGGCGCAAACGTCATACTTAAGAATGCGGTTATTGCAGATGACGTAGACATTTTGCCGATGACCATCATAGAGGATGCCATCATAGGTCAGGGGAGTCGTGTTGGGCCTTTTGCGCGAATTCGCCCTGAAACTGAGTTGGATGTAAATGTTCATATTGGTAATTTTGTTGAAATCAAAAAAACTAAAGTCGCCGCTGGAAGTAAAATCAATCATTTAAGTTATATCGGTGATGCTATTGTCGGTAGTCAAGTCAATATTGGTGCCGGAACGATTACGTGTAATTATGATGGGGTTAATAAATCGATCACCGTGATAGGCGATGGTGCTTTTATTGGCTCGGATACCCAATTAATTGCGCCAGTCAGTGTTGGTAAAAACGCGACCATCGGTGCAGGCTCGACGATAACTAAGGATGTCCCCGAAAATCAGCTAACCTTAAGTCGTGGAAAGCAAACGACCGTACCGGGTTGGCAGCGTCCCAGTAAAAAATAGGAGAAATTAGCATGTGCGGAATTGTTGGTGGTATTGCTCAGCGTAATGTCGTACCTATTCTTATGGAAGGGCTACGGCGTTTGGAATATAGAGGCTACGATTCGGCGGGTATCGCGGTCATTAACGATCATAGCATTTACCGCCAACGTGAAGTGGGCAAAGTCAGCAGCTTACAGGCGCGATTGTCAGAAGAACCGATTAGCGGCACGATAGGCATTGCTCACACCCGTTGGGCAACACATGGTAAACCCAGTCAAGCCAATGCTCATCCTCATATTTGCCGAAATACTGTCGTAGTTGTACACAATGGTATCATCGAGAATCATGAAGCCTTAAAAGCAGAACAGCAGATAAAAGGTTATGAATTTACCTCGCAAACCGACACCGAAGTCATTGTTCATGAGATTTTTGATGCCCTAATCGAGGCTAAAGGTCTATTAGCCGCAGTGAAATACGCGATGGGCAAGCTGGAAGGGGCTTATGCCTTAGGTATTATGAGCACAGCGTCCCCCGATGAGTTGATTGCCTGCCGGAGAGGTAGTCCATTAGTTATAGGCATTGGTATCGGAGAATATTTTATAGCCTCCGATGTTGCTGCATTATTGCCTGTCACGCAGCGCTTTATCTTTCTTGAAGATGGCGATATTGCGGCTATCCGTGTCAATAAATTAACGATTTACAATCAACACGATCAGGTGGTCGATAGACCCATCAAAGAAAGTCGTTTAAATGCAGATGCTATCGAAAAAGGTGAGTATCGACATTACATGCTGAAAGAAATTTATGAGCAGCCGTTTGCTATCTCAGAATCACTGGAAGGACGTTTTGTAAATAATCGCTTACAAGAAAATACGTTTGGACACAATGCCATCGAGGTTTTTAATACGATTAAATCCGTGCAAATTCTGGCTTGTGGCACCAGTTATCATGCCGGCTTAGTAGCGCGTTATTGGTTTGAAGAATTTGCCGGAGTGCCTTGCCAAGTGGAAGTTGCCAGCGAATTTCGCTACCGACATCCGGTATTGCAAGCGAATACACTCATCGTGACTATTTCCCAATCTGGGGAAACGGCGGATACCTTAGCGGCACTTCAAGAAGCCAAGCGATTAGGCGCAAAACATTCACTGACCGTTTGTAATGTTCCAGAAAGCTCGTTGGTAAGAGAATCCGATTTAGTCTTAATGACCAGAGCGGGTCCTGAAATCGGTGTTGCCTCAACTAAAGCCTTTACCACGCAATTAGTGGCACTGATGCTATTGGTTATGGCAATCGGTCGGCGATTCAAGCTCAGTCCCATGATCGAGCAGAAAATTACCCAGGAATTGTTCGGGCTACCTCGGATAATCGAACAAGTGTTGCAATTAGATCAGGACATTAAAAAACTCGCAGAGCAGTTTGCAGATAAGCAACATGCGCTATTTTTAGGACGTGGTGCTCATTATCCCATTGCTTTAGAAGGTGCGTTGAAATTAAAAGAGATTTCCTACATCCATGCAGAAGCGTACCCAGCGGGTGAATTAAAGCACGGGCCATTAGCACTGATTGATGCCGATATGCCGGTCGTCACGGTTGCACCAAATAACCGTTTACTTGAAAAACTGAAGTCCAATATGCAAGAAGTCAGTGCGCGTGGTGGGCAGTTGATTGTCTTTATGGATGAGACATTAAGCACAACCGAGAGTCCCGACGTGCAAATTATTCAAATGCCCGCAATAGAAAATGAATTATCCGCAGTTGTTTACACCATTCCATTACAATTATTAGCCTATCATGCCGCTGTTTTGAAGGGCACGGATGTCGACCAACCGAGAAATCTAGCCAAATCGGTGACAGTAGAATAATCGGCAAAAATCAAGCCTTTTTCAAACAAGCAGCCATTACAGTGCGTTGTTGGTACTAAAACGAGTACTCAGCCAAGGTACCAACGTTATTTAAAGCGGGGCAGCAATTCTCATTATGGCAGTCGACGTAAATAAGGAGAGTAGGCCCTGCCTGCAAGTTAATACATATGTGCAAGCAGTGCTTATCCTCCACGGGTCATAGCCTATTCACGCTGTCCCCCTGCTAAGTGGATAGCCCGAATTGTAACCCCCCTTTCCTAGATCTATGAGAAGGAGAAGTTAGTTCATAACTTCTAGGCTAATGAACGCAGGTTGATGGTATTTGACAGAGTTTGAAAAGACAGTCCCACCAAAGCCTAAATCGAATACGCAGCTTTTCATGTTAAACGTCGGAGAATCGCCTTTAATGGATTTGCACTTATTGGTTACAGATTTAAGCTGCTTATCGGATAAATCAGCGAGGGTATAAATTTTGGCGGTATAGTCTGGTTCTTGGGCAATGTCACCATAAGAGAATAGCCCGCTATCAGCGACACGCCAGCTTTCAACATAGCGGGTCAAATCTTGTATATTGACTTTGCTTAATGATGGATCGGTGGCATCATCCGTCGCCAAAACTTCAAGTCCATTATTTTCATGCAGAGACAAATCAATCGTATTGCCTAATAGCCCTAGTGTTTTTGCTGCATTAGGCGCAGTGACGATTAAGTCAAGGTAGGTCTCGTAAGCATAAACCGTTATTGCCAAATCAGCCGCAGGGTTGGTAATAAAATAAGAGCTGTTTTTTCTGCTAACTGTTCCGTCTGTGCCGATTTTTTGAGTTTTATTGTTAGCTAAAGTTATTTTTTTGCCATCGATAAACAATACGGCCGTTTTACCTCGGTGCAGTTCAAGCGAATGCGCTGCCCATTGCACTTTGAGGGCGCTGGTGATGGTATATGAGCTGACGGCATTGGCTTTGTCGATAACATTTCGTACCAAAACCGAAAAATCACTAGCGCCATTCAATTCTACCAAGCGGTAAACACCAGGGAAATTATGGTCATAGGCAAGACCGCTAAACGTGGTGAGGTGTGGGTCACCTATGGATGAGCCGTTTCTGCAATTATTGAAATTAAATCCTTGGATAGGACTTTTTCCTGTGAATAGAGCCGCTTGTGCTGCCTGTACACAAACAGTAGCATTTTCTACAGCCTGAGCGGAGCTGACAAAAGCTGCAAGTAAAACACAAGGAAGTAGGTAATCTTTAATCGTTTTCATAGTGTTACACCATAATATTATAATATTGAGTGTTAATAGAGACTGTGTCATTGGCTTCTACCAATGGCAAAAGTATAGCATTTAGAAAAAATGATGCCGTGAAAAATCACCGATGAATAGGGTATAAATTTACCGAACTGTCACTTTTCGAACCCTCTTTTATAAATCCGAGATGTGGTGAAATACGTCCTCTTTATTATTGTCCACGCAAAAATAACTTATCCAGTTCCGTCAAAGATAAAGCAATCCAGGTAGGTCGGCCGTGGTTACATTGACCACTATTTTCGGTGCGCTCCATATCACGCAATAACGCATTCATTTCATCGATACTTAAACGACGTTGTGCTCGCACCGAGCCATGACAGGCTAAAGTCGCTAATAACTGATTGACTTGTTCTTGCACCCGTTGACTCATTCCATGTGCGGATAAGTCGGCTAATACATCACGGACTAAGGTTTCAATATCTAAATCTCGCAATAGCGCGGGCACGGCACGCACCATCAAACTCTCGGGACTCAAGCGATTAATTTCAAAACCCAGTTTTTGAAAAAAACCGACCTCTTGTTCGGCTAGCTCGGCCTCTACACTACTCAGCAGCAATTTAATGGGTAATAACAAAGGCTGGCTGGGCACTTGGCCTTGTTGATATTGTTGCTTGAGCCGTTCATACGTAACGCGCTCATGTGCGGCATGGGCATCAACCAAAATAATGCCCGTAGGCGTTTGCGACAGAATAAAAACATGATGCAAATGTGCGATGGCAAAACCCAATGGCGGAATTTCGTCACCTTGCGGCATAGCTCCCGCTGGCTCGGCAGACAACGTAGCATACGCCTTGATTTGTTCATCAACGTGTAAAGGCAGACTAAACTGCTGCGTGTTTTTTGTGGTATACGCCTGCGGTCGATAAGTTTCAGATCTAGGCGAGTCTTGTGGCATTTTCGGCATTAATACCGAGAGAGTAGAACCCGTCTCTACGTTTTGCGGATTGGGTCTAACGCTCGCTAAGGAGCGATGCAGTGCCGTAAACAGAAAGTCATGCACCAATCGACCTTCGCGAAAGCGCACTTCAGTTTTCGCAGGATGAGCATTCACATCAACCAATGCCGGATCGAGTGTTAAATACAACACAAACACCGGATGACGACCCGAATACAGCACATCGGCAAAGGCTTGCTTAACGGCATGAGCCACTAACTTATCTTTAACTAAACGATTGTTGACATAAAAAAATTGCAGGTCTTGTTGACTCCGTGACACGGTAGGCAAACCCACCCACCCACTTAAGTGTAAATCTGATGCGGCAAAATCACAGGATACCGATTGCTGAATAAAGCTTGGGCCACAAATACCAGTAACCCGCTGCGCTTGCTCGTGTTCACTGAGCGCAGGTTTTAAGTTAAGCACTTCTTTTTGATTGTGTAGCAAGGTAAAACCAACCTCAAATCGACACAGCGCCATCCGTTTGATGAGTGTTTCAATATGAGAAAATTCGGTTTTCTCGGCTTTTAAAAACTTACGTCGCGCTGGTGTGTTGTAAAATAAATCACGCACATCAACGGTTGTCCCAGGGGGATGTGGATCAGGTTGCGGATCAAAATCTTGTTCCGTACCATCCGCCATCACTCGCCACGCACACTCGGCATCAGCCGTTCGCGAGATGAGCGTTAATCGGGCTACTGAGCTAATACTGGGTAATGCCTCGCCACGAAATCCCATGCTGGCTACCCGTTCTAAATCGGCCAGACTGGCGATTTTACTGGTGGCATGTCGAGATAGGGCTAAAGATAAATCTTCTTTGACAATACCACAGCCATCATCTCTGATTTTTATCAGCCTAGCGCCACCCTGTTCAATTTCAATGTGAATATGATGAGCACCGGCATCAAAACAATTTTCAACCAATTCTTTAACGATGGATGACGGTCTTTCGACTACTTCACCGGCAGCTATTTGATTGACGAGTTGAGTGGGTAGGCAATGAATACGCATATTGGAGTTATAGTTTAACGTGAATAAAATACTCTAATTCCCCACATCGTGTATAGTTCCCACGATCTAGCTAACTCGTCATACCCGCCGGGAAGCGGGTATCCAGTGCCATAGATCACTGCCATTAAGTTAAGGAAAATCATCCATAAATCAGATAGTTATGTTGATAAATCGTAACTTCTCATTAGTTGCAGGTGGCTTATAAATCAAAGACTTATATGGCTAAAAAATCTTTTAAAACTGATGCTAAACGTTATTCTTAATGTCGATGCGTGGTAAGCTATTGATTTGTTGTTCACAGGGGGTCAAAAATACGATTTTTAGTGAATTTTCACAAATTTAAGTCATTGAAAAATAAGCTTACCTGTGACTAATGAGAAGTTACCTAAATTATAACTGAGTTCTGGCTTAATGTCTTTTTTGAAGACATCCTTAATGAATATGCGTTGTGCAAAATAGTTCGTCTTTTTGTTTTTCATAAACACTTCAAACTCATTTTTCAATTTATCATCACCCATTGGCTCAATAACCAAGTTAAACCGATCATTGTTAAACGTAATCCTGTCTTCATACTCGGTGATAACACCATCGAATTGGTGTGAGGCATGACTACTATTCCACGGGGCAAGATACCCAATGTCTATCCACAAAATGCCGGTTTTTGTTCTAAATACAAATATAGCTACCCGATCCAGTTCACTGTCGTTATTCGTGCCATTTATGGTGTAACCGCGATCATTTTCCCAGTTCATATCATTTGCCTGTAACCGTTTAGCCCCTACATTAAAAAAACCTAGCATTTTCCCGCGAAAAAAGAAAAACGATAGCACATGACACTAAGCGACCACGACCTGACCCAACTAAATACGAGTTATCTGGATACACTGCCAGAGGATAACTTGCGTTCATTGAGTAAGAAGCTGCTGGTGGACTTGAAGGAAGCTCGGGAGCGGTTGAACTGGACTCCAGAAACAAGTTCAGTGCCCCGTCATCCCGTGAACCGTGGAAAAGCGCAGACACCAAAGAGACGCCTCGCACAACCGAAGCCATTGTTGATGACCACACAGTTGAACCGGGAGAGCCAGGAACGACGCAAACTCAAGACAGCCCAACACCGCCAAACACCCCAGAAACCGCCAATTCAGAGACTATCCCAACCACGAAAAAGAGGGGGAAACCAGGGCTGCGCACAGGTAGTCAAGGTTATAGTCGCGAGCTTACCTTGGAAGTCACCCGAATACAGCCCCATTATCCAGCCGAATGTACAGGCTGCTGCCAGACCTTCAAAGCGGTACAGTCTTTCGTGCATGGACGGGGCATTACGAATTGGAAATTAGCGTCGGTAATGCCAGCCAGCCGGGCATCGTTATTGAACACATCCTACACCGATTTTTGGCTAAATTTAGCTCAGCAATCGCCTTATTGTCGAAATTAATTTATGCGCATTCCTTAGTCACGATTTTTCAATAATCGCTGCTTGGCTAGATTAATTTTCGCGGCTAAATAAGGTGAGCCACCGCGGTCAGGGTGATTGATTTGCATAAGTTTTCGATGCGCGGCAATAATTGCCTGCTCTGATGCGCCGGATTTTAAGCCTAAAATATCATAAGCTTCTTCTACTGAGATATTCCCTTTAACGCCTGAAGGTGGCATCTGATTGTTTTGGTGAGTACGTGTCTGAGTCGCTGACCAAGTGGCGTGAGATTGCCTAAAGGTTTGCCATAAATTAAAACAATACGGTACATAGCGTAAAACAACCGGCATAAATCTTAGTAAAGCCGCCAAGCCTAGGCCGAATAAAGCCATCAGACTATTTAAGTGACCGGTTAACAATAAAGAGAGAAAAATAATGAGCAAACTACCCATTAAGAGTTTTTTTATCGTTTGTTTGCTGAGATTGGGCAATTGCGGGAATCGTTTTTTGATAAAAAAATAGCCAATAAAAAAAATAAGCAAAATAAAAATAATTCGAATCAACGTGTGCTCCGTGTTTGTGCTGGCTTAATCCAGTTTTTTCTATGACAACTCGCAAAAAATAAATAACCAGTTGAGGTTGCTATGCTTCGACTACGCTCAATAGAACAACGTATCTCCACCTTTAGAATGCAAACCACCTGCGCCTTGACGTGTTAGTGAACTGCCTAAACCTAAGCCGCAGTAATCAGGACTAATCATATCTGTATTAAATTGTGGATGTCCAAGATTGGCAATAAGCCCACTCAAGTTTAACTGCGGTGAGGTGATACTTAATTGACCATCCAGTCGCGCACGAGAGGCGGCTTGTATTAAGTTAAAACGGGGTTCAAACGCCACTCTATCAAAGCGTGCACCACCTAATAGCAATGAATTACTGCTAGGAATCAGTGCTTGTGCATTGATTGTGATGTTACCACCAAAGCCACCATCCGCATTGGCTTGAATTAACGCAGCATTCATGACTAATACCTGGGTAGCCGCATCAATATTACCGCCTTTGCTATTACCTTCGCTGACAGAGGTTTCAAATGTCGAATGGTGCATCTGAATTAAGTCGCAATCTTGCCCAATTTTGATGTTGCCACCGTTACCGGTTAACGCTCGGGTGTTAATTGAAGAGGAATCCAGCGTCAACCAATGGCCAAGTGCTAGGTTAATATCACCCGCTGCGACATTGCCGCTGGCATTGGTGCTAATAGTGCTATTCAATAAATCCAAATCCGGTGTATTGATATTAATCGTACTGTTTTTAATGGACTTTAAATTAGTAGCATGAGCGGCATTCTCGATACTGATTTTACCAAAGCCTCGTAAGTGGATGGATTGACTAGCGGTTATAAATAGTCGCCCCGCCTGACCACCGCTGGCCGCTTTGGCCTCCGAGAAAATTCCGGTGTCGAATGGGCTTTGACCGCTGATTGTGAGAGATTTTGTGTTAATGGCGATATTCCCTGCATCGCCAGCGGTGTCAGTGGAGGTAGACACAATACCGCCGTTGAGAATAGCCAAATTATCCGCTTTGATAGTAACGCCGCCCGCTTGGCCGCCGCTATTGGAAGGCTCTCTATCATTAGATTTGGATTCTGAAAAAATACCCGTCACATTAGGGGTTTCATTGCTTTGATTGTCAATGCTTAAATGCTGTGCCGTTATATCGACATTACCGGCATTACCCTTAGCTAAGGTGGATGTAGTGATTTGCCCTCCATTGATAATGGCTAAATCGATAGCCTTAACGGTAATAGTTCCGGCATTAGCGTTATGACTATCGCGTAATGCTGAAGAGCGAATACCTGTTAAGCGGCTGTTATTTTGATTATCAATACTTAGTCGATCAGTGGTGACCATTATGTTACCGGCATCACCTTTATTGTGCGTGGACGTAGAAAAGTTGCTTCCATTTTCCAAAGTAATCGTTTTAGCTTGAACTATCAGATTACCTCCATTGCTTTGTGAAAAGGTATTACTCTTAATATAAGCGTTATTACTAAGGACAATCGCATCTGTTGTTTTTACTAATACGTTGCCCGGGTTACCCGCCGCCAATGACGGATCATTTGCGTTATAACTATCGGCAGAAATCCAACTATTATTTTGGTTTAACGAATAGGATTGTATTTCAACACCTTTACCGCTATTGGCATCCGATACCCCGGAGTTATCCGCAAAAGCTGCGCTGTTGATAAGTTTAGTTTCTCCGCCCCATAAGGCAATACGTCCACCTCCATTCCCGCTGGTTTCAAGGCTGGCATTGGTTAAGTCCAAATTATCTGCACTAATGGTGATTTGCCCTGCATTGCTGATAGCAGGAATGGCAATGGGGAGAGGTAGATCACCATTGATATCTTTCAGTAAACTGATTTCACCGTTACCTTGTAAAGCAATCAAGCGAATTTCACCGCCATTCGCTTTCAGTTGTGTTGCACTGTCAAGCGGACGGTTAATCTCAATGTTTCTGGCACTGATATCAATCGATTGCCCGTCTGCTACCTGAATTTGTGCACCGTTGTCGATAGCCAGCAAGCCATTATTCGTGACTGATGTGTCCAAAAAACCAAATGCTGAAGGTAACGCGCTACTGATGGTATTGCTATTTTGATCGGCATAAAACACGTTGCCATCGGCAAAGCCGATTTGATTGGCGGTACTGACATGGAAATCCGCAGGGACATTAACAACAGCTCCGGCACCAAAGATAACCCCATTGGGATTGATAAGGTAAAAATTAGCATTCGCTATGCTGGATTTTAATTCCCCATTAATTTGACTGAGATCGCCGCCAGTGACCCGGGAAATGACATTTTGTAATGTGTTACCGCCGCTAAATTCGACGAGTTGTCCGCTGTTGATATTAAACTCAGAAAAACTGTGGAATAGATTGTGTCCTTCAATTTTCCCTAAATCTTGAGGAATAGTAATTTGATGACCTGTTAGGGTTTGTGCAAGCCCCATACTACCGTCGGTAGCAATCCCGCCTTGAGCGGATACATTAGCATAGGGCAGGATTGATCCCACCCAAATAACGCCTAGCAGGTGCAAGCTGACGCAAAAGGACGATTTATTACTCATGGTGCTTTCTCCGGTGTATAGGTTTACAAGGACAAGGGCGATTTATTGACTATCCAATTTACTCTGGGATAGTTTATAGGTTACTACCTACTTCATATTTTATGTCAATGATGCCATAAGTGGGTAGATTGATTTTTTAACCTGCTGTTTTTAATAAAACTCGCCCTGATTACAAGGCTTGCTTTAGCCATTGCTGCAAAGAATTTTTAGTCTGGGGTTTTAAATGGTTGATTGACAATAATCAGGTGAATCAGTATAGTTCGCCCTCAAGTTGGCTTTGCTACACTTAAGCCGAGGTGGTGAAATTGGTAGACACGCTAGCTTCAGGTGCTAGTGGGCGAAAGCTCGTGAAGGTTCAAGTCCTTTTCTCGGTACTCAATAGGTGTTTGAAGACGTGCAAAGAGATACATAAACCCGCAAGTCATAAGGCTTAGCGGGTTTTTTATTGTCCAACGAAATCCATCGAAATGCAGTAACACTCGACTATTGATGCAGTAACTATTACAGTAACATTTTTAACGGCTAAAAAGTTACTGCATTTTGACTGGTTTACTGCAATGGCAAAAAAATTACTGAACGATAAGAAAATCCTAAACGCCAAACCAAGCGACAAAAGCCAACGCCTAAATGACGGCGAAGGCCTTTATTTATTGGTTAAGCCTAATGGCTCAAAATGGTGGCGAATCGATTACACCCATGAGGGCAAGCGCAAAACCCTATCGCTTGGAGTGTATCCTAAAACAACCCTATCCAATGCGAGAGATAAAGCCGCGATGGCACACAATCAGATCAGCAACGGTATAGACCCCAGCGAGATCAAAAAACAAAGCAAACAAGCCGCAAAGATTGATCAAGACAATGCCCAACGCAAACAGGACGGCTTGCCTATCATTGGCAGCTTTGCAGAGATTACCGGCAAATGGCTTGCATCCATCAAACACAAAACCAAACCAATCACCCAT
>CAJAVP010000007.1 GCA_903945375.1 uncultured Methylococcaceae bacterium | reverse complement strand
GACAACTTACTTGTGCTTTGATAGCTGGGAGCATCTGCTCGATTTTATGTTGGAGGGCTGGTCTCATAATCCGAAAAACTCAATTGTCCGACCCCGAAAGCCGGAAATAGGATAGCTTGGGGTCATAATGAGAATTGCTGCAATAAAAACGTACTCCGAAGCCGAAATTAACGAGCGTTTACATGTAGAGCTTCCACAATGGTATTTTGAAGGCGGCTGGATTCGTCGCAAATATAAAACCAGTGGCTGGAAAGCCACGTTAATGGTCGTTAATACTATCGGTCATTTGGCTGAAGCCGCCTTTCATCATCCTGACCTGACTGTCTCGTATGCGTTTGTTATTGTTAAGCTTATGACTCACTCAGCTCATGGTATTACCGATCAAGATTTTGCACTGGCACAGAAAATTGAAGCCGTCGTGATGTGGCAACCCGCCACTGAAAATGGGGCGTTAAAAGGTACGCCCGATGATCCTCGCTTCAAATATATAAAATACACGTAAACTCAACTCGCTCAGTCAACGAAAAACAGCTCCCATGCCCATTTATTCCGCTTATATCAGCCTAGTCCTGCTCTGGGCAACGACCCCTCTGGCTATCAAATGGAGCGGCGAGGAAGCTGGCTTCTTATTTGGCGTAACCGCTCGTATGCTGATTGGCGCCCTGTGTTTAGTGCTGATTTTGGCGATAAAGCGTCAAGCTTTAATTTGGCACGCTAAAGCTCGGTGGACGTATCTCGCCGTTGCGCTGCAAATCTATGGCGCAATGTTGGTCGTTTATTGGGCCGCGCAATTTATCCCATCAGGATGGATTTCAGTAATCTCGGGATTATCTCCGCTCATTACCGCCTTATTGGCGGCCGTGTGGCTACATGAACCCAGTTTGACTCTAGGGAAATTACTGTCTTATGCGTGCGGATTGGCAGGGCTGTATCTGATGTTTGGCTTCGCGCTCCAGTTTGGACTTCATGCTGAATGGGGAATAGCGGGCGTTTTGATGTCTACCGTGTTGCAAGCGAGCAGTTCAGTTTGGGTCAAACAAATTGATGCCAAAATACCTGCGCTATCGCAAGTTGCTGGTGGCTTATTGTTTGCTTTGCCGGCTTATTTATTGACATGGAGTATTTTTGACGGACATGTGCCAAAAACCTTATCAGTGAATACGTTAATGGCTATCGCTTATTTAGGCATGATAGCAACGACTGCCGGTTTTATTCTCTATTACTATCTTTTGTTGCATTTATCTGCGACGCGAGTGGCATTAATTACCTTGATTTGTCCGGTAATGGCCTTACTCATTGGTCATTTTGTTAATAAGGAACCGCTTAATACGACGATAATAAGCGGTAGTTTATTGATTTTAATGGCTTTACTGCTTCATCAGTTTTTTGATCGAAAACGTTTGGCGAAGTCTATGCTTGGCTCAAAAGCCTCATAACATCACCCATTTGGGTGTCTTTTTACCGTAAAAATGGCTTATCTTCTCTTTTTTTAAAAGCCAATATCCAGCTTTTGCTGACTCAAAATTCAAAAACTTTTCCGTATCATCCAAGCAATGCCAGATGTCTATTGAAATAATTCATTCTTAACCAAAATGTTTTGCCCAACCTATCTTTTTAGTGCTACCATTGCTTGCAGTTCAAGTTTAAGCCAGTCTTTTTAAGTCTGGGATTTTAAAGCCAGTCATGGCGTTTTTTAGTTAAGAGTGTGATATGTCAGATCAAGTAGTAGGTACCGTTAAGTGGTTCAATGATGAAAAAGGTTTTGGATTTATTGAACAAGAAGGTGGTAAAGATGTTTTCGTTCACCACAGCGCAATTAACGGCACCGGCCGCAAAACCTTGCGTGAAGGTCAAAAAGTTACCATGCAAGTGACCCAAGGTCAAAAAGGCCCACAAGCCGAAAACGTTACTCCAGCGTAATTAAACATAAAACGAACCCAAAAGAATCGCGGCTTTTGGGTTCGTTTTTTTGTGCCCAATCATTTTAAGCAGACTTCAACCGATTATTGCTTTTCATCTACCGTCAAAAATGTTGAATTCCAAATCGCTCGTTCTCGGCTTTGCCAATACTTTGCAAACTCTTGACGTTGACTCGTCACTGTCAAACCAATTTTATTGATTAGCACCTGCACTGCACCACTGTTGGCACTACTCAACCACTTGATATCAAGCTGCTGATAACGATTGAGTACCGCTGGATGTGGATGTCCAAATTGATTACGATAACCAGACGGAATCAAAACCATCTTCGGCTGCACCGCTTTTAAAAAAGGCAATGTTGAAGACGTATTGCTGCCATGATGGGGAGCAAGCAAAACATCTGATTGCAACTTATCGCGCTGATTATCCAGCAACCACGATTCTGCCCCTGCTTCAATATCGCCCGTTAATAACAACGAGCCATAGGCCGTGGTGATTTTCAGCACACACGAGCTGTCATTATCCGAAGTCAACAAGCGTGAATCCGGCGATAGCATCGTAAAATTAACCTCATCCCACGTCCATGACTGCCCTGCCCTACAAGGCATTGAGCCATAGTCGCTCAATTGTTCCGGCACACTACTAAATAGCTGTTCGGTGGGAATTTCTCGTAATAAAGATGCCGTACCGCCAATATGATCATTATCGCCGTGACTAATGATTAATTGATCGAGCTTATGAATACCTTGTAAACGTAAAAAGGGTAAGACGACCGTTTGCCCCCTATCGCTATCCGCAGAAAATTTCGCTCCGGTATCAAAAACTAAGCAATGCTCAGCGGTTTGTACGACTACCGATAGTCCTTGTCCCACATCCAACAGCGTAAAGCTAAGCTCTCCAAGGGCTGGTTTTTCGGGCATCGTAAACGCCATAGGTAATAACATCAAACAACCTGACCAACGTGCTAGCATCCCTTTAGGAGCTAATAACAATAATATTCCTGGGATAGCCAATACTAACGTCCAAAAAGGCGGCTGAGGATGATTTAAAACAGCAAATGGCAGCGTAGCTAGTTGCTCTAATAGGCCATACAACGCTTGTAACACATAATCCAGCCAGAAAAACAAAAAATCAGCACCGACTCGCCAAACGGGTAGAAGTAGTACCGCAAACAATGCCCCTGGCACAATTAAAAAACTAATAACAGGCACAGCAATAAAATTGGCCAATGGCGCAGATAAGGCCATTTGCTGGAAGAACAAGAGTAACAACGGAGCTAATCCTAACGACGTCGCCCAATTGATCCGTAGCGCTTCCACCCAACCGCTAAATTTCCCTAACCGTCCGGCTGACACGTAAATAATCAATGCCACCGCCAAAAAAGATAACCAAAAACCCGGTGACAAAACAGCCAAAGGATCAAACACTAATACTGCCAGCAACGCCACCGCCAAAATATTAAACGGTTGGCTGTGACGTTGTTGGATAATTGTCAGCATCACCATGAAGAGCATGATGACAGCGCGTTGGGTAGGTATTGAAAAACCCGCTAGACCCGCATAAGCAATACCTGAAAATAAAGCCAGCCAAGCCGCAACACGTTGCGGAGACCACGATAACACACCCAACCAAACCCAGATTCTACGCATGAGCAAGTAAACCAATCCGGCAACTAAAGCAATATGCGAGCCTGAGATAACCATTAAATGCGTGGTGCCTGTTTTGCGAAACACCTCCCATTCGGTAGGTAAAATACAATTGGCATCGCCAATCGTCAGAGCTTTTAACAAACCATAATGGTGACAATCTGGAGACAACTGATCAGTAATCGCTTGTCGCCAGATCGCCAATCTTGATCCACTGCCCGCCATTCCCATAAAGTTGGGCTTTGGATTGGGGCGCACGTAACCCGTTGCACCAATACCTTCAGTGAACAACCAACGCTCATAATCAAAACCGCCTGGATTTAAATTACCGTGCGGCGGCTTTAAACGCACAGTAAACGTCCAGCGTTGGCCGGCTTTAAGTTTAGCCTCGGGGTAATACCAGCTTAAACGCAATTTAGAAGGTAATTGCAACATTGGTGGTGTCAGTGGTGTCGGTGCAAAATCAAAGCGCACGTGTTTCTCATTGTGTTGCGGCAGATCAACCACAATTCCCTGCACTGTCAGATCAACACCAGCCAAGTCTGGCGATAATTGATCCGCCAATCGGTACATTGCAAACGCTATCGCCCAAACTACGCCGACCAATACTAAACAAGCACGCCAATATCGCCAATACGCGAATACCAGTGCCACACCAACGCAAGTGGCTATCACGCCATCATTAGGTAATTCAGGGAATTGCTGAACCAGTAAAACACCCGCTAAAAAAGCCAATGCAGAAAACATCATTTCAATGCCCTGTAACTATTGCACAACATAAGTCTGCTAAACTGGCAGAAATTTCAAATAAAAGGTAATCAACATGCCAAAACTGATACTGAACAAGCTTATGCCCGACCCTGAATGGGTAAAAAACCATAAAAATCTTCAGTTTCTAGGTGACAAACTGCATGATCCCAATTTCTGGCACATTAATCGACGTTCAGTCGCCAAAGCCTTTGCCGTAGGACTGTTTGCCGCATGGATTCCGGTACCGGGACAAATGATGTTAGCCGCCAGTAGTGCCCTATTCTACCGTGCTAATTTACCCATTGCGTTAATGCTGGTTTGGCTCAGCAATCCTATCACTATCCCACCATTTTTTTATAGCGCATTTCGTTTAGGACTTTGGTTTTTAGGACGACCTGCGCCGACGGATAATTTTGAATTTTCTTTAGATAGCGTGATGTCTGGCTTGAGCAATGCTTGGGAACCTTTTTTACTGGGTTGTTTGCTCTTAGGGATGAGCTGTTCCTGTGCGGGGTATTTTGGTATCACGTATTTTTGGCGCTATCGCATTAGCAAAAAATGGGCAGCCAGAAAATTGACAAGAAACAATATGGCTTAATTAAAAAGCCGTTTAAACCTGTTGTTCTGGAATAAACGGCTCATAATTATGTTTTTTAATGGTTTGTCGTTTTAACCAAGACAAGCCGAACAAACCATACTAACGATTAAACGACAATAAAATCAGCATTGGTGATGGTTAAATTGACACCAATTGCCGCAACCTGTACGGCTGCACCAGAACCTGCGCCATCAGCGTCATAAGAAACACTGCCATTACTTGGGTTATAAATAATGAAATCATCTAAGGCCGTGGGAACTGAACCGATAACCAAACTCTCCACACGCAATGTTCCTGTAATAGTCAACGAGGTGAAAATCGTATTATCTAACTTGATAACATCATTGATCGGCGCGAAATCTTGAATCACATCAGCCGTGGTTGGTGTGACTGGTGTGTCAAAGACAAACGTGTCGTTACCTGCACCACCAAATAATGAGTCGCGACCTGCACCGCCATCAATTACATCGTTTCCTAAACCCCCATTAACGCTATCCGTGCCTTCACCACCGGCCACAGAATCCGCACCAGAACCGCCTGCAACCGAATCATTACCTGCACCGCCTGATAAGCTGTCACCCAGATTATCCGTACCGGCCGTAATTTTGTCGTTGCCCACACCCGCATCTACCACGTCTGCGCCCGTACCCACTGAAATGGTATCGTTACCTTTACCACCGTTTAATGAGTCATCGCCTGCGCCACCATTCAATTTGTTAGCGCCGTCGTTACCCGTTAATACGTTATCTGCTGTATTACCTGTCAAGCTGCTCGCATCAGTACTCGGTGCGATAGTGCCGTTTTCAATTGAACTGGGTAGCGTATAGCTTCTCATGTTGAATGGCATAATGACGGTATCAACATCCGTCGATGCACCATTGTCTTTGATCACATCATCAACACCGAAGCCGATGTAGTAGGTGTCGTTACCAGTGCCACCGCTCATGGTATCTGCGGCCAAATCGTTATCGCCACAGTTCAATACGTCATTACCTGAGCCACCCAGCAGCGAATCAGCACCGGTGCCACCGAACAGTGTGTCATTGCCCTCTTGACCGTATAAGAAATCTTCATCGGCATCGCCATATAATATGTCATTGCCTTTACCACCTGACAAATCATCTTGCAAGTTTCCGCCATATAACGTGTCATTAGCATCTAAGCCTTGCATCACGTCATTTGCATTCAACTGACTTGTCGATTTGAACAGACCGGTTTTTGAATCAACGACAGTCAAATCAACAATAGTGTCACCATAAATTTTTAATGGTGTATCCATTGGTGTGCCTGCTGGAATGCGTGGCGTATCAACAGTCAAAATGGTAGCGGTTGCATCTTCTGCATTTTTTAAATTGATTGGATTGATCGACATTTGACGATAATCCACATCAGTCGAGCTCAAATCCACACTGGCATTGATTAAATAAGAAATTGAGCCATCTAACAGGTAATCATTTTGACCTGTTACGATAATTTTTTGCGGTACATCCCAGTTATTAGAATCGAATGTTAACGCGGATTTAGAGAGTACACCTTCAGACGTATCAGAGCTGGAAAAATTAACAGTCACAAAACGATCAGTCGTAGGGGCTTGAGTCAATGAAACACTCAAATTCACAATAGAACCATCTTCTTTAGTAATAAAACTGCTAGGAACGATATTAAAACCTTTAGCCATAATAATCACCTTTGTGTAGGTTAAAAAAATTAGATCGGAGTATGTGTTAAGTCATAGCCCAATATCATCAATCTCTTTGCATTTTTTGTTTCTTGATATTGGAGTTTTTATTCTAACAGCTAAACAACAATGTTTTTGTGAAAAATGTACACAAGCTTGAATTAATGCGTTGAATCCAGGAGTTTTAAAAACGACTCACCCAAAGAATTGGCTGGTTTAACGAAAGAAAGTCCTGAATTCTAACCGCCATATTCCAATCCCTATTATTATTTTTGTTGCCTCAGCCTAGGTTGACCATTATTATTGGTTACCGCTATTTTTGCCACATAAGCCACGGGATGTTTTTAGATAACCATGTCGTTTTTACCCGGTTTTTTAAAAAACAAAAAAAAGCTTGAACCCGTTGTTACCAAGGTATCAGAGGTTGTTTCCTTAGAGGCTTTAAAAGAGCTTATCCCCATAAGAAATTTCGATGCAGAAACGATAGAAGCGTTTGCAACAAATTTAAAGCCTGAAATTTACTCCAAAGATGCCATACTTTTCAAAATAGGTGAGCCTGTCGATGCCGCACTTTATTTACTAGAAGGTAGCGTGACGATTTTCAAACCTGATAACAGCAGTTATATCGTCAAAAATGGCACAGCAAAAGCCCGATTCCCCTTGAGCACGGGGGTCATACATGACAGTACCGCAATTGCCGAAACAGAAGTTGGTTTGCTTCGAGTATCGCCAAAAATCATGTCAAACCGCGACGCCAGTAAAGATAAATTATCGCAACTAACTATTCCGGATTCACTGGTAAATAATCGTTTAATGCAAGCGTTTATTGAGTATTACTCCCATGAAAAACAAGAATTATTATGTCTGCCCACAATTGCTGTAAAATTGCGACACGCCATGCAGCAAGACCTAGGGATTTCAGAAATAGCAAAAATCATTCAATTAGATCCGGTCATTTCCGCTAAGCTGATTCAAATGGCTAATTCCCCCTTGTATGTTTGTAATATCCCTGCCAACTCTTGCCTCGAAGCGATTAATCGTATTGGCTTAGACGTGACACGCAACCTTGTCACCAGCCTTGCATTACGGCACGTCTTTAAAAGCCACTCGAGTACCATGAAAGATGCACTGGAACGTATTTGGAGGCACAGCATTTATATTTCAGCACTCTGTTTTATGATTGCAAAACTTTCTAACAGGCTCTTACCCGAAGAAGCTTTGCTTGCAGGCTTAATTTGCGATATTGGCGTGATTCCATTTTTAAACTTCGCCGATAATTTACCTAAAGATTTTTATAATGAGCAGGATCTAAAACATGTTATGGCCTGCGTAAAAGGGCCAATTGGTTATAAGATTTTGTTTGAATGGGGCTTTTCGGATGAGATGCTGAAGGTTCCACTGTCTTCGACGAATTGGCAATATAACGCAAGTCCGCATTTAGATTTAACCGATGTCGTTATTCTTGCGCGTTTACATGCAGAAATGGGTCGAACAGAGCAAAACCAATTGCCAGTTATTACGTCTATCCCTGCAGCCAGTAAATTATTAGACGGCGGACTATCGCCCACCATGTCTTTAAATCTATTGAACGAAGCTAAATTATTAATAAACAACACATTGAAAATACTTTCTACTTAGCCAACACGTTTGCTTATCTCTCTCAACTTAGCTCATAAGCAGAGTGTCTTCACTTTTATGGAATTAATTAATGAATATGTTAGAACAAATAAGCCGCTTGGAGCTTGAGTGCGGTGTCTGTGAATAAAATCGATTTTCCCTTACGTTTGGTTGACACTTTTCATTCTGACACGGGCACTTGGCAGGCGCGTCGCGGCTTAGGCACGGAGGCTCACAAAGGCGAATATCGCTTTGCTGGCAATTGGCAAATTAGTGCAGATAACGTCACCGATATCAATGTGCAACTAACCCTCAAACATCTTCAACACGCCCTAGACCGAATAAGTCGATATCTCAAAAACGCCCCGCACGATAGCGCGTTATTTGCAAACCTGACGGATGCCGACATAACACTTCAGATTATGAGCGGACTAGATTGTCTTATCACGCTCGAGCGTGAAGCCCATGTGTTGTACGTCTCATGCGAAATCCTTAACCTACTGGAATCAACGGCACTCTCAGAATCCTCAAAAAAAACCGGGCTTGAATGTTTATTCGCCTTAGGCCATGTTCAGCTTTTTTTGTGCTATCTCGGTTGGACGCCACCGCAGGCTTTAAACCAAGCGATAGCGTTTTATCTTAGCTTTTCAGAGGCAGAGCAAGATGCCATACAACAGGTGCTAACCAGCCCAGTTTTAGATAGCGGAAACGTATTAACGCAATTTCTACAACGCCTCCGTTATGGCTCAGCAGACAATACTGCGCTGCCTACCACTTGGTTATTAGGTCAAGATCGAATAGATTTACCCTATTCTCGCGCACAAGCCCTAGCCATCATGGCAACTGAAAGCCCGGTAGACGAACAACGCGCCCAGCTTTACCGCTTATTACGTGGTTATGATAGAGCACTTGAACGCGGCAATATTGAACGCATTGCCAGTGAAGTTCATGACGCACAACAACACTTGATTTTTGGGCGCATGAGTCGCGCGTTTCATAATCAGGCAACCTTATTTGCCAATGCCGTTTTAGTACAGCCAGAGTCCACCTGGCATGAGCTTGCTGCTGAACTGTCCGTATTAACAACCCACATTCCCGCTTTGCAGCCTAGTGCCGGTGTGTTACGGCAATTATTAAATAGTCCTGATGAGATTGCACTAATCGCCTTTGAAGGCGCGTGTGAGCGTTTTGAAGAAGCCGTTTTGGAAGAACAAAAGCGTGCCTTAAGTGCTGAGTTAGTCCATTCACGCTTACAAATAGAAAATCACCCCGATCCATTGCCCGCTGAAAATCACCCTACTGACTACCACGCCATTACCAACCAAGCCTTGCTCTGCTTAACACTGACCAATCGTTTACGAAAAACCTTGTTAGCAGCCAAACAGCGTCATGCCGCTTATGTCGTGATGAGTCAACGTCCATCGCCCAGCGGCTCACATTTACTCATCAAAATTAACGAATTTCAAGAACCCTATTTAGGTAAAGCAGACAATCTACGCAAGCTCATGCGCTTGGCTGGCGATCGTATTTATAGCAGTCCAGATTACGGTTGGCTGGCAGTCGCCGACCATTGGATTGAAGCGATTCCTTTATTTATCAAAGAAGAAGTCGTGGTCAAAGACGGCCAAGAAACCACCCACACCCTCATTGATATTTCTGGTATGGAAGTGTCATTCCGTGAAGAAATGGCCGATTTTTGGGCAATAAATCTGCGCCATGTTCAAGAAAGTGAATGGCTATCGCTGGCTAGAGAACGCTTCCCTGAATTAGTTCATCCGTCCGACATTGCCGCTGTTGCGCTGTACATCGGCGAGTTGTATCGCCAACACATCAGTGCCATTCAACAGTTAATTGAAACTGAGGTACTGACACCGTTAGATGCTTTACGCCAAGTTATCCTCGATCATGACCTCTTAAGCTCGCTTAACAACGCCGTGCAAACAACGGGCTCTTGGTTCAATACAGTCAAACTGCTCTTAGACGCCATGGGATTTAAGCAAGACTTAGCCAAAGCTATCCATCGACTTGCGCCAAACGCCTTAAAACCGCGTCGCGTTTTACCCACCCTGCATGTGTTGACCACGCAATCTGCCGGCATGACGGAAGGCTATATCCGCACCTGGCTAGAAGAATCAATGGCCTTGTTTAATATTGTTGATGACCTTGATTTACATGAAAAAATAGCCGAACGCGAAGCCTTTTATGCGACCCGGCTGTTTCATTTAGGCGTCAAACTTTGTCATGAATTGGGTATTTGGGTTGAGATTGAAGAAAGTTGTGTCAATGAGCAACTCAGCCAACGCGCGGCGGTGTTCAGACTGATTAACAGAAATCGCCAGCTGCAAGAAGAATTAGCCTGTTTAGGCGCATTGCTTGAAGTAACCGAATACGGACAATCATCCTGTCAGGCCGATGACTGTAATGATCCGCCCACAGTAGACCTCTATCTACAACAACACCTAGACGCTTTACAAAATGAAGTTTTGGCTCAAGTACTTTCTCGCAATGCAAGCAGCGTATTATCGCAATGGGGTGAAATAACCGTTCCACCATCAGCTGAGATGCTGCACTGGGTTTTGCAAGACGAATTTCTCCGCCAAGATTTACACGCCTATATGCGTTTTGCCGCTCGCCGTCATGTGTTAATTTTGAGCCATCCAGATCGGGAGTTGTCCGACTGCTCCGATACCTATTTACGCCGTTTTCAACAACTCAGCAAAACCACAGCACGTAAGGCCATTATTGCAGAAAGCGGCTTAAATCATTTGAGCTTACATCCACAGTATTATTTCCAAGCCAGCGGTGGCAGCAAACGTTATCATCTCATTTACACACCGAGTCGAGTCGATTTAGGACAACGCGAGCGTGAGTCGGTGGAAACTTGGGCGCAATGGATCGGCGGTGCCGACCGTGCCGCTGCTCAAACGGGTCGGCAGTTGTATAGTCTGATCAACAAAGATGTCCGAATTTTTGACAGTTTGACCGAACCTGAAATATTAAAAACCGGTGAGAATGCGTCTATGGCCTCACATTTCGCTTTTTCCAATGCGCTAGGCATGATGGTCACAGCATCGGCTCATGGAGATTTTGAAGCAATGGCCGATCTCATGAACTTACGGCATGACCGTTTTATTCATCCAGCCGGTGAAGGCTATGGTGGCTATTGTGTACCTAAAGACGGCTTGTTTCTGGAATTTGTACTGACCTTAAGTCGTGCAGAAAAACTACGTCAAATGGGCTTACCTGAACGCTATCATCAGGATGTGCTCACTCTTGCCACCGCGTTACTCAATCTCAAAATGGAATTTGCAACAACCCTAGAATGGGAGCAATGGGCGGCTGAACAACTGCATCAACAAATCGGCTTAAACGATTATTTTTCAGTGCGCGAAGGCTTACCCGTTTTTCAAATTACCCGTATTGCTCACGTACTCGATAAACTAGGACAACCGGAATTACGCGACTCTTATCGTGTCGCTGCCAGCCTTGCAGCAGGTTGGGGATTACACAAAATGGTCACCGGCGGTGAGCAAGTCAATCGCTTCATGCCCTTTTTTAAAGCTTGGCTTATTCGTCAAGGCATACTCGAAGCAGCGCGTCGTCATCCACAATTATCCATCGGCATTGAAAAGGCTATCGTAGTCTTAACCGCCGAGTATAAACCCGACACCCAAGATGCACGCTTTGCGACCGGTTTGCGTAAATTTGAAATTCTCGCAGGTACCAGCCAACATTTGCTGAATGCGCTCGATACCGAGGGGCGCATAGTTGCGGTATTAATGAACGAAGGCTTTGCAAGCATCCAACAACGAGGCTGGCAAGAAACGCTGCAAGCTCGCCTCCTGATTGATGAATATGACAATGATGCTATATCAAAATTACATGAGTTATTCCCACCCACTCAAACACCTGCCAACATCCGCCTTGTTTCACCAACCGGCTTATCCACGCAAGATATCCTTAATTACACCAGCGACACCCAATTAGAAGCGATTGCCGATGCGACCCGTAAAGAATTACTCGCGGCAGGCTTAACAGACAAGGAAATCGAAGCCAATTTATCAACCTGGGGAATTGCTCTTAGTCAGTGGGATCATCGCGTTGACTTAAGTCCATTAGCAAAAAAGCAATTACACGACCGCTTAGCAGGGCATTTGCACGTCCTAGCCTTAGCAAACTTAGGCCCTGAACGTGACTATCACTACGCCGTGCAAGGTGCCGATGTTATCGACACCGGTATTCCACATCAAAGTTTACTGACATTGTTGGCGAATCCCGCTCAACTTTGCCAATCCATGTTAGCCGGAAATCCCAATAGTGCGCTGGTGATTGCAGATGGTGCGGCTGGGGCTAGACATCGTGCCATGAATAAAAATGAAGTGAAATTATGGTTTGCCGTCGGCGATAACATAAGCCGAGAATCAGTGTATCTCTGTGTGGGCATAGGACATGAAACGATAGAAAATTGGCGACTTGAAATGCGTCGTCAACGGCGTAGTGCCGAGCAACTTTTACACACATTAACTAGCGCACGGCCTGAGCAAGCCTTACGGGTGTATGAGCAATTGCTCGATAGCCTTCGCCATGACCAAGACATTCAAGCCACGTTATCGGAAACCGAAAAACTTAACCGTTTTCGACGTGGCTCACCACGCGACCGCTTATGTGCGGAACGTTTAGACCGAATTGGCGGCGGCTTGGCACTCAAGGAATTACACTTTGTTGATTTTCTTGCCTTAGGTGGCATCTATTTATTGATGGGTGCGAGTGCCGATGAGCAACAACGGGTAAAAGCCGCGTTTACGCTAGGACTCCAGCAATTAGGC
Source organism: uncultured Methylococcaceae bacterium (assembly GCA_903945375.1). Lineage (GTDB taxonomy): Bacteria > Pseudomonadota > Gammaproteobacteria > Methylococcales > Methylomonadaceae > Methylovulum. Next base: position 4,941 of record CAJAVP010000007.1, on the reverse strand, counting down.
GCAAGTCCGCAGCAGGACGACGAATCTTTGCTGGAAATTTTGCTGCCTACCCCAGCGGCCACTCAAAAAACACCGTTCCAACAAGAAAAAGGCATTGAAAGCTCGAATAAGGCAATGGAAGAACGGCCAACGGTCGCACTGGAAACTCGCCGTCAATTGGCCGCTCGCATAGCTCAAGCACAAGCACTTAATCAACGTCAAGCTGGTTTTGCCAAAATCGCCACCGCTGACGAACATTTTAGCCACCATTATCAACACGCCATGCAAACTTTGGGCGACGGTCACCACACCATCACCGAAGCATGTTTTGGCTCATTCCTAAAACACACCCGTAATGCACTCAGCGCCTTAGTCCATGAATATCTTACCGATGCTCAATCAGACGCGCGGCAACGTGTCGAACAACTGTATCAGGGGCGACAACTCAACGAGGCGATTTATCAACAAATCGCAGGTGGCTATGAAGATATTGGTGATTTTGGGCGCATGGCTCAACAGCTGCGTGAACACGTTCGACAAGGCAAGAACGATGAGCACATGCAACAACAAGGCTTGCAACAAATTGCCCAAGGTGCAGAACTTTTTTATATTAGCCTAGCGATTGATAGTACCCTCGGATTGACGCAAGAATCAGCCGATCCGCTGGCTATTTGGCGAGCCTTAGCAAGCTTTTTTGCCAAGACGCTAAACGATCACAGTTACGAATATCGCCCTTGGGTTTATAGTCGTGGCACAGGTTACCTGGATTTTCAAGCTGAGGCACTGTATCAACTCGCCGTAGAACGCCACCGCTGGCTATATCGTTATTTACGCTTTATCGTAACGCAGCATACGGAACTACGCGAGCTGCCCCGCACCGAACAAGATTTGTTAATCGGTAATGACTTAAATGATAAAACCCTCGAAGCCATTGGCGCAGGCGCTGCGGGGCGTGCTGAAAAAAGCTGGCGGGCTTATGGCCAATTGCGCGAGTTGGCGTTTATTCGTAACGACGGCTTTGCTCTCCCAATCGTCTTTGCTGAATTTGATCCCGCTTTAATTGACGCTGATCATCGAGTTAATCATGTTATTGTCGCGCCTGTAGGTCGAACGCATTTTTCTCGTGCACTTGCCGAAGGGCCTTGTTTAGCAAAGCAATTAATCGCCGAAGGACGAGCGGGGGCTAATTTGATAATCACCCGATATGCCCGCTGTACCCAACAGCCAGACTTGCTGCATCCAGTTGTGAGCATTAACAGTGGACATTTATATGTCGATGCTAGCACCTACGCCGCCGCCTTGATTCAGCATAAAGGCTATTCCCAAGCCGAAGCGACTGTTTTAGCGCGGCACTTGCACCCCAAAGGCATCCGAATCGCGGCACAGTTTACCCGTCCGATTATTGCCGCTTTAGTTTATCCTTTTCATGGCGATCCGCTGTATGACAGCGGACAACTCGAAGCCTGCGGTTTGCCTTATACCGTTCAATCCCTATTTCACAGCTGGACAACTTACGATAAAGCCAAATATCAAGACATTTTTCAACAGACTGAGGTGGAATTACCGGATGAAATCGCGTGGTTTAGCCAGAATACCGTTCGCAGTCACGATAAAATGCAAGTAAAAACTTGGCTACGTGAAGGATTGCCAGACGTGAACTTCCCCGGCCTAGAAGCCTTCGCGCAGCGGCATCCGCTGGTGATGATTAAAGATGCCAGCGAGTCGGGTGGACGCAATGCTCAAGCCTTCTCATTACAAGCTCAGGATGGTCGTTTAGACACCACGCAAATCGCTCTAGCCATTGACTTTATTTATCAAATTTCTTTAAAACATCATGTTTGTATACAAGAAGTGATTGTCAGCTCACCGGAACATTGGGCAACGGAAGCGTTTATGCGGCAGTTTGTCCATCGACAAATTATCGAATGGGGTGGCGCAGTCAATCGTCAACGTCAGCCCTTTACGCCATTGTTTGGTTCACACCGCATCATCGTATCGACTGACAACCCACACGAATCTGATTTAGAAAAGAAATGGCATAGCTCACATTGGCTAACACTCAATAGTAGGCAATTAATTACCAATGTCGGGCGCGGCGGAATCTTGGAACAACTGCACCCCGAATGGATACGACCTGAATACCGAGCAACGATACTGAACAAATTAGCGTATGCAGGTCGTCAGGTGATGGAAGCCCTCGCGGCATATGAAGCCCGTTGTGCAGAACAGTACACCCTAGAAACAGGTCGGCAAATTGGTAAGGATTTATTAGGCGTTTCTTATGGCTTTCCACGCTATTTAATGCTCGACTTCCTTATCGCGCCGATAGTCAATCAAGACGGTCATTGTATTGATTGGCGTGTAGTGTTAATTGAGCCAAATGTAGGCGTGGGTCTATGGGATCGAGTTGCCTTGCGTGAAGCCTATCACGAGCAAGAACGGGCGCAAACCCTTGGTGTAACACCCGATTGGGACAACGTAGGAATCAACTCGAGAATCGTCTTGCGGGATTTAAATCGTGCTGGAGAGCAGTATCTAGGCGCTCTCAAGGGCAATGATGTCAATCTATCTTAATGAAGCGCGATGGCAAAGCGCTGCTGAACGCGCCCGCCAAAGCCTGTCAAAAAAGCCTGATGCGGCATTCACTACTGAGGAAATCAATGTTTTTTTAAAATATTTACTACTCGATTGCCAGACTAACGCCGCGCGAATAAAAGCTAATCTAAGTGTCTATGCTGAATTTAATACACAACTTACAGAAATTTTAGCGGTAGCTGACGAGCGACTACCCGGCACAGCGGCGGACAAAGTGATTATTCAATCAACATACTATCGTGAACGCTTGTTTGAACTCGTCTTAGAAACCATACGCAGTGAGCCGCTCGCGCCTGAGCTGTGTATTAAACTGAGCTTATCAACACCAGCGGAGTTTGCCCAAAATGCCCCCGGGAAACACCACCACGCCGTTATTTTTTCAGCCGCAATAGGGTTTATTCACGAACTTTATCCCTTAATTGTCGATGCCTATGTTTATGATAGTGATCGGTTTGGCTGTTTACAAACCAATGTCTTAGGCGTACATAGCGATTGGCTCGATGAACACGAGCGGCTAACACGCGTGATCTACTACGATTTTGCATCCGCTCGCTTCATCGAAACGGGATTAAGCATTCCCATATCCGCCGATAGTGTGCAATTTCTTTGTTTAGGCGCACAAGAACAAACACAGCACGCAGAATTATCCCAACGCTTTCACTGCCCCCAAGTAAATCCCGCCACTGTCGCACACTTAGCAGACGACAAAGCCGCCACCCTCGCCGCTTGGCAGCACTTGGGCATCTCTATTCCAATAACCCAAGTGCTTGCCCCTAATGACTTAAGCTCCGCTTATACGTTTCTTGAGCAACAAATAGACATCGTGGTCAAACCTAATCAAGCTACTGAGGGGCAATGTGTGGCTTATTTTCATTATAATCAAGCACAAGTACAAACAGCATTACAATCCCATTTAAAAACCTGCTGGGCACAAGGAGTCACCCTGATTCAACAACGTTGTGATAATGTTGCCTTTCGTCATCCAACCTCAGGTCAGTTACACAGCTTGGCATTGCGCTTAAATTTAGCCTTCGATGGTAAGCACTATGTTTTAGAATCGGGTTATGCTCAATTAGGTCAAGATATTTATCATCCCGCAAGTGTTGGACAGGGTGGGCAAATTATCAGCATTGATAACGCGCTCTCTAATTTAGTGACTCGATGTGCAAGCCCTCAAGCCATTCTTATTACTGTCAAGGCTTGGCAACAGCTCCACAAGCAAGCCATTCAAGCCGCCCGTGTCTTTAACGGCTTACTGCTCATCGGTATGGATGTTTTACTAAATTATGACGCACAAGGACAGTTAAGCTTTCTATGTTTAGAGGTCAATCCAAGACCCTCCGGTCTCTGTCATTCTAAATTGTTAGCCGAGCACCCATTACAAACCATGCCGAATGGGTTAAGTTTGAAATTATGGGAAAGACTTGCTGAGTACGGCTAAGCGATACCCTGATCGATGCTGAAAGCTGCCCTTGAGAAATTAACAATATTTTTGTGTGCTATAAGCTAACATCAGCAACATCAAAAGATTATGGAGCGCCATCATGAAATCAAACTCCTCATGCGCTGGAGCTTTGGAGCATTACTAGCGGTCGGCAATTTAATGGTTGCGATACTGCGATTATCGTCATTCGGTCACGGCTAATGAGCCGCGCAAACCGCTGGACGCTTTTGATTCTATTTCATTGTCTCCTATTCGCCCCCCTTGCGTCATCGCATTCTTAACATTCCGTGTAACTTCTCATTACCCACAGGTAGCCGCTGCCCGAATCAAATCAGGCAACGGCGGAACGGTGTTTCCGCCTAGCAGCCTATCCTTAAGATAATGCCAAAACGTTGCTTGTGCTTTAGGCAGGTCTTTTTTAAGCTGGCAAAGGTATCACGACACTGTCGTCCTGCCTCACTGCGTGTACTGCCACTGATTTTTCGTTTTTTGACATAATCCCGAATATCCCGTTCGCTCAGGTTGTTGTGAAGCGGTAAATAAGGCTTGTCGAGAACCCGAAGCAATTCGTGCTGATTGTTACCCATCCGTTGTAAAGCAAGATTCAATGTGACGTAAGTTGTTTTGGTGCTGCACATGGCTTTAAATCGGGATCTGATGTCTTCAGCCTGGCTTGCCATCGGCTCAAGCTTGTAGGCTTTCAGATCCCGGCAGTGATCCTAAGGCTATAAAGCCTGTCTCGTAGATTGATCTTCCCGCTATCCACACTGGCTATAGTAGTTCGAACGGTATTCTTAGGCTTAAAGTCTGTACTCATAAGGTTGAACATAGCGGTGGTTTTGATTACGTGGATTCAACTCCGAAGTGCAATCGAAAATACTCGGATTGAAAGAAGGCTAGCTGCTATAGTTCTCAGCTTTTTT
>CAJAVP010000006.1 GCA_903945375.1 uncultured Methylococcaceae bacterium | reverse complement strand
TGCAACGTCTATTTTAATGTTGATGGACTCGTCCAGGCACTACATTTTCAAACAAGAGTTACAGGCTTTGGCGGATGAGATTGGCGTTGAGATTCGGATCGCCCATTATCCGCCGTACACCTCCAAATGGAACCCTATTGAACATCGTGTTTTTCCGCACATTACGCGTGCATTACAGGGCGCTATTCTGACCAGCCTTCAACTACGCATCCACTAAGGCGGGGTTAAAGGTGGTCGCATGTATTCTTGATAAAGTGTATACAACAGGCAGAAAAGTAGCGGCAGGATTTAAAGAATCTATGCGCATTGTTTTTGATAAACACCTTAGGCAATGGAACTATACCTCCGTCCCTGAAAAGACGGCTTTAGCAATTGACTAAGTTATTTTATGCTCATTTCTAAGCAATGTAACTGACCCCACCTCGGGGCAGTTTTAACGCTTCTACTCCCGCATATAATCGCCTGCTTTTTTCGGGTAAGCGGCCATACAATTCTTGCATTTGTTCTGCAATTTCTTTTGAATAGAGTTCAATCATTTTCAGGCTTGGAAAAACTTATTTTTGGCTAAATTTATCTCAGCAATCGCCTTATTGTCGAAATTAATTTATGCTCATTCCTAAGTTGGTGCGTATGAGCTAAAACCCATACCAGCATTTATAATGCGATACCAGCTTAAGCTAGCTGTAACTATTCAGACCCCTCCCTAAATAAATGAGATAGCGACGCCCCCCGCCGGAATGACGACTTAATCGCAATAATTTTAGAGGGCGTCTGAATAATTACAGCTAGTTTTGGTAATTTCATACTTAGCGGCTACATTTTCTCCCATTCAAACAACCCTAATTCATAATTATGCGTAATCCAAAACACATTATCATTGTCGGTGCTGGCCCTGGTGGTTTAGCGGCTGGTATGCTCCTCAGCCATCGCGGCTTTAAAGTTTCAATTTTTGATAAAAATTCAGAGGTTGGCGGTCGTAATCGTGCCATTCGCATGAATGGCTTTACATTTGACACCGGGCCTACTTTTTTACTGATGAAAGGGGTGCTGGATGAAATGTTTGAGCTGTGTGGACGACGTAGCGAAGATTATCTGCAATTCGTCAATCTAAACCCCATGTATCGCCTGATTTATGACGATCGTGAACTATCCGTTTTTTCTGATAGAAATGCCATGCGAGCCGAATTACAACGCGCTTTTGGTGCATCAGGCGAAGGTTATGAGCGCTTTCTCGATAATGAACGTCAACGTTTTGCCCGCTTATATCCTTGTATTACTCGTGACTATTCTTCCCTCAGGTCTTTCTTTTCTCTGGACTTACTACGCGCCTTACCTTGGCTTGCCTTCCCTAAAAGTGTCTTTCACAACTTAGGACAATATTTTGATCAAGAAAAAATGCGTTTAGCTTTTTCTTTTCAATCAAAATATCTCGGCATGTCTCCTTGGGAATGCCCGGCACTGTTCACCATGCTGCCTTATCTGGAACATGACTACGGCATTTATCATGTCATGGGCGGACTTAACCAAATTGCTGAGGCAATGGCACAAGTCATTCGCGATATGGGCAATACTATTCACACCGATGCAACCGTCGAATCTCTTATTATTGAAAATGGCGAGGTCAAAGGCATCACACTTAAAAATGGTGACGAAATTCGCGCTGATGAGGTTGTCATTAATGCCGATTTTGCCCATGCGATGACGCATCTCATTGCACCCGGTACCTTACGCAAATACAGTCAGGCTAACTTGGAAAAACGTGACTACTCCTGCTCGACTTTTATGCTGTATCTGGGTTTAGATAAACTGTACGACTTACCTCATCACACTATTGTTTTTGCCAAAGATTATCAAACAAATATCCGCAATATTTTTACTAACAAAACCTTAACAGAAGACTTCTCGTTTTATGTACAAAATGCCTCAGTCACCGACAGTCATCTTGCACCATCGGGTAAGTCGGCTCTCTATGTGCTAGTTCCCATGCCCAATAATGACAGCGGTATTGATTGGCAAGCGCATTGCCAAAACGTGCGCGAGCAAGTGCTGGATACATTAGGGGCTAGACTCGGTTTGCACGATATCCGCCAGCATATCGACTGTGAAAAAATCATTACGCCAGCCAATTGGGAAAGCGATGAGTCTGTCTATAAGGGCGCGACGTTTAGCTTATCCCATAAATTCAGCCAAATGCTGTATTGGCGTCCCCATAACCGTTTTGAAGAATTGGCTAATTGCTATCTGGTCGGCGGCGGCACACATCCCGGCAGTGGCCTGCCAACCATCTACGAATCTGCTCGCATATCCTCTAATCTGATTTGCCAAAAGCATAACGTCCCTTTCGATGGAAACAAACAAAGTACTTGGTTGAACAAGGTCAAGGCTTAATATGACGCGCTTGCTGGCACACTCACCCATCGATGGGCAAGTCATTGGGGAATTTACGATCACCCCCCCAGAGACCATCCCGCCTAAAATACAGTCGGCACGACTCGCGGCTAATGCGTGGAGTGCATTGCCGGTCGCCACTCGCTGTCAACGTCTTGCGCGTTTAACTCAGGTGATGCAAGAAAATCTGGATCAGCTCTGTGAGCTGATTTGCCAAACGACCGGTAAAGTTCGCACCGAAGCCTTGCTGGGTGAAATTTATCCGACGCTGGATTTAATCCGCTATTACGAAAAGAATGCCGCATATATTTTGCGCTACCAAACGGTTGCTACGTCACCGTTGACATTTCCGGGGGCAACCGCCGGTATTCGCCGCCAAGCGTATGGCGTGGTCAGCGTGATTGCACCGTGGAATTTTCCCTTTCAGCTAGCGGTTGTCCCTATGATCAGCGCATTATTCGCAGGCAATGCCGTAATTTTGAAACCCTCAGAATTAAGCCTACCTATCGGTCATGTGATTATCGAGTTATTTAAGCAGCTCGATTTACCGGATGGTTTAGTGCAATGGGTCATCGGCGAGGGGCAAACCGGTGAACAGCTAATTGATGCCGCTCCTGATTTTGTATTTTTTACCGGTGGCTTAGCGACCGGTCGTGCAGTAATGCAACGCGCTGCCCGTCATCCTATTCCCGTGCTGTTGGAATTAGGCGGAAAGGATGCCATGCTGGTGTTTGACGATGCCAATCTGCAACGCGCGTGCGATGCCGCGTTATATGGCGCATTCAGTCATAGCGGGCAAATCTGTGTTGCCGTAGAGCGCTTATATGTTCAACACTCCTGTTACGCGCATTTTCTAACGCAGCTGATTGAAGGCACTGCAAAATTGACACTCGGTCATGGCGCAGCCGGTGATTTAGGTGCAATGACAACAGAACGGTCGATTGCGATTACTGAAGCGCACTATCAAGACGCTATCGCCAAAGGCGCAACCGCATCCGCGCCTTGGCAACGCCACGGCAATTATGTCACGCCGATTTTGTTATGGAATGTAAGTCCCGAGATGCGCATCATGCGCGAGGAAACTTTCGGCCCCTTGTTAGCGGTGTTGCCTTTTACTGACGCGGCTGATGCAATACGTCAAACTAATGCGAGTGAGTTTGGCCTTAATGCCAGCATCTGGAGCAAGGATATTGCTAAAGCAACACGTATTGCCGAGCAATTGCAGGTCGGTTTATGGGTGATTAATGATGTTCTAAAAAATGCAGGACATCCTGCGTTACCGTTTGGGGGGATTAAAAACAGCGGTTTCGGGCGTTATCACGGAGCTGAAGGTTTACGCAATTTCACTTACCCGGTCTCTGGCTTAACCAATCGTAGCTCGCTACCCAAAGAACCTAATTGGTTTCCCTATTCTGACCTCCGTTATCAGCAATTTAAAGCTTATCTGGATTTTGTTTATGGCTCAGGCAGTTTTTATCAACGCTTACGCCGCAACTGGCAAGGCTTACAAGCTTTCCGTGACTATTCCTGCTTCGATTTAACACAACACTGGCATAATTTAAAACAACGCCTACCGTGGCGAGGAGACATATAAATGAATACAAAATATCAAAACCAGCACGTTGTCATTATCGGTGCCGGCCTAGGTGGCTTATCTGCCGCTATTTCCTTAGCTACGGAAGGCTTCACTGTTGAACTCATCGAAAAAAATGACAAAGTGGGTGGTAAGCTCAATAGCTTAAGTAAAGACGGCTTCACCTTCGACTTAGGCCCTTCGATATTAACTATGCCACATATTTTTGACCGCTTATTTACTCAGGCGGGTAGGCAGCGAGAAGACTATATTCAGTTTCAGAAAGTTGAGCCGCATTGGCGTAATTTTTTTGAAGATGGCACAAGAATCGACTTAAGCTCCGATCCCATCATCATGCGTCAAGAGCTGGATAAACTCGGCATCGGCGTCGCGGACGACTTTAACCGCTTTATGGCGTATTCAAAAAAGCTGTGCACGGAAACAGAAGCCGGTTATTTTGAACATGGCTTGGATAGTTTCTGGGCCTTATTAAAATTTTACGGGCCGTTGCGTAGTTTGTTAAGTTTTGATGTGTTTCGTTCGATGGATCAAGGCGTGCGCCGTTATATCCGCCATCCTAAACTCGCCGACATTCTAAATTATTTCATCAAATATGTGGGCTCTTCGCCTTATGACTCGCCCGCGTTAATGAATTTATTGCCTCATATCCAATTTGAATATGGCTTGTGGTATGTCAATGGTGGCATGTATGGTATTGCCCAAGGTTTGGAGCGCTTGGCGGTCGAATTGGGCGTACAGATTCGTTTAAATACCGCTGTCACTGAAATCCTGCATCAAGACCAACGTGTCACAGCGGTTTGTTTAGACAATGGAGAACGCTTATCCGCTGATATTGTGGTTTCCAATATGGAAGTCATTCCCGCTATGCAAACATTACTACACAGCCCTGCCTCTGATTTGAAAAAAATGCAGAAGTTTGCACCAAGTTGTTCGGGTTTAGTTTTGCATTTGGGTGTTGATTGCCTTTATCCACAATTAGCACACCACAACTTCTTTTATTCACAACATCCTCGCGAGCATTTTAAGTCGATTTTTAAAAGTCACTGTCTGTCAGATGACCCAACTATTTATCTTGTCGCGCCAGTTAAAACCGATCCTAACCAAGCCCCGTCAGGGTGTGAAATTATTAAAATATTGCCGCATATTCCACATCTCGATCCAGATAAACCGATAACCCCCGAGGAGTATTTAGCCTTGCGTGAGCGGATTTTAATTAAATTGGAGCGTATGGGATTAACTGATTTACGCCAACACATCGTCACTGAAGAATACTGGACACCTCTCGATATCCAAGCACGTTATTATTCTAATCAAGGTTCTATTTACGGCGTAGTCGCTGACAGGTTTAAAAACCTAGGCTTTAAAGCCCCACAACGCAGCGCTCAATTTAACAATTTGTATTTTGTCGGCGGTAGCGTCAATCCTGGCGGTGGAATGCCGATGGTCACCTTATCAGGACAATTGGTCAGAGATAAAATCTTGAACGATTTGTCATTGTTTCCACCTTTTTGAAATATGCCTTAATCCTTTACGCTTTGTTACGACTAAACCATGAATCAAAAAAGAAAACTAATCACCTTTGACTGGGCTATAAAACGCTTACTGCGTAGCAAAGCCAACTTTGGCATTCTCGAAGGCTTTTTAAGCGAATTACTTAAAGAAGACCTCACCATCCTAGATGTGCTGGAAAGCGAGAGCAATAAAGACCATAGAGTAGACAAATTTAACCGAGTGGATTTAAAAGTACGCAACAGCCAACAAGACATCATCATTATAGAAATACAATACGATCGAGAGTACGACTATTTGCAGCGCATCTTTTATGGTGTTTCCAAAACAGCCATCGAATACATTAAAGAAAATGAATCCTATGCTAGCATCACTAAAGTCATCTCAATCAACATTCTCTATTTTGATTTAGGTAGCGGCTCCGATTATATCTATAAAGGCTCAACCCGCTTTATCGGTCTCCACCACCATGACCTCTTAGAACTCAGTGAAAAACAACAGCAACTGTTCAAGAAAGACAGCATCGAATCGCTTTATCCCGAATATTATCTCATTAAAATCAACCGATTTAATGACATTGCCAAAGACACTCTCGATGAATGGATTTACTTCTTAAAAAATGAAGAAATTAAAGAAGGCTTTACCGCCAAAGGCTTAAAAGAAGCGGAAGAAAAACTCAGTATCCTCAAATTGCCTGAAGACGAACAAAAAGCCTATGAACATTACAAAGATGACTTACGTTATCAAGCCAGTATGTTTGAATCCTCATTTGGTGACGGTTATAGTGAGGGTAAAGCAGAAGGTAAGGCAGAAGGCATAGAAGAGGGTAAAGCAAAGGGCATCAATGAGGCAACAAAAAACATAGCTCTCAACTTAGTAAGAGAAGGAACCCCCATTAATATAATCGCCAAAGTGACAGGTCTGACGGAATCCGTTATAAGCAACTTACAAAAACAGAAAGCCTCATGATATTTCAAGACGTGGGTGGCCAGACCAAAATCAGCCGGACGTTAGCCAATGGCGGTTTCATCGAGTTTTTCGAGGATGTCAGGCGATAGGATTGCGCCTTCTATGCGGATGCTGGGGTAGTTCATGTGTTTTCTATTTCTTTTCTAAGCAGAATAAGCGTGTGTGAAACAAGTCAGTCGTAGGTTGGGTTAGCGTGAGCGTAACCCAACACTGGTGGCCTCGATTGTTGGGTTACGGCTACCGCCTAACCCAACCTACGAACTTCTCCTACCGTTGGAGCTAATTTGTTAATCAGTGCAGTCTGGTAATAAATGCCTTGTGCTTGCATGGCATTAACACTGTCAAGAAATGAAGGAATTAACCCCTGTTGCTTAGCTTTAAGCAAAACACCGATGGTTCCCGTTACTTTTAGGCCAAGATATTCCGCCATGTTGCGGCCTATTTTTTCATCGATCAACACCCAGTCTGCCTGATGTTTTTGGGCCATGTCCAAGGTGTGCTTTTCACCCTTGTCCAGTTCCAGCAATAAACTTGAATGGCTAACGGGTGTCGATTCAACGAGGGTTAACCAATCTAACCCGCGTAATGACGGCACTGCAATCGTTCCGCCTGCCTCACATTCATCGACTACTTCATTAACCAAATGGATATGCCCAAACAAATGGGGTAACAAATCCAGTCGTTGTATGCTGCTTAAGGCAATGATGGGCGTCGTGTTGGAAAAGACAATCATAACAAGGCTGTTTCCCGCTGAAAGTCATCATTGCTATCTTCGAGTAAGGTCGCCCCGGCATCAAACGCCATGCGCAAAAAAGCAACACGGGCTATGTCTAGCCATGCGGAGGCACTTCCTGATGATAGTTTGCCTTCTTTAAACAAACTTATGGCGGCCTGTTTTTTTAGGTAATCGGCAAAATCTTCTGCGTTGAGGTGGATGCCCATTAATAATTCAGGCGGGCAATCTATGGTTATGGTGCGTTGCATATTGTTACTCCTTAAAAGTGTCAATTGATTCCGTCATCGCTAATATCATCTGGAAAATCTTCGCTTAGGTCACCGGTAACGGATCTGAGTACGTGTTTTAAAAATCCCCCCGACTCAGCTTTCAAGTCGGCCAAGCATCAGATTTATCATGGCAATGTGAATGAAAGCGGTGCTGGACTCGGTCAGCACCTCGTAATCTTTGCTCAAGCGACGGTAGCGGTAAAGCCAGGCAAAAGTCCGTTCAACCACCCAGCGGCGCG
>CAJAVP010000005.1 GCA_903945375.1 uncultured Methylococcaceae bacterium | reverse complement strand
GTTCTTGCTAAATCGCGTACCGGTTCGTAATTGTAAGGAATCACAAAAGCGTGGATGCCCATGCTCTTCGTAATACTGCCGCCTTCCGGTAACGACAATAAGGCTGCAGTTAATTGGGCGGCGTGCTCGGGACTTACATGCGGCAGAGCGGCTACAGGCCATTCCGGATAAAGCCTTGTCGAGACCGCCAGCGGGAAACCCGGCAGATCTTGCTGGTTAAGTACCTTCAATATGCCCGGTGCCACTTTATTTTCGTTGAGCATTTCTTCCAGCAGGCCACTGCGCACGAAACCAACGTCGATATGTCCCCCGATCAGCGCCTCAATGATCTTGTCTTGTGGCATCCCAAACATCTCGATTGATTTTGCCTCCTGGGACAGGTTCAGACCATGCTCTGCCAGTTCGAAAGTCTGCATTTGGTAGCCGCCGAGCGAGTTCTTGGTAACCGCTCCGATGCGCTTGCCTCTGATGTCATTTAAGGTTTTTAAATCGTTACGATCGGCTTTAATCAACATGGCACCACCGAAACCCCTCATCGGGATACCCTGATATTCGGTTACCAGGCCCGCCAGAGGCTGGGTTAACCCAAGCCGATGTTCCAGCAAGATGTAATTGGCGGGATTGGTGATGATGAAATCGATTTCCCGTCGTTGGATAGCTGTTTCCAGTTCCTGGTAATCGTAGACTTTGAGCTTGAAGTGCTCGGTATGGAAATACGTTTTGAAATGCTGATCCAGATAGGGTACAAGCGCCTGCCATTGCGTTTCGACTTGTGCTTTGGGTCGATAGGCCAATATGCCAATGTAAAGCGTATTTTCCGAGAAACATGGCAAGCTGAATAACATAGCGAGCCATATCAACGCGAGGCGGGTAAACGTGCTCATCATGTCAAGACTTAGGCAGATAATCCGCTTTAAAAAAGTCTGCTGGGATTAGACTAGGGTTTATGTCGATCAAGGCGGAGATTTTCATTGATAATGCGTTTAACTCGTTCGCTGTCCCACTCAGCATGTGATTGTTATAAACGAGATCTGGCAATTCTAGGCCTCGGAACAACAATTGTATGTCACCGGCATTGGTATCCAGTCGCTTGGCTAGACGGTAAGCCGTGTCAACCGGGTTGGATTTCCAAGCCTCTTGCGCCTTAAAATGACTGCTGATCAAGGCTTGAAGCTGTCGACTATAATGTTCGGCAGCATCCTGTCGCACGGCCAAAACATCAAAAATGGTATTCGGTATTTCGCGACTGTCGAACAGCCGAACAGCTCCCAACTGTTCAATTTTAGTAGCGGTTGGTTCGTAAGTAATCAACGCATCTAAGTTATTATTCTGCCAACTCGTCAGATGGTTGTCGAAAGTGATGTGAGCAACTTCAATATCTGCGGGAAGTAAGCCCGCTTTAGCCATGATATTATCCAACATCAACGCGCCCACTGCGGAGGTTTCAACCCCGATTCGGACGCCCTTTAGATCAGACAGGCTTTTGATGTGCGATTTAACCATTAATGCATCAGCACCAGATGACACGTCGAATAACAACACAACGCAAAGCGGTATCCCCTGTTGAATGCCGCGCATGGTTTCGTCTAGGGTCAATGCCGCTCCCTGCACTTTGCCGCTCAACAAATGCTCTAGTGATTCTGAGGCGTTATGGGTTTCCACCAAGGTTGCCGCTTCGGGTTTTAGCCACCCCATGTTGCGGGCAAGAAATAAGAATTCATAACCTGGCCAGACGTGACTGGCAATTCTGATGGGGCCCGATGCGCTGCAGCCACTTAGTTCTCCAAACCATGCGGCAACAGAAATGACGGACATGGCTTTTAAAAAGCGGCGCCGGTTTGGCTGCGAACAAGATTGACTGACAATTATCACGCCACCGCCTGTTCCCGGTAACGTGCGGCGATAATCCGAAAGTCATCGAGTCTGGCTAGAAATGCCTCTACGATCTCCGGGTCGAAATGCTTGCCTTTTCCCTCGATAATGATTTCGATGGCTTTATCGACTGTAAATGCAGATTTATAGACACGTTTGCTGATCAAAGCATCAAACACATCGGCAAGCGCCATCAAGCGTGCCGATAGCGGAATACTGTTGCCTTTTAAACCTTCTGGATAGCCACTGCCATCCCATTTTTCATGATGGTAATGAGATATTTCCATAGCAATACGTAAAAAATCCAACTCTGATTGATATTCCTCGTTTTGAATCGCTCGCCAGATCGCATCTGAGCCAATACGGGCGTGGGTTTGCATGATGATCCATTCTTCAGGTTCAAATTGACCGGGCTTATTGAGGATTTCATCGGGTATCCCGACTTTGCCGATGTCGTGTAACGGAGCGGCTTTGGTATAACTGTCTATAATGGCGGGAGTGAGAATATCATTATGATGAGGCTGCTTGGCCAATTCATTGGCCAGAATATTGACATAGGCTTGGGTACGTAAAATGTGATTTCCGGTTTCGTTGTCACGGGTTTCAGCCAGACTGGCAAGAGCACGCATGCTGGCATCCTGAATCCGCTGATTTTGCCTCATACGCCGCGCTACTTCCGTTTCCAGCCAAGCATTTTGATCGCATAAGCGGTCGCGTGCTTGCTTCAATTCTAGCTGGGCTCTAACCCGAGCCAACATGACCGTAGGCCGTATGGGTTTGGTGATGTAATCTGCTGCACCCAGCTCGAGTCCGTGCGATTCGTCTTCTGTGCCATCCAATGCAGTAATAAAAATGACCGGTATATCACGAGTTTCCGGAAGTTCTTTTAGCCTGCACAAGACTTCGTAACCATCCATCTCTGGCATCATCACATCCAGTAATATCAGGTCTGGGCGAGGAATGGCAGCGGCAAAATCCAATGCTCGCCTGCCGTTGGTACTCACACGCACCGAATACAACGGTTTCAGCAGTTCGCCAATTACCGTGATGTTTTCTGGGGTATCGTCGACAACCAAGATAGTCGTTTGAAAAGATGATTGAGTAACGGCGGTCATTAATGATGATAGTCAACAAGTAGTGAAATTTTGAAAGAACATTATGACATTGAACCTAAATCCTGCAAGTTCTAAAAAGCAAACAAAAAGTTTTGATTTTCACCGTCGCTATTTTATGTTTCTGAGCTTGTCGATAAACTTGTGACACACGCGGTAACCGATCAGAGTTTAAAAAAAATTATGAATGTCTGGCGATAGCCAGCTAATAGCCCGTCTCCTTCCCTTAGCATTTATCCTATACTGAAACGTGAATCTAGCGGACTTATGTTCTAACAATATTAAGCCAATGGCTTAATGTTGCCAGTAATGTTTCAGGTACAATCGGTTTGGCGACAAAATCATTCATACCGCAATTTAGACACTGCTCACGTTCATCTTGGGTGACACCGGCGGTAAGCGCGATGATAGGCAAATTGGCAAAACGGGGTTGACTGCGGATTAACGCGGTGGCTTCAAAACCATCCATTACTGGCATGTGAGCATCCATCAAGACCACATCAAATTCGTCGCTTGCCAATTGATTTAAGGCTTCTTGTCCATTATTGACGATCGTAACGACGAATCCTGATAATTTTAAAAACTCTCTCACGACCAATTGATTAATCATATTGTCTTCTGCAACCAATACCCGTTTGCCTTGTAGCAGCAAAGGATCAGCGACGAACGCCTTATGATTAGCAGGTTTATCAATAGGTGCGGCAATACCCAAAGTCAATTCAAACTGAAAGGTACTGCCAACACCGTGCGAGCTTTCCAAAACAAATTCGCTACCCATTAATTGCAGTAAATGTTGGCTAATCGCCAGCCCTAAACCGGTTCCACCAAATTGGCGTGTGTTTGAATTATCTACTTGGCTGAAGGCTTGAAACAGTTTTTGTTGGTCAGCTGCCAAGATGCCAATTCCTGTATCACGAACGCTAAATAAAAGAGTAATCTGTGGTGCTTGTACGCTTAACAGGCGAATCGTCAAGGTGACCGAGCCACGTTCCGTAAACTTGATCGCATTCCCTAATAAGTTGACTAAAATTTGTTGCAGACGTTGGGCGTCACCATTGAGATGCTTAGGAATATCGTTCGCTATATCATTGTGGTATTCAATGCCTTTTTGAACGGTGGTATGGGTGAATAAGGCTTCGAGATTATGGATTAACTCATCTAAATTAAAATCGTAGCGGTTAAGTGTCAAACTTTTGGCATCGAGTTTCGAGAAATCCAGAATGTCATTCAAAATATCCAGTAAATTGGTTGAAGAGTAATAAATCTTTTGCAAATAATCTTGTATTTGCTCTGATAGCTCATGATTAAGGGCTAATTGTGATAACCCCATAATCGCATTCATGGGGGTACGGATTTCATGGGACATCTTGGCAAGAAAGTCTGATTTGGATTGCGCTAAGTCTTCCGCCGCTTGTTTGGCTTTTTGTAAAGCCTCTTGGGTTTGTTTTTCAAGCGTGATGTCACGCATGATGGTTGAGAGGAAGCGCGGCTCACCTACGCGATCGCGATGCAGCAAAATAGATTGAGCCACAGGGATTTCATGACCGTCTTTGTGCAAGAGTAAATTTTCGCCTTGCCAAGACCCCTGTTGTAGTACCGTTGGAATAATTTCTTCTAATAGGCGCTTGAGAGCCGTTGGTGGGTGGAAATTCTTAAAGTTTAATTCTGAAAAATTGACCGATCCGGTAAGTCCCGTCATGGCTAAGCCGTGATTATTGATATACAGCGGTTCGGCTTGCAAGGTTCCTAGCCCGATAAAATCAGTGGCATCGTCAATAATATTCAGCAAGCGATTACGCTCTTCTTCCGCTTGTTTGCGTTGGGAGATGTCGTTGGCGATGCCGACCAGTCCCGTTATTTCTTGTTTGTCGTTGCGAATCACGGTAATAACTAATGAAATTTGCAGTGTAGTGCCGTCTTTGCGAATTATTGTCCATTCTCGGCTGGGGTTGATAGGCCGAGAGGCGAGTTCAACAAAAACTTCAAAGTCATGCACCGTACGACCTAGTTGTAAGGTGAGCTCTTTGGCGCATTGACTGATTTCTTCGAGATCGTGGAGTATAGCGGGGGTTTGTTTGCCAATCATTTCATCCGCACTATAACCATAAAGTTTTTCAGCTCCGCGATTATAAACAGTAATCAAGCCTTGATCATCACTTGCAATAATCGCAAAGTCTGTTGTCATAGATAGCATTGTACCGAGCATTTCTTTGGATTGTTGCCCCTCACGTCTCATAGCGATTTGTTCCGTGATGTCGGAAATAAAGCCATGCCAAAGTACGCTGCCATCAGCTAATTGTTCAGGGCTTGCAAAACCAGAGAGCCAGCGCAAACCTTTTTCGGGTAACACGACACGGTATTCCATTTGCCAAACTTGTAAAGTCTCGATCGATACGCGAATGGACTCAACGACTTTTGAGTAATCAGCGGGATGAATCCGTGCCAGCACCTGTGATGCATCTAAGCGGACTTGTTCGGGGGTTACTTCGTAAATATCCCAGATTGCTTCACTGGCAAAGGGAAAACAGGAACGACCATTCGGATAAACCTGATATTGATAAACCACCCCAGGAATTTGCCGTAAGAGGGAATGGAATAGGGTATTTGTTTGTTCAACTTGTTGTTTTGCATAACGTATATCAGAAATATCAACACACGAGCCAATATAGCCTGCAAAATCGCCATTGGGTTGATAGATTGGAGTGCCTGTATCCAGCAGCCAACGGTATTCGCCATCGTGACGTTTTAAGCGGTATTCCATTTGGAACGGCTCACGGCGGTCAAAAGACTGAATATACGTGTCTAAGCACTGTTGATAATCCTCAGGATGTACGCCCTCTAGCCAGCCGTTGCCATGCTCATGCTCTTGTGTTTGTCCGGTAAAGTCTAGCCAAACTTGATTGAACCAAATACAAAGCTTGTCGGTATTGGCCAGCCAAATCAGCACCGGTGCGGCATCAGCGAGACGTCGGAAGCGTTGTTCTGATTCTTGTTGTTCCAGTTCTGCGCGTTTACTGGCTGTAATATTTTTATGACTGATGACAACACCGCCTAACGCACTCTGTAAGGGGGTAATGTTCAGCTGAAACCATAGGGTTTCAGTGGGAGTTTGGCAAGGATATTCCGAGTTAAAATGGGTTTTTTGTCCTTGTAAAACATCAATAATAGCTTTATAAATTTCGGACGCTTCTTGATGGTATTCCGATACCTCGGCAGATCGGCAAATAGCAAAATAATTAACGCCTATAAAATCAATGGCTTGACCGCCATTGGCGGCAGCGAATTCACGCCATGCTTGGTTAACGGAAATAATAAAGCCCTGAGCATCTAGTACGGCAATGTGTGCTTGTAAGGAATCGAGTACGCTGATATTGAATAAATCCTTATCACGAAGTTGTTGATCTAATTCTTTACGTTCAGTGATGTCGCTGAGTGTGCCGATGAGGTGTGAGGGTTTGCCATTTTTGCAAAAATGGATCGCCGTGCCACGATCCAGTACCCATTTCCATTGTTGGTCTTTACACTGAATGCGATATTCACAACGGTAAACGGGCGATTTTCCTTCCACGTAAGCGTGTAATGCGGCGATTACCGAGGGCTTATCATTTGTATGGATGAGTTTTTCCCAATCACTTACTGTACGATAGACTTCTGCCCCGGTTAGGCCGAGTAATTCGTTATAACTATCCGAGCAAAAGACACTATTTGTTGTCATGTCCCAATCCCACATGCCATCACCCGCGCCTTCGATAGCAAATTTCCAACGGGTTTCGTTTTTCTGGAGTTCTTGAGTCATGGCTTTTGCCAATCCGAGGGCATTATTACGCGCGTTACCCATTAGCCAAAATAATACAGCCAATAAGCTGGTTGTGCTGATACCAATGATGCGAATAAGCATCACGGGTTGCGAGTCAATGTCATCGTCAAAATCAGCTAGGGCTTGTAAGCGGATAGTCCAGAGCTGACCGAAAATATGAATGGTTTGGTTAACGATATGCGCGTTGTCTGAGGGAGATTGTGTTGGTGAGTCATTGGTATACTGAAAGAGTTGATTGGCAGCTATGGTTTCACTGCCGTCAAAAATTTCGATTTGGATGCCATTAGTTTGCTCATCAAAAACATCGCGTAGGAAATTATTGATAGACAATGTAGCAAAAACCCAGCCCACTAGATTGGTGCGGCGTTCAACGAGGCTGTTATGGGGGTAACCGTTACGGTAAATGGGTGTGTACATTTGAAAACCGGTTTGACTCGGTTGTTGGCTTGTCGGTGCTAAGTTTATTTTTCCAGAAATTACTGTTGTATCAAAATCGCATGCGTATTCCATGCTGGTACGAAAAACAGGGTTGGCATACATATCGATACCGAATGTCGACAAATTGATTCCTGTATAAGGCTCTATATAAATCACCGGCGCATAAAGATTGCGCTCAACATCGGTTTTTATTTGAAAATTGCCAAAGCCATCTTTGTGCAGTTGTTGGACATACTCGTTTGTTTTCTCAATCGGCACTTTGGGCGCAAAGCCTACGGCAGTGATACCCGGATAATGAAGTTGTAATTGTGGCAAGCTGATGAAATCATGAAACTCTTGTCGACTCACGGCATTCGAAGCGATAAAAAGCCCTTTAATGCCCAACAAATGCGTTTCGTAAATAGAGACGTGTTGCTGAATATGCGAAATAATTTCATGCGAGCGGTAAAAAAAACGGTCTTTTTGTTTTTGAAAAGCGGTTTGTTGTGCTTGTAGCTGCAAATAATAAGTTACAGTGAAGCCGCCAACTACGAGTAGAGAGAGTAAAGGCGTAATACGCTTGCTGTTGCGGTACATAGTTTATCTTGTGAGAGGGTAAAAATTAAATGCTAAACAGTTGGTAGAGCATAATTATCTTTTTTATCTGTTTTTGAGTACAAACAAGTTCAAGCTAATGTTGGAGCTTACACTATTTAGCCTTTATTTTAAACGTATCTTTAGGGGGTAAAAAGCATGTTTTTTACTCCGATTGACTACAAATATCGTTAGTGCTTACAGCGATTTCAGCTGATGTGAGTAAGCATCTGTTTTACCCCTGCTAAATGAGGAGAGCAGACTCTGCCTGCAAGTCAATACGCATAGCCTATTCACATTGTCCCGTGTTAAGCGGGTAGCCATTCTCATCGGCAGCAGACGCCTTAAGCGAAAAAAAGCACTCTAGCCGCACACCGTTGTTCATGTTATTGCATGCTCGCTCCTAATCTGAACAGCAGTAACAACCAATCCATCCTCAATCCATGTCAGCAAGCTTACACCCACAACACAAAATGTGTGAAAGCTAACGCCTCTGAATCGTGCTAATAAAGATAATATTCTTTATATATCAGTTAGTTATTTGTTTATTTTAAGTTGGCATAGCGGTTGCTTTATCTGTCTTGTCATTAACCACAACATCCTAGACAGGAGAAGATCATGGCATTACGTCAATGTGCAATATACGGTAAAGGCGGTATCGGTAAATCTACCACCACTCAGAATCTGGTTTCTGCATTAGCAGAGCTAGGCAACAATGTAATGATCGTGGGCTGCGATCCAAAAGCAGACTCTACACGGTTGATTCTTCATGCAAAAGCGCAAACAACGATTATGAGTTTGGCCGCTGAAGCGGGTAGCGTTGAAGATTTAGAACTTGAAGATGTACTTAAAGCCGGTTACAGAGGTATTAAATGTGTTGAATCTGGCGGTCCAGAGCCAGGTGTAGGTTGCGCGGGTCGCGGTGTTATTACGGCGATTAACTTTTTAGAAGAAGAGGGCGCTTATGATGATGAATTGGATTTCGTTTTCTATGATGTATTAGGCGACGTAGTGTGCGGTGGTTTCGCAATGCCTATTCGTGAAAACAAAGCCCAAGAAATTTACATTGTTTGCTCTGGCGAAATGATGGCGATGTATGCGGCGAATAACATTGCTAAAGGTATCGTGAAATATGCCAACTCTGGCAGCGTGCGTTTAGCAGGTTTGATTTGTAATTCACGTAACACAGCACGTGAAGATGAGTTGATCTCTGCGTTAGCGGCAAAAATCGGTACGACTATGATTCACTTTGTACCGCGTGACAATGTGGTTCAACGTGCGGAAATTCGCCGTATGACTGTTATTGAATACGAGCCAAATTGTTCACAAGCCGATGAATATCGTCAATTGGCTACAAAAATACGTGATAACAGAAACTTTATCATCCCAACACCCATTACGATGGATGAGTTGGAAGAGTTGATGATGGAATTCGGTATTCTGGAAGCAGAAGACGAGGCTATCATCGGTGTCACCGCTGCTGCCGAGGCAACTGCGTAGTAATTTTATTAACCGCAGTAAGGTCAGCCAAAACATTAAGACGTAAAACCTGACAATACTGCGGTTTCTATCCTCAAATCTGTCTATGGGAGATTGCCCATGACATCAGTAGGAGATTCACATGGCCGCTTTAACAAAAGAAGAAACCGAAGCGTTGATTCAGGAAGTATTAGAAATTTATCCTGAACAAGCTAAAAAAGATCGCGCTAAACATTTAGCTGTCAACGATCCAACGCTGGAAAAATCCAACAAATGTATTACCTCAAACCGTAAATCTCAGCCAGGCGTGATGACCATTCGTGGTTGTGCGTATGCTGGTTCAAAAGGGGTGGTTTGGGGCCCTATTAAAGACATGATTCATATTTCTCACGGCCCAGTGGGTTGTGGACAATATTCACGTGCAGGTCGCCGTAATTATTATGTCGGTACTACGGGTGTGAATACCTTTGGTACGATGAACTTTACGTCTGACTTCACTGAAAAAGATATTGTTTTTGGTGGTGATAAAAAATTAGCAAAAATTATCACGGAAATCGAAGGACTCTTTCCACTTCATAAAGGCATTAGTATTCAATCAGAGTGTCCAATTGGTTTAATCGGTGATGATATCGAAGCGGTTGCTAAAAAAGGCAACAAAGAAATCGACAAACCGGTTATTCCCGTTCGCTGTGAAGGCTTTAGAGGCGTATCTCAATCGCTAGGCCATCATATCGCTAATGACGCTATTCGTGACTGGGTATTAGGCAATCGTGATGGGGATGAAAGTTTCCCAACCACGCCTTATGATGTTGCGGTTATCGGTGATTACAACATTGGTGGTGATGCGTGGGCATCTCGGACATTGTTGGAAGAAATGGGCTTACGCGTCGTAGCACAATGGTCAGGTGATGGTACGTTGGCAGAAATTGAAAACACCCCAAAAGTTAAATTAAATTTAATCCATTGCTATCGTTCGATGAATTATATCGCTCGCCATATGGAAGAAAAATACAAAATCCCTTGGATTGAGTACAACTTCTTTGGCCCAACCAAAATCGCTGAGTCACTGCGTCGCATCGCTTCGCATTTTGACGACACGATTAAAGAAGGCGCTGAGCGCGTAATTAAACGTTATGAAGCGGAATATCAAGCGGTTATCGACAAATACAAACCACGCTTGGAAGGTAAGCGCGTTATGTTGTACATCGGTGGCTTACGTCCGCGTCATGTCATTGGTGCGTATGAAGATTTGGGTATGGAAGTGGTCGGTACCGGTTATGAATTTGGTCACAATGATGACTATGACCGTACTATCAAAGAAATGGGTAATGCGACTTTGTTGTATGACGATGTGACGGGTTATGAGTTTGAAGAGTTTGTCAAACGTGTACAACCTGATCTTATCGGTTCAGGCATCAAAGAAAAATACATTTTCCAAAAAATGGGCATTCCGTTCCGACAAATGCACTCATGGGATTATTCTGGCCCATATCATGGCTACGATGGTTTTGCCATTTTTGCCCGCGATATGGACATGACTTTGAACAATCCGTGCTGGAAACAAGTGAAAGCACCGTGGAAAACGGAAGCAGGCAGCGAAGACGTAAAAATCGCGGCTTAAACAACGCAAAAATCGTTAGGTGGGCAACGCTGTTTTGCCCACCGCAGATCAAAGACCCAACGGTGGGCAAAACAATCTTGCCCACCTTACTTCAAAACGTCGTCCACAGATTTGTGGCGCGTAGGAGATTACCATGAGCCAAGAAGTCGATAACATCCAAGCCAGCTATCCTTTATTTAGAAATGATGAATACAAGGACAATCTGAGTAACAAGCGTGAAGCTTACGAAGAACGTCATCCGCAAGAAAAAATTGATGAGGTTTTTCAATGGACGACCACCAAAGAATATCAAGAACTGAATTTCAACCGTGAAGCCTTAACGGTTAATCCAGCTAAAGCGTGTCAACCGTTAGGTGCTGTGCTGTGTGCCTTAGGTTTTGAAAAAACCATGCCTTATGTCCACGGCTCACAAGGTTGCGTCGCGTATTTTAGAACGTATTTTAACCGGCATTTTAAAGAGCCGATTGCGTGCGTGTCTGATTCAATGACGGAAGATGCTGCGGTATTTGGGGGGCAAAAGAATATGTTTGCCGGTTTAGAAAATGCCAAAGCCCTGTATCAACCGGAAGTGATTGCGGTTTCTACAACCTGTATGGCAGAAGTTATTGGTGACGACTTAAACGCCTTTATCAATAATGCCAAAAAAGCCGGTCATATTGAGCAAGAATTTCCAACCCCATTCGCACATACCCCCAGTTTTGTCGGCAGCCATACGACCGGTTGGGACAATATGTTTGAAGGGATGATTAAGTATTTCACACTCAACCACATGACGGACAAGGCGGTTGGCTCTAATGGCAAAATCAATTTAGTGCCTGGCTTTGAGACCTATCTCGGCAATTTCCGCGTCATGCATCGTATGATGAAAGAAATGGGCGTGGATTACACCTTATTAAGCGATCCCTCTGAAGTGTTGGACACACCGGCGGATGGCACATTCCGTATGTATGCTGGTGGCACGACGCAAGCAGAAGTCAAAGACGCGCCGAATGCTATTGACACCCTATTGTTGCAACCTTGGCAATTGGAAAAAACCAAAAAGTTTGTGCAAAACATCTGGCATCAACCCGCTACGGCAATCAATATCCCAATGGGTTTAGAGTGGACGGATGCGTTTTTGATGGAAATTTCCAAACTGACCGGTAAAGCCATTCCAGCCTCCTTAGAACTGGAGCGCGGACGTTTGGTTGACATGATGACCGACTCTCACGCTTGGCTGCACGGTAAAAAGTTTGCGCTGTATGGCGATGCTGATTTTGTCATGGGTATGACCAAATTCTTGTTGGAATTGGGTGCTGAGCCTTCAGACGTATTATGCAATCATGCCAACAAACGCTGGCTGAAAGCGATGGAAAAAATTTGTAGCGAATCACCTTATGGCAAAAACACGCAAATCCATATTGGTCGTGATTTATGGCATTTCCGCTCATTGATGTTTACCAATAAACCGGACTTCATGATTGGTAATTCATACGCCAAATTTATTCAACGCGATACCTTGTACAAAAGTGAAGCGGATGAGGTGCCATTAATTCGTATCGGCTTCCCTATTTTCGACCGTCATCATTTACACAGAATGACGACCTTAGGTTATGAAGGTGGGATTTATCTCTTGACCACGATTGTGAACGCGGTACTTGAGCAGTTGGATAAAGATACCCGAGGTATGGGTACAACGGATTATAACTACGATTTAATTCGTTAAGTTATCCAGCCTACTCATTCTTAAATACGGCATGGCGTTTTATAATGACTATAGAACGCTATGTCAGTTGTTGGGGAGTGAGTCAATAATGATTTACGGAGAATCCAATGCCTAGTGTTATGTTGAAAAAAAACTCAGAAGGCAAGTTGATCTTCTACGTTCCTAAAAAAGATTTGGAAGAAGTGGCTGAGTCAGTCGAATTTGATACGGCTGACAAGTGGGGCGGAGAAGTGTTGTTAGCTGATGGTTCAAAATATTATTTTGAACCTATCGCTCCGCCTGATTTTCCCATTACCTTACGCGCAAAACGACTCGATTCAGGAGAAGAATAATGGCCCTTTATATTGTTGAAGCCGATTGTATTTCATGTGGTGACTGCGAACCCGTCTGTCCAACCCAATCCATTACCGAGGGCCCTGTGGTCTTTAAGATTGACAAACGCACCTGTACCGAATGTGAAGGCGATTTTGATGTGCCGCAATGCGTCAAAGTGTGTCCTATTGATAACTGTATTTTGCCGTTAGAGGCGTAGTGTGATGAGCCAGAACGTGTGTTCACGAGAACTGGCATTACGGATTGCTCTGGCGGCGCGGGCTTTGCCTGATACCGACGCGAAACGTTTATTAAGTGTGCTGGCTGAATGTACCCATGCAGTAATGACCGAAAGTGCTGTGGCATCTATTTGCTTAGACGAGTTTAAGCAAGCTAATGACGGTTTTTTTGGGGGGTATAGCGATCAGTGTTTACTGAATGCCTTGAGTATTTTGAAAAATACGGCGGCCGACAAAGTCATGCCTGCTATTAAAGCGTATCAAGAAGGTGAGTTACCTAATTCAGTACGCATGGCTTGCGCTAGCGATGATGCGATTCACGCCAATGGACAATTTGCAACGTGCCCTTGGTTTATGGTGTATCAAGTGAATGCAGAAGAAGCGCGTTTGATTGATATACGTCACACTGAAATTCCTGAGGGTTTGTGGGTTCAAGATAAGAATAGCTACCGTGCGGAGCTAATTCAAGACTGCAAGGTGTTGTATGTGGTGTCAGTGGGCGGCCCTGCGGTTGCAAAAATTGTCAAGCAGGGTATTCATCCCATTAAGTTAGATGAGCCACAAAGTCTGGTGGATATTCTCAGTGAGTTACAAGCCGTGATTGCCGATTCTCCACCGCCTTGGTTGGCCAAGGCGATGGGTGTTGATGCCAGTGAGCGTTTTAAATTTGATAGGTTAGCAACGGGCTAAGCCAATATTGTCGCTAGGCAAATGCGCTTAGTTCATTATTTACAACACGGTTATTCAGTTAAGCCCTCAGCTTAGCTAATCTCCGTGCTTTTAAACGAGGGGAAACTTCGATGATAACAGCCGAACAAGTTCAGGCAGTCGCCGAGCGTGTTAAACAATTCGGTCTGGATGACAGCACCGTATTCAAATTGCGCCAAGATTTTCCCTCCCTGCATTTTACGTATTGTATGGATGATGATTTGTCGAATAAAAAACCAGTGCTGGAACAATCGGCATTCAATCTCTATTTAGTGGATGGTCGTGAGCATTGTTTGTGTTTAACTAATGATTATGAGATTGCAACCGGCGTTGTGGTTGCAGAAATCATCCCTGAATAAACGGAACGTAGCACATGTCCGGTCAAGAACGCCCCGTTAATGTTCCGATTGCTGATTGTAGTTTTTGTCCTTTTCGCGGCAAAACCTTATTAATGGGACGTTGTATGCCCGGCGATACGTGTATTCGCGTGGAAAGTGGACGCCAGATCGATCGATTTTTACGCATCAATCCAGTCTATGCGGAGCATTTTTTGCATGATGATTTTTGGGAGCGACGCGCAATTGCGGTGCGCTATGCCCCTCAAAAAGCCATTGCAGAACTGATTAACGATGAAGATGAGGTGGTTCGACGAGCGATAGCGTATCGTTTGCCGATTACGCAATTGCTTCCCTTAGTCAATGATCCCGATCGTGAAGTGCGGATGACCGTTGCTGATCGTATGCCTATCGATTTGCTAGAACAATTAGCCAATGATCCTGATTATATTGTGCGTTTGACGGTTGCTAGGCGCTTGCCAGAAGGTCGTTTGTTTCGCTTGATTAGAGATAGTGATGTTGAGGTGCGAAAAATCGTTGCGGAACGTTTACCTGAAGTCAGCCTTGCCTTGATGGCCGAAGACGATGCATCAGAAGTCCGGCGCATTGTTGCCGAGCGTATGGATGCTGAGGATGCCATTATTTTACTCAATGATCCGGATTGGGTGGTGCGTTATACCGCTGTGCTGCGTGTACCTGTCGATGCTTTGCGTGATTTTCCTGATGATCCAGAGCCGGATGTGCAAATGGCCGTGCAAGAACGTCTGAGCAGCGAAGCCCAATATCCGACACCGGAGTCTTAAGTTATGTCCGATGAACCTTTAGAAGCCAAACGCCATCATACTGTGTTGACGGGGCCGCAACTTGCCGATTTATGCAAGACTACTTTGCCCAATCAAAATGATGAACAGCTATTGGCAAATATTCAAGCCTTAGTGCCCGATTATTCAGTACGTCTCGCATTCACAGGGAGTGAGTGGTATCGCTTGGGCGGTATTGTCGATAGACACGGTAATCGTGTCGCAAAAGATTTAGTGGAATGGATTGAGCGCACGTATATTGAGTGCGGTAAAGATCTGCAAACGCTGATTGACCACACGTGTCATCAGCAACTAATTGCTACACGACAAACCGGCAATACCTTGTCTATTGTCATTCAAGCAGGGGTTAAGGCTGAAGATTTTATTCAACTGGATATCGACCGCATACGCGAAATGTCTGACCGCTTATTAGTCAGCCAGACTCATCCGCCAGAAGATTTAGAAGATTTTATTGATCCCTTAGTGCCTGAATGTATTAGCACGTTTGGTATTGGTACTGCGCGGTATGCCTATCGGCGGAAAGTTGATGTTGCAGTTTTTATGGCTGAGCTGAATAAATACCAGCTGGATCCGCATCCAGTACAACGCTTTATGGATGACTGGAATCGCAGTAGCGCAGGTCAAAAAGCACTATTGTCAGAGGATTGGATGGTTCGACCCTTCCGTCATACGGGGCGTTTTGGTGAGCAGTGCATCAATATTGAACTGATTAATAATCAATCTAAAAATATGCCGCAATTAGATGAGGTTAGAGGTAAAAAAGGTGTGCAGCTCAATAACCTATTGACGCGTTTCGACCGTCAAGCGGGTTATCCGTTCGCTTGGTTTTTTTATATGCTAGAGGGTAAGCGTGTATCACCACAATGTGCGGTGTCTGTATTTGAAGATATCAGTGGTGATTTTTCGTATTTACCTGAGCGTGATGCACTGGTGTTAAAAGAATGGATAACCTCGCCTTATAACATCTGAGCTTAATTTCGTCTTAAGTCAGATTATTTGATTTTTTCAACGGCTTTGTATGAAAACAAAGTCTTTTTTTAAAGGAGCAACAACTATGTCAATCGCCCAAATTAAAGCTTTTTCCGAGTTAGCCAAAACAGATGCTGGATTAAAAGAAAAATTGTTAGCTGTTCAGAAAATTAGAGAACTGATTGCCCTAGGCAAAGATTACAATTTTGAATTAGATGAAGTGGAATTATATCCACCGAATGAGCCGCAATTTACCGAAGAGCAATTATCCGAGCGTATGGCCAAAGCCCTGTTAAGAGTGTAACTCATCTGTTAATACCACTTTACTAATAAGATGATACGCCAACCGTTTTTACCTGTTGGCGTATCAATGTTTACGCCCTCATAAAAATCTGCTCAAACTATTTTATCTTCGACCTTTAGGTAACATCAATTTACTCACTTGTCGCGTTTTGAATACTAAAATAAGCCTAAAGCTTAGTAATATAAATAAAATTAACGCATATAAAAAAGGCAAAGCTAAATTTCCTTTAAGTTGTAAGAAATAATGTAGAATTGCTAATAGTGATGCTAAATAGATAAACCGATGTAGCTTTTTCCAGTTTTTCCCCATTAGTTTTTTTGATCGATTTGGCGTTGTTATCGCTAATAAAAAAATAATAATATACGCTAAAACACCAAACCAAATATAAGTGCTTTCGAGAATATCCTGACCAATCGCTTGCCATTGTAAAGCTTGATCCATAACTAAATAAACGAATAGATGTAAGCTGGCATAAGTAAAACAGAATAATCCAAACATGCGTCTATAATCAGACATGCCACGCCAATTCGTTATTACTTGAATCGGTGTAATAGCCAGTGTGATCCATAAAAAACGTAAAGACCAATCACCTAATCGGATATGTAATGCGCGAATTGGATTAGGGCCTAAATGATCCAAGAAAATATCAACGATTATTAATAATAAAGGCAACCAGCAAATTACAAGAATTTTAAAGTGTAAATTCTTTTTATCTATCATAGTTAAAAGAAATGCCGTAAATCCATATCTTTGTATAAATACGCTACGTGTTCAGCGTAGCCATTAAATAATTCAGTTTTTCTTCGCGGCGTAAAAAAACCACCACCTAATAAGCGTTCCGTATTTTGACTCCAACGTGGGTGGGGTAAATCTGGATTAACATTCGCATAAAAACCATATTCATCGGGTGCAAACAAATTCCAACTGGTATTCGGGGCGCGTTTTAAAAGCTCAATTTTGACAATCGCTTTGATATTTTTAAAACCATATTTCCAAGGCACAATCAAGCGTAAGGGGGCGCCATTTTGTTTAGGTAAGGTGTCTCCATACATTCCAACAGCTAATAGCGTCAATGGATGCATTGCTTCATCAATACGCAGCGCTTCTTCATAAGGCCATTGTAACATCGAATTGCTTTTTTGATTGGGCATGATTTCAGGTTGATAAATGGACGTGAATTTGACAAATTGCGCTGTCGATAAAGGTTGAACTTTTTTAAGTAAATCACCTAAAGAAAACCCAACCCAAGGAACAACCATCGACCATGCTTCAACACAACGAAAGCGATAAATACGTTCTTCCAAGGTATTTTGTCTAAGCAAATCCTCTAAATTAAATTTTCCAGGTTTTTCAACTTCGCCACTGATCTCAATAGTCCATGGGTCAACGGTTAGACGTTGTGATAGCACGGTGCTATCATTCTTATTAAATGAAAATTCATAATAATTAGTATAATTTTCAATGATTTCTTTTGGCGTATTCGGGGTGTCAATAGATAAATGGCTTTTTGATAAACCTGACCATTTGGGCTTATTGTCATCCGCATGAAGCCTAATGCCTGAACCTAGTAATCCACTGGCAAAAGCGGCTTTAATGATATTACGTCTATTTTTGAAAGTGCTAATATCAGTAATTTCATAACTGGGTATAGAGTATTTTATTTTATTGTTTGCCATAATCGGTTTTCCAGTATGACGTTTATTTTTATCAATGACTTACCGTTTATAGCCGCTGCACTCATTACTAAAGTGCCAGAGACTGTGAAAGTATTCTTGTATTTTCCCTCTTTAGCAAAGAATGGCCAAAGCCTTAGGGGATGTTTGATATATTAAAAATAAACATTAAATATCAGTAGATTGTTATTTAGATAATGCCACTCCGCTCCCCCCACAAGCACTCTTCCTTTTGCAAAGGGGGGGGAGGCTAACATCATAATACTTCCGCTCTCACTCCACTGTTGGAATACGCGAAACAGCGTGAAAGCTAAACGGTTAATCCTTATTTTTTACCTTTGGGAATAAGGCGTAATAATTTAAATAGCTTTCTTTCCGTAATAAACGCTAATGAAAAAAGTTGGACAAAGTTTTCAGCTTCAATAATATCTAATCCGATATTGACGGGGATAGCTTCTTTTCGAGTGTCAAATAATCGGTCCCAAACAGAAAATACAATGCCATAATTATTATCATGTTCTTTACGTGATGTAGAATGATGAACACGGTGTAAGGAAGGGGTTATTATAACTTGTGAGAGCGCTTGTTCGTTGGGTATTTGAATATTGGCATGATGGAAAAATATAAAGAAAAGTTGGAACGTTTCAATGGATATGACGATAAACGCATCTACTCCAAACACGATAACAAAAAGACATTTATAAATAATTTCTAAAAAGAGATCGAATACATGAAAACGAAATCCGGTTGAAACATTAAAGCTTTTATCAGAATGATGAATTTTATGGAAACGCCATAAAAATTCGTATTTGTGACTTAACCAATGCCAAAAGTAAATCGCAAGATCATAAAATGCAAATGATAAAGTCCATTTTAAAAATGGATTGTCAATACCACTTAATAAACCATAACCTGAATATTGTTGAGCAATAAAAAACAACGAGGTGACGCGCAAAGTGGCTAATATTAAGTTGTTAA
The DNA here is from genome assembly GCA_903945375.1 of uncultured Methylococcaceae bacterium. Taxonomy (GTDB): domain Bacteria; phylum Pseudomonadota; class Gammaproteobacteria; order Methylococcales; family Methylomonadaceae; genus Methylovulum. The sequence goes on along the minus strand of CAJAVP010000005.1, from coordinate 20,892 downwards.
CCAAAAATGCGGTGACATTGGTCGTAAATGATTCTTTAAAAACTTTTGCTGAAAATTTACGAAAAGGCTGTTTTTTCTCAATCGATAGCAAAAAAATAAATGCAACAATTGCAATGCCGAATAGTATTTGATTAAACATTAGTCCGGCATTCACGCTAACTTCTGCGCTGGTATTCATAATGACGATATCTCACGAGGTTAATAATGGCTAAGTGATTACATACAGCGCTTTGCATATGGTGTCAGTAAGCTTTTGGCTGCGCTTAGGCTGTCTCAAAAGAGTTTGAAAACGCTGTAAATAAGTATTCAGAGAACGTCTTAATGTTATGATATTAAATTTTAATTGTCAGCTTGCAAGGCATTAATCAATTTATTCAGTGTGGCAATTTCGTTGTTTGCATTGACCTGTTCCGTAATATCGTATTGCACGCCAAGGTAATATATAACACGATGTTTTTTGTCAAATAGCGGAGTTATTTTAAAATTATTATAAAATAGCGTACCGTCTTTTTTATAATTTCTTAATGTGACTTCAACGGCTTGCTGATTCTCCATGGCTTCTTTTATTTTAAATCGCGCCTCTTGATTACGATCATCGCCTTGTAAAAAACGACAATTATGACCAATAATTTCGGCTTGGCTGTAACCCGTTAAGCGTTCAAATGCTTTGTTGGCATAAACAATTGGGGCATCGTCTAAATCTGGATCAGCCAGTGTCACACCATTCACGCATTCATCCAGAATAGCGGAGAGTACCTGCGGAATCAAACCGCTATCTTTTTCAACAATAAATGACATAATTAATTCCTGTGTTGTTATTAGATTTGTATTACTTTATGCGGCAAGCAGATTTTTTAAATTATCTACAATAGTTTCTGCGCCGTCTTCAATAGCGGTTCTAAGTAATTTTTGAAAGGGTCGCATAAAAATTTCTATTTCTAATAATTCAAAACGGAAAGTCAATCGAGTCGATAAAGGTCGTTCATTATTTTCGATTAAGTAACTATTTCTATAAGGTGTGCTGACCCCCTGAAAGACTAATTTACAATTCGACTGGTATTCTATGATTTCAAAAATAGATTCAACTTTATCGCCATTATCTTGACGCACTTGTTTGGCTTTTGCGCCAATAAACACTTCTTTGCCATTTAATGGCTCAAATTCAATGACTTCCTCTGCCCATTTAGGATAGTTTTCAAAAAAATTGACACCTATATAATCAAAAACATCTTGGGTTGATTTATCAATTTCAATACTTGCTTCTCCGGAAATAGGCTTGGTTATATCATAGGGTAATTTAATCTGCATCACATATCCTCTCAATTTGAGTACACGACTCGAAGGTATTATTATTTTAGTTATCTTCAGAACAGTTAAGCTAGGATGTGTTTAAACGTATAAGTCTGTGGAAAATAGGTCAATTGTCTCGTTTTATTTGAGCTAGCATGACTTATTTATTATCTCAATAGTGGCTTAGGCAAGTTGAGGCAATCCAGTTTATAAGACGTTGATCTGATCCATTTTTGTTCCTACTTTAGTTTATGTAAAATTTATGGAACTTAGTTTTTTCTGCATCAATAGATATTTTCAAATAATGATTGAAGCGATATAGCTATAGCGCAAAAAAATAGGATTAGCAAATTAAAATAGCGTTAATCTAGGCAAATATAAAAGCTCAGTTTGTGTAAGGTAAGGCTTTATAGCTTAGTTTAAAAGATCATGTTTAGCGATACAAAAACAAGATAACGGGATTTAATTTATTGTCAACGTGTTGTTGCCGTTTTTTCATTTTTTCATTTAGTTTGGTATAAATCAGTCGTTCCGGGAATTAGGGTTTAGCACAATCCCGCTCGACTGACGCGGTTTTTTATCCATGCGCCCGTACCGTTAGACTTGATATAATGCAATTTTCAGCCCCCTGCGATTAAGCCGTCAGAACGCGATAACGAATCCCTGTCGAGATGATATCTCACTCGGTAGGTGGCTGAATAGTTACGATATAATGGCAGGCGGCTAGGATTATGCGCCCTAATCATCGGGGTAAGTTAAACGCAAACGTTATACTCTGTTAAACTTTAATCTTTTAGCGACCTACTTAAAGCCGGACAAGCGGTGAGACTTAACCTGTCCCTTGTTAGTGTAGCTAATCTTTTTCAATCTTCGTACTACGAAATACCGAGTTTGGGCGACCATTGCTAAATAATCCATGAATATAATTATCAAAACTGAAAGTGAAATTGAAAAAATGCGTGTGGCGGGTAAGTTGGCCGCTGATGTACTAGAAATGATAGCCCCCTATGTTTTGCCTGGTATCACTACCAATGAGCTTGATAGGCTTTGTCATCAGTATATCGTCGATGTGCAAGATGCTATTCCTGCTCCGCTGGATTATCATGGTTTTCCTAAATCTATCTGTACGTCTGTCAATCACCAGGTCTGTCATGGTATTCCCTGCGACAAGAAACTAAAATCGGGAGATATTGTGAATGTAGATATTACCGTCATTAAGGAAGGTTATCATGGCGACACGAGCAAAATGTTTTGTGTGGGTGAGGTCAGTCCACATGCACAACGACTGGTAAAAATTACGCAAGAAGCCATGTTTAAAGGTATTGAACAAGTTAGACCTGGAGCAACGTTGGGGGATATTGGCTCAGCTATCCAAAAACATGCAGAAAGCCATCGTTATTCGGTCGTCCGAGAGTTTTGTGGGCACGGTATTGGTATGGCGTTTCATGAAGAGCCTCAGGTATTACATTACGGCAAACCTGGAACAGGGAATGCTCTTGAAGAAGGGATGATTATCACCATCGAGCCCATGATTAACTTAGGTAAACGCTACGTTAAAGTATTGCCAGATGGCTGGACGGCGGTAACAAAGGATCGAAGTCTGTCGGCACAATGGGAGCATACCGTTTTAGTAAAGGCAGATGGTTTTGAAATTTTGACTTTACGCCAAGAAGAACAATGACACGTTTAGATAATAATCAAGATATCTCTGAGGTAGCCGCTGAACCCGGCTCGTTACGTTATTTTAAGCAGTTATTACGAGAAAAAACGGCGCAGTTAGGGTTACAGTTTGATCCTTTTTACTCCGTTTCTGATTTGCTTAAAGAACGCTCTGATTTCATTGATGGCATTTTATCGAGTTGTTGGCAGCATTTTCTTGCTGACCATGCAAGTCATCTGAGTCTAGTTGCCGTAGGTGGCTATGGTCGACGTGAACTTTTTCCTTATTCTGATATTGATATTATGGTGCTACTGGATTCTACGGACACTGCACCCTATCAAGAAGCCTTAGGCGATTTCTTTACCTTTCTGTGGGATATGGGGCTTAAGCCGGGGCAAAGTGTACGCACCGTGTGCGAATGTGTTGAGGCGGCAATAGCCGATCAGACGATTATGACGAGCTTGATGGAAATTCGTCTGATTGATGGCTGTGCAAGTTTATATGACTCACTTAAATTGCAAACCGCGCCCGATAAAATTTGGCCGTCAGATCGTTTTTTTGAGGCCAAAATGGAAGAGCAGCAACAACGCTATGCGAAATCCCATGATACCGCTTACAACCTTGAGCCGAATATCAAAGAAGGCCCAGGCGGTTTGCGTGATATGCAAGTTATCGCTTGGGTTTTTAAGCGGCATTACAATTCGTCTACCTTAAAAGAATTAATTAAATACGGTTTTTTGCCTGAATCAGAATATAACGAACTTATTGCAGCGCGTGATGTGCTTTGGCGTATTCGCTATGCCTTGCATTTATTAACCGATCGCGGTGAAGATCGCCTAGTTTTTGATTATCAACGTGATTTAGCCCGTCAGTTTGGATTTAGTCGAATTGATCAGCAATACAATGAAGACGTTGAAGAGTTTATGCAGTTTTATTTTAAAACTGTACAAGGCCTAGAACGTTTAAACGAAATGCTTTTGCAGTTATTTAATGAGCGTTTTGTTTGCGGTGAAATCGCTTGTCGTCCGATTGTCATTTCTGAGCAATTTGTTGCCATTAATCGCTATATTGAAGTTAAAAATGAGCACGTTTTTACAGAGCAGCCGTTGGCATTATTACAGGTGTTTGTCGTTCTTCAACAAAATCCTTGGTTAAACGGTATTAGAGCAACAACGATACGCTTAATACGCAAGAGCTTGCATTTAATTGACGAGGCTTTTCGCACCAATAAAACCGCCAATCATTTGTTTATTGACTTATTGTGTCAGCCAGGCGGTATTACCACACAATTAAGGCGCATGAATCGTTATGGCATATTAGCCGCCTATTTACCAAATTTTGCTAATATCGTCGCGCGTATGCAATATGATCTATTTCATATTTATACGGTCGATGAGCATACCTTATTCGTTATTCGTAATTTACGACGTTTTTCACTGGAAGCGCATAACGATGAATTGCCATTTTGTAATAGCATTTTTCTATTAGTCGCCAAGCCTGAATTACTGTATATCGCCGCGTTATTCCATGATATAGCCAAAGGTCAAAATGGCGATCATTCTGCTTTGGGAGAAGAAATGGCTCGTCAGTTTTGTATTCAGCATGATCTTTCCTCGCATGATACTAAACTGGTGACTTGGTTAGTGCGGCATCATCTGATTATGTCAATGACAGCACAGCGAAAAGACATTAGCGACGCCGATATTATTCATGAATTTGCTCGGTTAGTCGGTAGTGTCGAATACTTAAACAATTTATATTTACTAACGGTAGCAGATATTCGTGCTACCAATCCTGAGCTTTGGAATTCTTGGAAAGATGCCTTACTAAAAGAACTGTATACCGCGACACATAGCGCATTGCGTAAAGGCTTAAAAAACCCCGTGGCGATTGTTGATCGGTTACAAGAAAACAAGAAAGAAGCCAAAGAAGAATTAATGCAGCAAGGACTTAGCGAGGTCGTTTTAGAGACGCTTTGGCAGCATGTCAGTGATGATTATTTCTTACGCTACGCGACGGATGAAATTGTTTGGCACACTTTGGCCATTCAATCCTGCAGCGCGTTAGATTTGCCTTTGGTGTTGTTACGCCCACATACGCAACGCGGCAGTGCTGAAATTTTTGTTTACACAGAGAATAAAGGGCCGGTGTTTTCGTTGAGTACCGCCACCTTAGACCAACTGGGTTTAACAATTCTGGATGCGAGAATTATGACCACGCTGGATGACTTTGTGTTGAATAGTTTTCAAGTCCTTGAGCAAACCGGCGAGCCCATTAACGACCGCTGTCGTGAAGAGCATATTTGCCTGGCGTTGCAGCAAAATTTGTTGCAGCAAAAAGTCAATAAGAACATTAATCTGCATCGCCAATCTCGGCAGGCCAAACATTTTCCGATACCGACTTGTATCAATTTTCATGCGGATTCGTTAAATCGACATACCATTATTGAATTAATTACCACCGATCATGCGGGCTTGTTGTCAAAAATAGGTCAAGCGTTTATTCAACAAGCCATTAATTTACATAGCGCGAAAATCACCACGATTGGCAGCCGTGCGGAAGATATGTTTTATATTACGGATGTACACAATCAGCCCATAGACGATCTCAATAGACAAGAGCAAATAAGAGAAACGATGTTAATCGCTCTGGAAACGGAAGAATAAGTGCGGGAGTCGCCTTATGACGTTTGCTTTTGTTATTAAATGCTATAAACATTTTAAATCAGTGGACAGGAGGTCTTGATGCCAAAACCTGATCAGACACAACATTCCAAAGACAGTGAAATCGAAATTGATATTTCGCAATTACGCCCCGGGGTTCATGTCAGAATACCTGGGTCTTGGTTGACGCATGGCTTTATGTTTAACTCGTTTGTCATTACAGACGAGGTGCAAGTGCGTCAAATCGCCTCTTTGAAATTGCCAAAACTTTATAGCGATCCTTCACGTTGCAAAGTTGATCCTTTGCCTAGACAAGCTAACCCTGTTGTACCGGTAACTTTGTTACCGACGAACGACCCTGCTACGCCGCTCGTCAAAAACTCAATGACGAAGGTGTATCAAGAGCGTACCAATATCACAGCCATATTGCGAAGACGATTAAATACCACGCATCGGCACTATGCTGAAGCGGTAATTGCGGTCAATAACGCATTTAAATTTATTGACTCAGAACCCAAAAAAAGCATGATGCAGGTGGCTGAGGTAAGTGAGAAATCCATAGCCGAGTTACTGGCTGATCCCGATAGTGCGATTACCCTAATTACAGAAAAGGGTCAATATGAGGGACAGGCGGCCCACGCCATGTCAGTGATGACCTTAGCACAATTATTAGGTAAACAGGCTGGTTTAACAGAAGACGCACTGCATGTGATTGGTGTTGGTGCATTACTGCATGATATTGGAAAACTCACCTTCCATTCGTCGGTTTTGCTAAATACGCATCGTAATTCATTTGAAGAATCCGTATATCGCTCACATTGTCGAGTAGGTTATGACAAAGCACTTTTAGCAGGAGGGCTTTCATCAGAGATGCTGGATATAATTCTTCATCACCATGAATGCTTTGATGCTAAGGGTTTTCCTGATCAACTAAAGGGTGAAAAAATTGCTCTTGCAACTCGTATCGTGTCTATCGCTAACCGATTTGATAACATCATTAATCCGATTGATCCTTATCACTCAAAATTGCCTTCACAAGCACTGGGGGTGATGTGGTCTAAAGAAAAAGATCGGTTTGATAAAACGCTGTTACAGCTTTTTATTCGGGCGATGGGGGTTTATCCCCCGGGGTCGATTGTACTGCTATCGGATCAACGGATTGGTGTTGTTGTTGCGTCAACCTCAGTGGTTAATTCAGTCAGTCCTCAGGTTTTGATATATGAGCGTAATGTGCCGAGACATGAAGCAGCAATCCTTGATCTGACACAAGAAACTTTAATCAAAATTGAGCGCCCACTGAGTCTAAAAGAGCGTACCGAAGAAGAATTGGAATACCTATTACCCCGCCGCAAAATAAGATGGTCTTTTTATCGAAAACGAAGCTAGGGATTTAAAAATAAATGTCCCATTTCAAGTCTTCGGATAGATTCAACCAGCCAGTGCTCCGAATTTACAACGATCGTAGGATCTGGGGTTCTGTCATTAAGCTAATATTAATTTATTAAAAATCAATAGCATAAATTAACTTAATGACAGTTAATGCGTTAAGGCTTTAGGGGCTAGTGAAGTTTTTCTTGTATGAAAGAGATAAGCTCGGTTAGAGGACATTCGATATTGTCTTTGGTTTCTCTGGCTTTGTATTCAAACGTACCGGCATCTAGACCTCGATCGCTTAAGATAATGCAATGCGGAATGCCGATTAATTCCATATCCGAAAACATAAAGCCCGCGCGGACTTTGCGATCATCTAATAGCACATCAATGCCGGCGGCTAATAAATCTTGATATAACTGTTCCGCAGCCACTTTAAGACGCTCGGATTTGTGCATATTCATAGGACAAATGGCGACTTGGAAAGGCGCAAGCTTAGTTGGCCAAATAATGCCACGACTATCATGATTTTGTTCAATCGCCGCCGCCACAATACGCGAAATACCGATGCCATAACAGCCCATAATCATGATTTGGCTTTTCCCTTCTTCATTAATAATGCCGGCTTTCATGGCCGTGCTGTATTTAGTGCCTAGCTGAAAAATATGCCCCACTTCAATACCTCGCGCCAGCGTGATTTCACCTTGACCATCGGGACTTAAATCGCCAGCGACAACATTGCGTATATCCTGAAAGGTATTTTCTGCGAGGGCTTTTTCGTAGAAGGCTTGCGTTTTAGGATCGGCTGACCAGTTGCAGCCGCGCAGGTGGAAGTCGACTTCATTCGCGCCACAGACAAAATCGCTTAGATATTTAACCGAGTGATCAAAAATAACGCCATGCTTGGCATCGGTTTTGGGACCAATAAAACCGGCACCACAGCCATGATGTTGAATGATTTCTTCGTCAGTCGCAAAACGAAAATCGCCAAGTAATTTGCGTGTTTTGATTTCATTAAGCTCATGGTCGCCACGCAGCAATAAATTATAAAATTCCTCAGCGGTTTCACCGGCCTCATTCACGCTTATTTTCATGATAGCGAGTGTTTTAAGGATTTTTTGCGCGGGCACGTCTAAAAATGCGCTGATTTCGGCAATAGTTTTCTGTCCCGGCGTGGCAACTTTGGCAAAAACTTCAGCTGGTGGCGCAAGGCCTTGTTCAGGTATTAATGCTGTCGCGCTCTCTACATTGGCGGCGTAATCACTACCGGTTGAGAAAGCAATCGCATCTTCACCTGAATCGGCTAATACATGAAACTCATGAGAAACCGCACCGCCAATAGAACCTGAATCTGCAATCACCGCGCGGAATTTTAAGCCGAGATGATTAAAAATATTGCTATACGCTTGATACATCAGATCATAAGTCTGTTGCAATGAGGCTTGATCCAAATGGAATGAATACGCATCTTTCATGATAAATTCACGACAACGCATCACGCCAAAACGCGGGCGAATCTCATCACGGAATTTAGTTTGAATTTGATAAAACGTGATGGGCAGTTGTTTATAGCTTTTAAGCTCGTTACGCGCGAGATCGGTAATAATTTCCTCATGCGTAGGCCCTAGGCAAAAATCACGATCGTGGCGGTCTTTTAAGCGGGCAAGTTCAGGGCCGTATTGTTGCCAACGTCCAGTTTCTTGCCATAACTCGGCAGGTTGTAAAGCCGGCATTAAGACTTCTAGCGCCCCCGCTTTCTCCATTTCTTCGCGGGTTATTTTTTCAACTTTACGCAACACCCTAAGTCCTAAAGGGAGCCAAGTATAAAGACCCGCCGCCAGTTTGCGGATCAGGCCAGCACGAATCATCAGTTGATGACTAGCAATTTCAGCATCGGCAGGGGTTTCTTTTACAGTATTTAGGGGAAATTGGCTGGTACGCATGTTCAGATAATATGGATTGATTAGAAAGCGGCTATTTTACAGATTTTTGAGCCGTTCCCAAGTCAATCCTATCGTTAGCCAGCAATTCTCATTAGGGTGGCTCTCTTGGTTAATCGTCAGTGCGAGGTAAGCACCAAGAATCCGCAAATGACCGATAAAAATCTATATTCTGAACAGTTGCTCCTGGCAGCTCCACTAAAGCGGAAGCAAAGGCTTGAGCTCTTTCCATCGTTAAACTTAACGACCATCCCAAATATAAACCTAACAATAACACCGCAGTAAACGCATCGCCCGCTCCCACGGTATCTATCAACAGAGGTGTCGCTTGCGGTCGAACGCTCACTAGCTCACCGCCTTCAGTTAGTGCTACTGCACCTTCACTGCCCAACGTAACAACCAGTAACTCCAGTTTATAGTGTGTGAGCATTTTATGCATTGCGCCGGTTATATCCTCTGATTCTGGCGATAGCTGACGCAATTCATCACGATTTAATTTGAGCCAATCGGCATGATGAAGCCACTCATCCAGTCGCTCCGCTTGCCACCAAGGATGGCGTAAATTAACATCAACAAACACTTTGCCTTGATGGTTTTTCAAAATATGCTTTAGTGTTTGTTCAGATGATTCATGGCGCAAAGCCAAACTACCATGATAAACAATCGCATATGAGTCGCTGAGGTCTAGGTCTTCGACGGCTATAAAATCATAGGCTTGATCATCGAGAATGGCATAATTGGGCTCGCCATTGTCGAGACTAACCACAACATGACCCGTAGGATGCTCGCTATCGATTTGCAGATTAGCGGCATTCATCCCCCAAGAGTACATCATCAACTGAATCTGCAGGGCCTGTACATCCTCGCCCACTCGACTCATGACATCTGGTCGCAAACCTAACGCCTGAAGATGCCACGCCACATTAAAAGGTGCTCCGCCCAAGATTTTTTTACCGTCTGGGAAATGATCAAATAACACTTCACCAAAAATCGCAATCGGTTTGGTTTTCATAATTTTTCTTACCCATTAAGGCTACGCGACTTAACAAAACAGCACTATCCGAAGTAATCTGCCTATGTAATAATAAAGTTGTTTGATTTTGCGATATTTCTTTATGGCTGTATAGCCCTCTCCCGTTATTTTACGGTCTTAACTCTAACCAGGCATTAAATATGGACGACAACAAAAAGAAAGCACTCGGCGCAGCACTCATGCAGATTGAGAAACAATTTGGTAAAGGCTCAGTGATGCGTATGGGGGATGTCGCCGCTTCACGTGACATTGATGTGGTATCAACCGGCTCACTAGGCTTAGATATTGCGCTCGGTTGTGGCGGATTACCACGCGGACGGGTTGTAGAAATCTATGGCCCTGAATCTTCTGGCAAAACCACCTTAACCTTGCAAGTTATTGCGGAAATGCAAAAACTGGGTGGCACTGCGGCATTTGTTGATGCTGAGCACGCCCTCGACCCAGGTTATGCGGAAAAACTGGGGGTCAACGTTGATGATTTATTGGTTTCTCAACCGGATACCGGAGAACAAGCCTTAGAAATAACCGATATGTTGGTGCGCTCTGGTGCTGTTGATATTGTCGTTATTGATTCAGTTGCCGCACTAACGCCAAAAGCAGAAATTGAAGGAGATATGGGCGATTCTCACATGGGACTGCAAGCCCGACTCATGTCGCAAGCTCTAAGAAAACTCACCGCCAACATCAAACGCTCCAATACCTTAGTCATCTTTATTAACCAAATTCGCATGAAAATTGGTGTCATGTTTGGTAGCCCAGAGACGACAACAGGAGGCAACGCCCTTAAATTTTATGCGTCCGTACGTTTAGATATTCGCCGAACCGGCTCTGTTAAAAAAGATGAAGAAATTATTGGTAATGAAACTAAAGTCAAAGTCGTAAAAAACAAAGTTGCCCCGCCTTTTAAAGAAGCTACATTTGAAATTTTATACGGTGAGGGTGTTTCTTTTTTGGGTGAATTAGTCGAGTTGGGCGTTAAATACGGCTTCGTGCAAAAATCTGGATCATGGTATAGCTATGGCAGTGAAAAAATTGGTCAAGGCAAAGATAATGCTAAACTTTTCCTAAAAGAGCATCCCGACAAAGCAAAAGATATTGAAAATAAAATCCGAGAAATTGCGTTAAGCAAAAACAAGCCCAATAGTGAAATAGATCAAGTGACTGTCGTTGAAGTCGATGATGAAGACGAGTCAGAATAAGCTCATTTAGTTGTTCAATCCCAATGATTCCCTAACCCTATTCAACGTGACAAACCAAGCCGAGACCATTAAAGCCACGTGTTTGCGTTTATTAGCGCGTCGAGAACACAGTCACAAAGAATTACTGACTAAATTGCAATTAAAAGGCTTTAGTCCAGAAGATTGCACACCGATTATTGAACAATTAACGCAACAAAACTGGCAAAGTGACGCGCGTTACGCCGAAAGTTACGCGCGTCACCGCATCCAGCAAGGCTACGGGCCGATTGCCATTAAATTTGAGCTGAGTCGTAACGGTATTACCGACTTCAATCTTGATGCTGTCGTAAGTTTGTTAGCCGACAGTTGGCAAACCCATTTGCAGCAGGTTTATGTAAAAAAATACCGCAATATCAACCCCCTCAATGCCAGTGAATACGCAAAACGCAGTCGTTTTTTGTTACAGCGAGGCTTTCCGTCAAGTATGGTTAACCAACTACTGACCCACTTAAACCAACTCGACTAGATACTGACGTGAAATGATTGTCGGCTTAAGCTTGCTAGTTTTCACAAAATTATTAACAATGCGCTCCAGTGCTATTAACCCAAACACCTTAAGTCCTCAGTGAAAAATAAATTATGAAACAAATGACAAGCGCACAACTACGCGCCGCCTTCCTGAATTATTTTGCCCAACACGGTCATGCAATTGAACCTTCTAGCTCTTTAGTGCCTGGCAACGACCCCACCTTATTATTCACTAATGCAGGCATGGTGCAGTTTAAAGACGTATTTTTAGGTCGTGAACAACGCGAATTTGTGACCGCAGCAACCAGCCAACGCTGTGTTCGTGCGGGTGGCAAACATAACGATTTGGAAAATGTTGGCTATACGGCAAGGCATCACACGTTTTTTGAAATGCTTGGCAATTTTAGCTTTGGTGATTATTTCAAAAGAGAGGCGATTCACTACGCATGGGAGTTTCTCGTCAAAGAAATGGAAATTCCATCAGAAAAACTATGGATCACCGTTTATGCGGAAGACCAAGAAGCCGAAGCTATTTGGCTGAATGAGATAGGCATCAACCCCGAGCGATTTTCGCGAATTGCGACTAAAGACAATTTTTGGTCTATGGGGGATGTCGGGCCCTGTGGCCCTTGTACCGAAATTTTCTACGATCACGGTACACATATCGCCGGAGGCCCGCCAGGCAGTCCCGATGAAGATGGCGATCGCTATATTGAAATTTGGAATCTCGTCTTTATGCAATATGATCGTGCCGCCGATGGCAGCATGACCCCCTTACCCAAACCGTCAGTCGATACCGGCATGGGTTTAGAGCGAATATCGGCTATCTTACAAGGCGTACACAGCAATTATGAAATTGACCTCTTCCAAAACTTGCTGAATGCCGCCGCACAATTGGCTAACACACCGGACAAAAACAATAGCTCGTTACGTGTCATTGCCGACCATATCCGTTCCTGCGCTTTTTTAATTACTGATGGTGTGATGCCCTCAAATGAAGGACGCGGCTACGTGTTGCGCCGAATTATTCGCCGCGCCATCCGACACGGCTATCGCTTAGGCATTAACGACACGTTCTTCTACAAATTAGTCGCGCCTTTGGTTGCAGAAATGGGTATCGCCTACCCGGAATTAACTGCTGCCCAAGCCCAAGTTGAGCGTGTTCTAAAAAAAGAAGAGGAGCGTTTTGCAGAAACACTGGGGCAAGGCATGAAAATCTTGGAAGCCTGTGTTGCCAAATTGGAAAGCGCCACAATTCCCGGCGATATCGTCTTCCAGTTATACGACACCTACGGCTTCCCCGTCGATTTAACCGCTGATTTTGCCCGTGAACAAAACCTGACGGTTGATTATGATGGCTTTGAAACCGCAATGGCGGCACAACGCGAACGCGCACGCTCGGCCAGTAGTTTTGGTGCAGATTACGATCAAGACATTAAACTCGATGCACAGACCGAATTTACCGGCTATTACCAATTGGATGACGAAGCACAGATTGTCGCTTTATATCACCAAGGTCAGTCCGTAACCCAGTTAGCAAGCGGTGAAGAAGGCATCGTCGTACTCAATAAGACGCCTTTTTATGCTGAATCGGGTGGACAAATAGGCGATTGCGGCCAGCTGATTACAAAAACCGCAAGCTTTACTGTGACCGACACCCAAAAACAAGGTGGGACATTATTTCTGCATAAAGGCAAAATACTCTCTGGAAATCTAAGCGTCGGTCAAACCTGTACCGCCCAAGTTAGTGCTGAACAACGCAATGCGACTGAACTAAATCATTCCGCAACGCATTTGCTACATGCCGCTCTACGCGAAGTTTTAGGTGACCATGTTGCGCAAAAAGGCTCATTAGTCAATCCTGAGCGCTTGCGTTTTGATTTTTCACATTTTGAACCGATCACGCCTGCCCAAATAAGCCGCTTAGAAACCTTGGTCAACGCCCAAATTCGTCTAAATCAGTCGGTATCTGCACAAACAATGCCCAAAGATGAGGCCGTAAAAGCCGGCGCGATGGCTTTGTTTGGCGAAAAATACGGTGATGAGGTGCGTGTATTAAAAATTGGTGAGTTTTCCGTCGAATTATGCGGTGGCACTCATGTTGAACGTACAGGCGATATTGGCTGCTTTAAAATTATCAGTGAAACCGGAGTTGCCGCCGGTGTTCGACGCATTGAAGCCGTCACCGGCGCTGCATGTTTGGCTTGGTTAGATCAGCGCGAGCAAGCACTACTTAGCATTGCCGGCTTAGTCAAAAGCTCACCCGATAAAGCCGCTGAAAAAGTTAGTCAATTATTGGAAAAAACCAGAACACTCGAAAAACAACTAGAGCGTTTAAATAGCAAATTAGCAACTACCGCCGGCGGTGAGCTATCAGCTCAAGCAATTGATATGGAAGGTATAAAAGTTTTATCTGTCAAACTAGAAGGCATTGAAGCGAAAGCACTGAGAGATATGCTCGATCAATTAAAAAACAAACTCGGACGCTGTGCCATCGTTTTAGCGGTCGTCGAAAATGAAAAAGTAAGTCTCATTGCAGGTGTCTCTAAAGACTTAACAGACCGTATTAAAGCGGGTGATTTAGTAAACCATGTCGCCCTACAAGTCGGTGGAAAAGGTGGCGGTAGACCCGATATGGCAATGGCGGGAGGAACAAATCCCGCCGGTTTAACCGACGCCTTAACCAGTGTTGTGACTTGGATTAAAGAAAAATCACAATAACACTCCCTCGACAGAACGTTTTACTCACGACCATCGAACATAAAAAACGCCCCAGTTTGCTGAGGGCGGTTTTTTGTCAATTTGGTTAGGAATGAGCATGGAATAACTTAGGCAAGTTGCCAATAGTCGGAGCAGGCTTTGCCTGCTCTCCTCATTTACGTTGGTGGCCGATAGTTTTAAGCAGCAATAGGCCTAGGCATTACAAAGCCCTTTGCCAAGCGTAGAGGATTTAATCAAGTCCAAGACGGAGCGTTTTACTGCGGGTTTGCCAGCATCTGACGCTTCATTAGGTTGTTTGATGATGTGATTTTCGTCAATTCTCAGTTTGGTGATTCGCAAATTGAGAAAGCTGAGGCTGAAGTTTTAGGTTTTGTCATGGTGCTTCTTTTGTGACTCGGTCAGAATTATAAGCAACGCTTCTGAGAGTCCAAAATTATTAGACCATTACAATTTAATGTGGATTAACTAAGCAGGGGGATATCAGTAGGAATAAATAGCGTTCCTACTGATTATTGGCTCGAACAACCCTCCCGTGTACAAAACAAGGGAGGGTAATCAATTATTTACCTGAAATTTGCTCAGCAGAGCTATTATTGCTGGTATGTCTTTTTTCAATTTTACTGAAGGTTTCTTGTTGCAGTGAAGCGACCGCACCACTTTGTAAATGCTTGGTTTCGTCTTTTTTCAAAAGAACAACCAAAAGTATTATGCCAGCAATACAGGCACCTACAATGTACCACATCGTGTTATCTTCTTTTACTTCAGCCATTTTTAAATCCTCATTTAGTTATTATTAATTGTTATGTTCCTTTCGAGAAGGACGTCAACTGGATAGCAAATATCTCAGTTGGTTGTTATTTTTTCGTAATAATGCCGTAACAACGCTGTAATTTTTATCATGAGATAAGTGCTCATGTCAAAGCGATAAATAAAAAAATAAAGAGGTTTTTTTGCAGTTAGCAGAATTCTTAAAAAAATCCATTATTTATCAATAAGAAAGTGATTGTTTTTTATTTGGCTACAATGGCAATATTTAAAATTATGCGATGAGATGGTAAAAAATTTAGGCTGGCTTTGCAGTAATGCGGAATTGAGGCAGATTTTCGTCAAAATAGCTGGGGGAGCAAGTGACTTCGCTAATGATTTTATTGAATAAAGCCATTAGTGAAGCCTCCTGCCTCTTGTGTTTTGCATTGCGACGGTATTTGCTTTTGTCGCTAAAGCAATGGGATTTGTTGAATTGGTGTGCAAATTTTGCGACCGGATTCGGTTTTTGTGGTTGCATACTTTCTTTTCTGTGTTGATTTTTACGTCTTTTCATCGTTTACCTCTTATAATAGCCGTTATTAAACCTGTAACTGTTGTGTAGAGTATTTTAAACGCTGTGAAATTCAAAAAAAATTTTGATGTAATCGTCATTGGGGGAGGTCATGCGGGCACTGAAGCTGCATTAGCAGCGGCTCGCTGTGGAGTAAAAACATTATTGCTGACGCAAAATATCGAAACCTTGGGGCAAATGAGCTGTAATCCGGCGATAGGCGGTATTGGTAAGGGGCACTTGGTTAAGGAAATTGATGCGTTGGGTGGCATCATGGCTAAAGCGATAGATGTCAGTGGGATTCAGTTTCGCACACTCAATGCCAGTAAAGGTGCAGCGGTTCGTGCGACTCGCGCACAAGCGGATCGCAGGCTGTATAAACAAGCCATTCGATTTGCTTTAGAAAATCAACCTAACCTGGCTTTATTTCAGCAAACTGCCTCTGATTTGATTGTTGAAGGCGGTAAAGTTGTTGGCGTAAAGACGCAAATGGGCTTGGATTTTTCCGCTGGTGCGGTGGTATTGACTACTGGTACTTTCTTAGCGGGTAAAATCCATATTGGTCTGGAAAATTATAGCGGTGGACGTGCGGGCGATCCGGCATCGATTGGTCTAGCGGAACGCTTGCGTGAATTACCGTTTCGTATCAATCGTTTAAAAACAGGTACGCCGCCTCGTATTGATGGACGCACGATTGATTTTAGCAAATTGGCGGAACAACACGGCGATGAGCCCGTGCCCGTATTTTCTTTCATGGGTAAGCGCGAACAACACCCTACACAAATTCCCTGCTATATCACTCGAACTAATGCGAAAACTCACGATATTATTCGGGCGGGTTTAGATCGCTCACCATTGTATTCCGGTATTATTGAAGGCATCGGGCCGCGCTATTGCCCTTCTATTGAAGATAAAGTAGTCCGCTTTGCTGATCGAGATACCCACCAGATTTTTGTTGAACCGGAAGGTTTGGATACGCATGAAATTTATCCTAACGGCATATCGACTAGCTTACCGTTTGATGTGCAATATGCGTTTGTCCGTTCCATGTTGGGTTTTGAAAATGCGGAGATTGTCCGTCCCGGTTATGCCATCGAGTATGATTTTTTCGATCCGCGTGATTTAAAAATGTCTTTGGAGACTAAGTTGATGGACGGCTTGTTTTTTGCCGGGCAAATTAACGGCACAACAGGTTATGAAGAAGCCGCCGCACAAGGCTTGATCGCGGGCTTAAATGCTGCCCGTTTAGCGCAAGGTCAAGACAGTTGGTGTCCACGCCGTGATGAGGCGTATATGGGCGTTATGATTGATGATTTGATCACGCGCGGTACGCAAGAACCCTATCGCATGTTTACCAGTCGTGCTGAATACCGTTTGTTATTACGGGAAGATAATGCGGATTTGCGATTGACAGAAAAAGGTCGGGAGTTGGGTTTGGTTGACGACGCACGTTGGCAAGCATTTACTCGCAAACGTGCGGCGATTGATACCTTGCAGGATGGTTTAAAAAAACAATGGATACGGGCAGAGACGGATGAAGCCGTCCAAGTCGAAACGATTTGGGGTAAGCCGTTATTGAAAGAAGCCAATTTAATGGAATTGCTCCGTCGACCTGAAGTCGATGTCGCCCATTTACTTGGTTTTTATGAAGCGGGCGATGGTATTGCTGAGGATGTTGCGGAGCAAGTTGAAATCCAGGCAAAATATGCCGGTTATATTGTTAGGCAGCAGTCAGAAATTGACAAATCCTTGCGTTATGATCATCTCAAATTGCCTGAATCGATGGATTATCAAAATATCCCCGGCTTATCAAATGAAGTCGGCGAAAAGTTAAAATCACAGCGTCCAGAAACCTTAGGCCAAGCCTCTCGAATTCCTGGCATTACCCCAGCGGCTATTTCATTGTTGCTGGTTTATTTAAAGAAAAAATCAGCTTAATGGATAATCAATTCATTTCAATTCACACTGAAACGTGTCGATTGCTATTAGATGTTGGGCTTGAGGCATTACATTTAAACTTATCGACTTCACAAATCCAGCAATTACTTGATTATGTGCAGTTAATGGAAAAATGGAATAAGACCTATAATTTAACGGCAATTCGCAATAAGGAAACCATGATTGGCTTGCATTTATTAGATAGCTTGGCAATTCTTCCGTTTATTGAGGGTAATCACGTTATTGATATTGGGACTGGTGCGGGATTGCCGGGAATTCCGCTGGCTATTTGCCTGCCTAATTGTCAGTTTACATTGTTGGATAGTAATGCTAAAAAAACCCGCTTTGTTCAGCAGGTGGTTTTAGAATTAAAGCTCCATAATGTCCACGTCTGTCATCAGCGCGTTGAGAATTATCATCCTGAATTGGCTTTTAGTACGGTGCTAACTAGGGCTTTTGCAAGCCTAGCTGAAATTATTAAATTAACCGCTCACCTATTAGGCAAAGACGGGCAATTGCTTGCAATGAAAGGACAATCTTCGGAAGCCGAATTAATCGAGCTTCCTGCATCTATATTGGCAAACACAACCGTTATACCTGTCAGTGTTCCAGGCGTTGAAGCAGAACGATGCCTGATCCGGATAGCGTCACTGGCGACAACAGAGGTTATTTCGTGGGAAAAATAATAGCGGTCACTAATCAAAAAGGTGGCGTAGGTAAAACAACAACCAGTGTCAATTTAGCCGCTTCATTAGCGGCTTTAAAACGTCGAGTTTTATTGGTGGATCTTGATCCACAAGGTAATGCGGCAATGGGCTGTGGGGTTGATAAAGAAACCATTCGCTACTCCAGCTACGACTTATTGATGGAATCCGTACCGGCTTCAGAAACCGCTATTCTATTACCTGAATTTGGCTTTTCGGTAATTCCGGGTAATGCGGATTTAACCGCCGCAGAAGTGCAATTAATGAAAGCGGATCGTAAGGAATTGCGTCTTGCTGATGCGTTATTGCCCAGTAAACCCGATTACGATTATCTGCTAATTGACTGTCCTCCTTCATTGAATATGTTGACGCTCAATGCCATGGTAGCGGCCGATAGTTTATTAATCCCTATGCAATGTGAGTATTATGCGTTGGAGGGTTTATCGGCATTGATGTCAACGCTTAAAAATATTCAAGATACCGTTAACCCAAAATTGCATCTGGAAGGTATTTTGCGAACAATGTTTGATGACCGTAATCGCTTGACTAAAGATGTTTCTGAGCAATTAATTCGTTATTTTGGCGATCAAGTATTTAGAACCTGTGTGCCCAGAAATATTCGCTTGGCAGAAGCGCCCAGTCATGGCTTGCCGGTTTTAAGTTATGACAAATCGTCCCGTGGTGCTTTGGCTTATATGGCTTTGGCAAATGAAATGATTAACCATGAAAAGTGAACGCATGACATTAAATAAACGAGGTTTAGGTAGAGGGCTTGAGGTATTGTTAGCTGATACATCAATAGCAGGCGGTGAGCAAACCTTAGCACCATCGTACGTTATTCAATCTACGGAGCGGTCTTATCACTTACAACAAGAAAAAACGAGTTTGTTGTTTGAAGCGGAGGCGTTACTCGAATTAATTAACGAGATTGAAGCAAGCATTCATGTTAAACCGCAAGTTGAATAAGCCCGTCATCTTTGTTATTGCTAATTGACCCACTGAGAAAAATCTAATGTCAGTACAAAAACGAGGACTAGGACGAGGGCTGGACGCTCTTTTGGGTGATGTCTCAGCGAAAGAAGACACGCCACAAAATCAGCAGCAAAGCCTGCCAATTGAATATTTACAACGCGGCAAGTATCAACCACGTAAGGATATTGATCCAGAAAAACTGCAAGAGCTTGCGGATTCTATTAAAGCGCAGGGGATTATTCAGCCCATTATTGTCAGAAAAGTTGGGCACGATAAATATGAGATTGTGGCTGGCGAGCGACGTTGGCGAGCGGCTCAACTCGCAGGTTTACAAGATGTGCCGGTTATTATCAGGGAGTTAGATGATAGAACGGTCATGGCGCAAACCTTAATTGAAAATATTCAGCGTGAGGATTTAAATCCACTGGAAGAGGCGGAAGCCTTGCGACGCTTATTGGATGAGTTTGAAATGACTCACCAACAAGTTGCAGAAGCCGTCGGTAAATCGCGCGTTACGGTAACCAATTTATTGCGTTTGATGGATTTGCATGGCGATGTTAAATCGTTATTGATTAGTCGGCAGTTGGATATGGGACATGCCCGCGCATTGTTATCGCTAGATAGTGCGAGGCAAGTAGCCGCTGCCAATAAAATTGCTAAGGAGGCCATGACGGTAAGAGCAGCTGAACGTTTAGTTAAAGAGTTGCAAGCCGAGCCTAAAGTATCTAAAGAAAAAATAATCGATCATGATACAGTGCGTTTACAGGATGAATTGACGGCAAAACTGGGTGCTAAAGTTCATATCGATCATAAGAAAACAGGTATCGGTAAACTGGTTATCGCCTATGCTAGTTTGGAAGAATTAGATGGCATCATTGAGCGCTTAAAGTCCTGTTGAGCGATTGACTATCAATGAAGACGGGGTAGGCATAGGATATCTTAGGGCTTGGTATAGCAACAATAGTGCAGCAATTCCCAATTTAAAACTCGGCTATACTTAAGGTAATTTCGAGTTTCTACTAGGTAAGCCGCTATTAGCACTCAAATCCAGCGCAAAGTAGCCCAACCCACGTTTTCATTTCATGCCATCGTCTCAAGTATTGCAGCAACATGCGAGTTGCCGTATTTTTGCAAAAAAGTGAATCATCAAAAATACCAGATCTGCGATGCGGCAATGATCACCTTCTCCGTTTCTTTATTTGCGGCTACCAACTTAAAACGGGACAAAACGCAGGAGACTAGCCTAGGCTGTCGAAATGTAATCGTTTAGCTCCCCATAACATCAAGCCAGCATAGTCAATACCGGCACAGCCAAGTTTTTACGACGGTTTGCAACAGCTTGGGCGATAAATGACCAAGGGTTGACTTGCCTTAAACGGGCAGAACCTATGACGCTCGCAAGTAGAGCAACGACACGACTACTGACGTCAGTACCAGCAATAAATTACTTCCAAAGTCTTGGTCACCAAGGTCTAAGCTTTGATGAAGTGCCCGGGCTTTGCGGATCAAATGCGCCCAACAGCGCAACCGTTTGGGGAAAATGCGGTAAACGCTGAAGCCGTCCGTCATGATAAAG
>CAJAVP010000004.1 GCA_903945375.1 uncultured Methylococcaceae bacterium | reverse complement strand
TATTTCACTCATATCAACCGCTGCGATAATACCGTAAAGTTTTTTGTCCTTGTGTTCAGGAAATAGCGTTTTGAAATTTGCCATTAAATTATTGAGTTGGGTTATAGCTTCCTCGCGCAAATGGCTTTTAACTTCAACCACATAAACTTCATTGATCGCGCTGTTAGCATACGCCAATACATCAATTTCAGCATCGATGCCATTTTTGCTGACGCGGACACTGGGGCTGATAACTTCCATTTTAAACCGTTCACGCAAGATTTTGGTCATCGAAGGTAAGGCCAAGCCTTCGGTAAAGCTGCCGAACTTTTTGCCTAAGCCGCCGATTTGTTGGCCTAATTCTTTGAGTTGCTTACTGGTTTCTTTGATTTGTTTGTCAGTCTTTTTGATTTGTTTATCGGTCTCTTTGAATTGTTTGTCGGTTTTTTTTTGAGCTATTGCCAAACTGGCAACCAGTTGTTTCAATTCATCATCAGTCATGGTTATATTTTCCTATTTAGTGTAATTTGCGAAAGTTATGTGACGATTCGCAATTCAAGCTCTTTTAAATCACGTTTCGTTGAAATTTCATCTAAATGTAAACCGTGCTTAGTTTGTTCAATTGCTGCAATCGCTGTTTTGTTTTGAATGTTTGTGAGAGCCTCAGCTTGTTCCTCAGTAAATCCAGCGTATTTAAGCTCATTATAAAATTCGTGAATGTTTAATGCGATTGCCATAAATCCTCCTGTTTATTTTTAGGTCATTTATTTTCCACCAACGGCGCAACCCATTCCCGATATTTCTCAAACAAAAACGCTACCCGTGCCGCGTCGTCTTTTTTACCTGTGAAGCTGTAAGCGGAATCAACAGCGGCATCTAATTTTTTATGCGCCTTTACTAATTCTTCGGGCATATTGTTTGCCGCGTACATTGTCGCCAACGAACATTTTTGCCCCGCTACTTCACAACGTTTTTCTTCAATGATTCGCGCATCTAAAACCGCTTGCGCCGCGTCTTCGATTTTCTTTTTTGTCGCTGGTTTCACGTCAACAGGAAACGGAAAATTGTTATAAACAATCGTGTTTGAATAACGATAACGACTTTCTAAACGTCCGCAAACTGCACGCATCCAAGCGTTATGAAATGTTGAACAAAGCAAACCAAACTCGTACAGGCTCGCGTTTGGCAACATGAAATTAGCATCGCCACAAATGACATTCGATTCAAAATAACCAATCGGCACAAATTTTCGTTGCTCTGACGAAACGCGAGGAATTAGCAAATACGGTTGGTCAGTTTGGCGGATTTCGCCAAATAAATAAGGCGTTTCGGCTAGTTTTTGAGTGGGACTTTTCGGGCTGGCTAAACGCATTTTTTTGACAGCTTCCATACGTTTTTTAATTTCTGGCGATTTGGTGCGGTCAGTCCCCGTGCTGTTTTTGAGCCACAAACAAAAACGCGGCAAATTGTTGATAAACTCTTCTGCGCCTAAAAATGTGCGAATGTATTGTGCCGCAATCGGGTCGTTTTTGCGTATTTCGTCGGCTTCTTCCTGCGATAACAATAAATTTCCACCGTCTGTTGGTTGGCTTCCTTTCGTCATTTCAAGCGTGTTTGAGTTTAACGGTTTGCGACGCTTATTAATCAAAACTGTCGGCGCATCGGCTAAATAAGGATTGATTTGTTGGGCTTTTAATTCAGTCGGTTGACCGGTAATGTCATCGCCATAAGCAAATAACCGACAAATTGTAGGTGCGAATTTATTCGCATCCTCATCGCCAGAAAGTGCGAATGAATTCGCACCTACAGAAAAGCCCATAATCACGCAATGCACCGCTGCTACGCCTTTGCCTTCGTTGCTCCAGCGAAAGGTGCGGTGGGCAAAGTGAAGCTTAATGCCGAGCTTTAATAATTCTGTCCATAAAATCGCCACTTGTTCGCCTTGCGTGAGGCTGTTGGTGGACACAAAGGCTACGGGGATGTTGGGATTCGTTTGGATGTAACGAGCGGCGGTAATATGCCAAGCGGCGACATAATCCAACACGCCTGCGCCGCTCATGCCATTGAACACTTTGGCTAAATCGATTTTTTGCGTTTTGTTTTGGTAGCTGTAACCCACAAACGGCGGATTGCCCATAATAAAACTGCACCGCTCAGGCGCAATCACATCCGACCAGTCTATTTGTAAGGCATTGGCACAAACAATATTGGCTTTTTTTACCAAGGGAATGCGGTTGTAATACAGCCCCAGTTCCTGCACTTTTATGTTCATTTGATGATCCACCAGCCACATTGCCAGTGTTGCAATATGCACCGCGCTTTCATCTATATCAATGCCGTGGAATTGATGCACGTTGCATAAAATCAGGGTATCAACATCAAGCTGTGCCGTGACTGATTTGCCGAATTGCGCCTTGATAATATCCAATTCCAACAAGCGCAATTCGCGATAAGCGATAATTAAAAAATTACCGCAACCACAGGCAGGGTCAAAAAAATTCAATTCGGCTAATTTTTTATGGAATACGGCTAATTTAGGCTTACTTTTGCCTATTTTGGAAAATTCAGCGCGTAAATCATCCATAAACAAGGGATTGATGGTTTTTAATATGTTTTCTTCGCTGGTGTAATGTGCGCCAAACTCACGACGTTTTTTGGTTTTGCCTTTGCCCATTTCATCATCAAAGTGCATGATGGCTTGAAATAATGAGCCAAAAATAGCGGGGCTAATGTCGCTCCAGTCTAGTTCAGCGCATTCAATCAGAGTATTACGCGCCGATTCATCAAAATAACAATCGTCTAACGCGCCTTCAAATAACGAACCGTTGATATACGGGAAGTCGGCTAAATGTTCAGGTAGATTTTTTAGACGTTTTTCTGGGGCGCGATTGAGGGTTTTAAACAGGGTGTCTAGTTTTTCGTGTAAATCTGTGCCGTCCGCTTTGGTATGGTTTTGCAAATAATCTAAAAACTTGCCATTTTCACCAAACAAGCCAGTGTCCTCGGCAAATAGACAAAACAGTAAGCGCACTAAATAGTTTTCTAAGTCTCTACCGTTATAACCTGTGATTTTTATGGCATCGTGCAAATCTGCCATTTTTTCAGCGGCTTCTTTGTTGATGCGCTCCTGTTTTTCAATGGCAAGTTTTTCATAACCTGCTAAGAATTTAAACTGTTCAATGTGTTGCGGTAATTCAGCCAGTTTGATTTTTAACGGCTCGGCGCGGGTCTCTAAATCGTATAAATGCAGATTGTGAAAGTCGCTGATTAATACACAGCGAGGTAGTTCTTCATCTTTTAGGTGGTGAAAATAGTCTGTTGCTTGCTGATAGGCTTTATCCAAATCTTTGCCCGCCGATTTCATTTCAATCAGTAACAAACTGGGAATAAAACCATCAATACGCCCTTGTTTGTTGCCTAGTTTTTTAACCCGTTTTTCAAACGAAACAAAACGTCGATGATTTAGCCCGAAAATAGCACATAAACCCCGCATAAAATCCTGTGCGTCACCCATTTCGTAAGTGGAATCTGCAAATTCTTTGGCAAATTTAGCGGCGTTATTTCTTAGGGTTTCAATGGGTAGCATAAATTATGGGTTGCCTAGTAGTGTGGATAAGCGATAGCGTCATCCACCAACACACTTTAAAGGTATATGACGCTATCGCTTACTGAGGTATCGAAGGACTTAGGACGAACGGTTAGTTTTAATTATGATTGAAAATACGGTAAAAGAAATGATGTTATTTCTTTGGCTTAGGGAGGTGACTGAAAATCACCTCCCTTGTACGGTATAGTTAGAGGACTAGAACACGCTGTTTGTAAAAGGGAGTGCGTTTTGGTTAATTTGGATTATTCCAAATTAGCATGTCGAGAGCGCATTTCTTCTTCGGCAATGCCTTTTTCATGAATAACATGAGAAATCAAGGCTTCTAAGAAGAACAGGGTAGATAGTTCAAACACGGTGCCCATTGGCATACCGTGTACTTTGCCATATTGTTCTGGCAATCCGATGGGGAATGTTGCGTTAGCCATATCGCCGATGGTGGATTGAGCTTTGGCGGTAATCAGCACAATATCAGCACCCATATCTTTGGCGCGTTTAGTAAAGGCAATCAATTGCTCGGTTTCCCCAGAGCCTGAGATGATGAGAAGTAAATCTCCGCGTTTAATACTGGGCGTGACAATTTCACCCACGACACTGACATCATAGCCGCTGTGCATCAGGCGCATCCCAAGGAATTTGCAAATCAAACCAGAACGACCTGCGCCTGAGACAAAAATACGTGAGGCATTATCTAGCATTCGCGTTAATTTGACTTCATTGGCGTCATCTGTGGCACTGAGGATAGACCAAATTTTATTAATCACCATTTGCTGGTGTGTCACTTTGCCATCAGCTGCATCGCGAATCATGCGTGCAGCGTCGGCGGGTGAGGCTGCGCCATAAATTGCCGCGCCAACGACGATAATGTCGGCACCTGAATCGACCACTTGTTTGACGGTGGATTGCTTGATGCCGCCCGCGACGGAAATGCGGACGTTTAGACCAAGACTGGCAATGTCAGACAAATCGGCAAACGGTGTTTGTCCTGCGGCTTGGGCATCAAGACCCGTATGGACACCGATGATGTTTGCGCCCAATTCCGCCGCCGCTTTGGCGCAGGCTAATTTGTCAGAGACGTTGATTAAGTCAATTTGCGCTTCAGCGTGGTGGGCTTTGGCGGCTTTAATAACACCGGCGATGGTCGCCATACCCGATACACCTAAGACTGTGCAAATATCAGCACCTGCGGCATAGAACGGGGTGGCTTCATATTCGCCAGCATCCATTGTTTTTAAATCGACTAAAATCAGTTTGTCGGGAAATTTTGAGCGGAGCGCTTTAACCAGCTCTACGCCATTATGTTTGATACAAGGGGTGCCGATTTCAAAAATGTCGATGTATGGCGCAGTTTGTTCGGCTAAGTTTAAGGTTTGGTCAAAATCTAAAGAGTCTAATGCTAATTGAATTAATGGTCTTGCCATAGTGATACGCTCCTGATAGTTATAATAATCTATTGTTTACCCACGGTGGCGAACTCTAAAACAGGATGCATTGGTTGTCAATTTATGGCTTTTTTTATGCTCATGATTTCGTCTAGTTGCTGTGTTGCTCGGTTTGTTTTTAGGGAAAAATTCGGAATTTCAAAAAAGCCTTGGCGGATCAAATTTTATTGCTAACCCAACTCATAATATCACTGGCGCTCATCAATCCCGATTTACGGTCAATTTCTTTTTCGTTTTTCATTAACAGCAGAGTAGGGGTAGAGCGGATGTGGTAGGTACGAGGTAGACCTCTTTCCAGCTCAACATTGACTCGGGTTAAGCGTACCCAAGGTTCGAGTTGGAGAGTGGCTTTAGCAAAAGCGGGTTCCATTGCTTTATTGACTTCACAAGACGGAGACCAAAAATTAATGACTACGGGAATATCATTCCCAGTCAAGTAAGTGTTGACATTTCTCGCTGTTAATTTAGAGGGGCGACCGGAAAAAAGGGGTTGTTTACATGAGTCGCAACCGGGACGTATCGCTAGGCGACTGGAATCTATGCGGTTGGTAGCAAGACAGTAAGGACAAACAATATTTAATAAGCTCATGATAAACCTGGTAATTCGATGACGATGCGGCGGTTATTCATTCCTCATTAAATTGATAAGGTTTAGGTACGTTGTCACGTCCCTTAATCCCTTTCGATGGGAATGAATGCTTGCGAGTTAGTTAATGAGATCAGATTATAGATAATCTGGTACAAAAGTTTGCTTGGTTTTAATGTTAATTTGAGATTTGCCAAGCTGAGGCTATGTATCGGCAGATTAAGTAAACTCTTTTGCTTATAGCCTTAAATCATCTCGTATAGGCTATTGTATTCGATAGTAAGTTGAAAATGAACTACTACATAGCTCGGAATTTAAAATTTGGAACGCATTTTGAATTAATTTTTATCCTACTTGAGTCCTACATCTTTATGCCCTTGGGTATTCTTTGCTAACGAACACCATCTGAAATCGCTGTATGCTCCCTCGCTTTGTTTTTTCCTCGCGTCCTTATGCTTTTAGGTGTTTTTTCAAAGCTGGCTATGAATGTTTATAAGCGTGCCAGCAATTCCGCTTTTTTTGCATTAAATTCATCATTAGACAAAATCCCTTTACTGTTTAAAGTCGCCAATTTTTCGATAGAACCAAAAATATCAATCTCCTGAACAGTTTGCAGCGTATTAATGGGGTCTTCTTGATAGACAGGTGCTTGCACTGGGATGTTGTCGATAGAAATAACGGGCAAGTTGTTGACATCAACAAGCCCATACTGACTGCTAAAAGTAACCGTGCCGCTTGCTGATTGTTGCTGAGAAAACCCTGTTATTTGGTGATCCAAGGTATCGTAAAGTGTGACGCGCCCATTGAGCTGAATGGCCAGCCGCCGAATTGTCGCAAAATATGCGTAACGCATATTATTTTGTGAGCCGGTACTATTGGGAAATTGCAGCCCCGTTGGCCACCAATTTTGGGCATTATTGAGTGCTGATGGGTTGAATAGCGGGGGCGTTGGCATCGCGCAGTTATCATATGGAGGTATTTGCGGGGCACTGATGTTGATGGACGGCTGATTGTTTTGAGATTGCGATTGAAAACTGCCGGTTTGAATTAAATTGCCCTGCTGTGCGATTAGGTTAGCAAGCTCTTGGCATAACTGACTGATACTGTTTTTTAGTCCATTATTGAACATATCCCCCAACATAATCATACCGCCTCGCATCCACTGACCAGAACCACCCAATTCTGGGTGGTTAAACTGTGCCATTGAGCCGTTGCCATTGAGTACAGCGTTTAAAAGGGTAAGCACTGCATCCGCGCTAAACTGATAGCGTTGGGCAAGATTATTGATTATTTGCTGGCCTTCATGGGTAAGCTGTCTCATTGAAATATCCACATATAAAGTAACAGAGGGTGTAAACCAGATTGGTATCTGATTCAGATAGACTGCCAGTGTAAAGGATGATGGGCTTAAAATCACCCTATTACCGTGATACCGGCAAAAAACTGCAACACCCAACGAGTATCGAGTTGGGTGGGAAAGTCTTTTAGCTGCCAAACGATAAATTTAACAAGGCATTGTCTAAGTGTCCTGCACGGAAGCTATTGCCGGACTCTACGGCGGTGACAATCACACGGGCGGGGCTAAATAACATGGCATCAATTTTAAAGAAATCGTATTCATATTCTTTGAAGATTTGGGCAAAAGGTTTGCCATAATCTTTCGAGGTCGAGCTGGGTAATTCGTGGGCTAATTTTTCAGCGGCCTCATCAGAGCCTTTCACAAAAAGATGCACTAAGCCTGCAAACAAAATCGCATCATTTGTCCGTCCCATAGCTTGCACAAATTTAGGGTGAGGCGGGCAAATGGGCGCACTGCCGGAGCCATCAATGATATGCTCTAAGGGAAAATGCAACGCATGGGCTTTGTGCATGGCGACTTCTAACACGCGACCGACGACTTGAACGCAGCCCGCTAGGCTGCTGGTTGGCGTAACAATAATGGTCAAATGCTCAGGTGAGACCGAACAGGCGGCAGCGACTTTCTCAATAATTTCTAACGGCGGTAATTTATCGTTTTCAATCACCAACACGGTTTGGT
Source organism: uncultured Methylococcaceae bacterium (assembly GCA_903945375.1). Taxonomy (GTDB): domain Bacteria; phylum Pseudomonadota; class Gammaproteobacteria; order Methylococcales; family Methylomonadaceae; genus Methylovulum. The sequence goes on along the minus strand of CAJAVP010000004.1, from coordinate 28,024 downwards.
CAGACTGATCTTGATACGCCAATTCTTTATACAGTTCCTCAACAGGCGAGACGATGCCTTCTTTGCTTTTTGTTGCCAGCGCACGTGCAGGGCCTGAACCTAAGGCATAATATTTATCGTGCGATAAGCTCCAGCCGGCATATTGACTACCTAAGCACGCCAAAACTGGATTACTGGTGTGGACATTAACGGTCAACGGCCAGTGCTCGGTGTAGGTGCTTTGCGAAATAGAGACCGTGCCCATGCCGCCTAGACAAATTTCAGTGATAATTCGTCCGGCTTCTAGGCCACCGGGTGCGTTAATGCCAGCATCGATAATCGTGCTGCCATTAGCCAAGGTTTGAATATCAAGTCGATATTGATCCGCGTTATTTATCAGTTGCTTGACTAAGGGTTGAGAAAGTGTGTTGACGCTTGCTGTGTATTGCATAAAGCTGAACCTAGATTAAGTTGATTGAAAAGTTGTTGTTGTATGCGCTGCAATTCCCAAAGCACACGCTCCGGGCTGTTATGGCGAGCAATCATACTGCAAATAGGCTGTGTTTTGCGATAGCAAACTCCAGTCGGAGGTAAATCAACACAGCCTTTAGGCCAATACATTGTATGGGGTATTTTGCCATCTTGTGGCGCGTAAATGATTTGGTAGCCGCAAACATCGGTTTGTTGATAGGGTTTATTGGGTAAATTGCCTTGGCAAGCTTCAATGTGCTGTTGCAATAATGGCGCTTCATAAAGCTGCATACTTGCGGGTAAACGTGGATTGATTTCTAAAACATAAATGACTTCGCCATGTTGGATAAAATCCATTGAATTTAAGCCCTTCAGCCCAAATGCCGGAACGAGTTTTTGTAGCGTCTCATGTAATAGAGATTTTAAGGCAGGCGTTAGTGTGCTGCTGTTGATGATGCCTGAAAAAATAAAGGGTTGCTCATTATCCAATGGCACAGTCCACTGCGTATTAAAGCCAATCACGTAAGCGTGCTGAGTATTGGCAAGAAATAAGACGGATTGTGGCGTCCCGGGCTGATAGCGTTGCCAGTAATCGCCCATCGCGGGTACGTCTTGCGCTCGATAGGGTTTAATGCCCAAACCACCTTGACCTTGCCTGGGTTTAAGCAGCCAATTTCCTGGCGAAGTCGGCGGCTTGAATGACACCGCCGGATAGGGAATGTGCAGTGCGGACAAAACCGCAAAAAAATCCACTTTATTCTGTAATCTAGCAAATACCTCAGGTGTATTGCCTAATAACAGTAATCGCTGTGATAAAAAAATTAGACTATCTGGATAATATTCTAAGCCACTGCCATAAATGGCTTGGCGAATGGGATATTTCTTGCTTAAGAATGCCCATGCCCTTGCTATCTGCTCTTCTGCCAAAGACGGTACTTTAATGACATCGCTCGCATAAACTTGGGTGTCCTGATCCGCAAATAAATCAATTACCAATACCGGATAGCCGTGGTTTTTAGCGGCTTGTGCCAACATTCGGCCGGAGCTGGCAACGACTAACAAATAACACATAGACGGTTGGTTTCCTTTTAATTCCGGAGTGACCTTGGGGTGCAGCTTGACTGTCGAAGTAAGCGCTTAACGCTTCATATTGTTTGAATGGATAATAGCATCACTTTCATGGATAATGTGCCGTTTTTAAGACCAGTATAAAAAGAGCAGCAATGAAACAAAAGCTAACGGAACTTATCTCGCAAGCCGTTGAAACACTTAAGGCTAACGGTGTTTTAGATCAATCTATCCAACCCAGTATTGCCCTAGATCGTTGTCGCGATTCAAGTCATGGCGACTATGCGTCTAATCTTGCACTGATATTGGCGAAGCCTGCCCAGTTGCCACCCCGAAAATTAGCAGAACAACTCATCAGTGCAATACCTCACGATGCCATGATTGTTAAGATTGAGCCAGCTGGGCCTGGGTTTATCAATTTTTTTATCGATCCCTTTGCTCAGCATCAAATTATTCAGCATATCCACTCGGAACGTGCTGAGTTTGGCTTAAGTCATGTGGGAGCAGGTAAAAAAATTCAGGTCGAATTTGTGTCTGCCAATCCTACGGGGCCTTTGCACGTGGGGCACGGTCGCGGTGCGGCTTATGGTTCGGCTCTGGCCAATTTATTAGCCGCTGCTGGATTTTCTGTACACCGTGAATATTATGTCAATGATGCTGGTCGACAAATGGATATTTTGGCAACTAGCATTTGGCTCAGATATTTAGAAGAATGCGGTGAAGTGGTGGTCTTTCCAAGCAATGGCTATCGAGGCGATTATGTCCGTGAAATTGCTCTGGATATTCATCAATCTACGCATAACGAATACCGTCGCCATGCGTCTTTAGTGCTAGAAGATATTCCCGCTGATGAACCCGACGGCGGTGATAAAGAAGTACATATTGATGCGCTAATCGCACGGGCTAAAACGTTGTTAGGTGAGTCGCTCTACCGTGATTTTTTCCAAATTGGGCTAAACAATATTCTCAAGGATATTGAAGAAGATTTGCATGAGTTTGGCGTAGACTATCAACAATGGTTTTCTGAACGGCAATTGATTGATACGGGCGCAGTTGAAAAAGCCTTGGCTCGATTACGTGCGGGTGGGCATCTTTACGATCAAAATGGCGCGATCTGGTTTGCATCAAGTCAATTAGGGGATGAAAAAGATCGAGTAGTGGTGCGTGAAAATGGGCAATACACCTATTTTGCTTCTGATATTGCTTACCATATGAATAAACTAGATCGTGGCTTTGAGCAAATTATTGATATTTGGGGTGCGGATCATCATGGTTATATTCCTCGTGTCAAAGCGGCAATCAAGGCCTTAGGTGCAGATGACGCACGACTCAGTGTCTTGTTGGTGCAATTTGCAAGCTTGTGGCGTGGCGATGAAAAGGTATCCATGTCTACGCGTTCTGGCGAGTTTGTGACGTTACGTCAATTACGCAACGAAGTGGGCAAAGATGCTGCACGATTTTTTTATGTCATGCGTCGCTCTGAGCAACACATGGATTTTGATCTAAAACTCGCCACGTCAAAAACAAATGAAAATCCCGTGTTCTATGTACAATACGCCTATGCTCGCGTTTGTAGCGTACTGCGTCAGTTGGATGAGAAAGGTTGGGAGCGTAATGTATCACTGGGTATGGAGAATCTCGCTCTACTGACAGAAGATCATGAGTTGTCTTTGATAACCCATATGGCGCGTTATCCTGAAATTCTGGAACGTGCGGCTTTACAGTACGAGCCTCATCAATTGACCTCGTATCTGCGTGAATTGGCGCATGAGTTCCACACCTATTACAACGCTCATCAATTTCTAGTAGACGATGCGGCATTACGTAATGCCCGACTCAATTTGATTTGTTCCGCTAAGCAAGTTTTGGCAAATGGCTTGGGCTTACTTAATATTACTACTCCTGAATCGATGTGAATCATGGCAAAAGACTATAAAAACAGAGTGCCACGAGCCAAACAACATTCGCGGCAAAATATCGGCGTATGGAAGTGGATACTGATTACCGCTTTGATTATCTTTTTTGTAGTCTTCTTAGCTTATTTACGCATGATGGGTTCTGCAAGTGACGCGCCATCAGTAGCCGTAACTGATAATAAATCGGCAAAAAATGAACCACAAAAAAACGAATCCGCTCATGCTCCACAATCCAAAGTGGAAAACAAACCTAAGCCCCCTCATTTTGAGTTCTATACGATTTTGCCTGAAAAGGAAGTGGTTGTTCCAGAATATGAGATTAAGACGCGTACTCGTGAAGAGAGAGTGGGTAAAGCCAAAGAAAATCAATATATTATGCAGGCAGGCTCATTTAAAACCTTTGTTGAGGCCGATCAATTAAGAGCCAAATTGGCACTAATGGGAATTGAGTCTAAGGTAGAAAAGGCCAAAGTGGGCGCAGTGACCTGGCATCGTGTCAAAATGGGACCTTTTGAACAGATGGCCAGTGTCAATACGATCAGAACACGACTGAGAAAAAATGGGGTTGATGTCATTGTGACAGAAGTCGGTCCAAAACCAACACCCACCATGCAGGCGATACCCCAACAGTAAAGTGGTACGCTTTCAGCAATTAAATGTAGTCGAATAATGACAATTTTTTAACCTGAGCATAAGCCTGTTGCGCGGCTTGTAATGAAACATTTTCTAAATTAAATCGGGAGATGGCTTCAGCATAATCCAAGTCTTGTACATTAGATAACACCGATTTCATATTAAGATTGTAGTCGTCATTCATGTTTTTTTGGCTATCGAGAACCTTTAAACGTACACCAACTGACGATTGAGTTGTAATGATATTTTCTAACGATCGGTCAAAATCATCCAGTGAATAAGTGGAAGGTTTTTGTGGATTGGCCGAACCGTTTTGAGTTTGATTATTCACCGCAAAAGCAGAGTCTTGCTGTGTCGAGTTCGCATAATTCATTTTCAAAGAGACGGCAGTGCCGCCAGTCGGAGACCAGCTATCCAGCTGAACCGGCTCACTGGGCGATGTTATTTTTCCATCCGCATCGAATGACAGCGGTGTTCCGATGCCGCCTATGTCAATAGGTATGCTTTTGCTGCCTGGTGTTTCCGTGATGAAATGAAATGCCGTCCAGTCCCCCGTCGATTCTTTTCTAAAATAGCTGGTTAAATCATGCTGCTTGCCATTGGCATCATAAATCTTAGTCGTGCTGGCATGGTTGTATGACTCAGGATTTGTTGGGTCAATTGTGGCGCTGCTTGGTGGTGTTGTGTTAGCGCTTAAATTCACCGTTAAATTGACTGCACTGGTTGCAACCGCTGAGCCTTGTGTGCTGTCAGGCGCTCTTAAATCAGCGACAAATTTGTCTATCGCCTCAAAAACGTTGTTGATACTGCCCGCTGCGGGTACATCGGGTGATTGTGTACCGGAATTTCCGCCTGATGGGACACCAAACGCGTTAATACCTGGATCGCCATCGGTAACATGCCTATCTAAACCAATTTGAATAAGTCGAGAATGGCTGTCACCGTTATAAACATAAGCCCCTGTAGCACCTGGGGTACTACTTTGAGCTTTCGAGAAAGCGGGCGTAGAGCTTTTATAACCTGAAAATAAATATTCGCCATTGGCATTTTTGGTGTTGGCAAGCCCCAGCAAGTCTTTATTCAAGCCTTCCATTTCCTGCGCTATGGTGTTGCGATCGTTTGGTGATAGCGTGGCATTGAGTCCCTGAACCGCCAATTCCTTAATTCGGTACATGATATCGGCGGAATTGCTAAGCACGCTGTCTTCTAGCTCTAAGCGCTGTTGAGCAGTAGAAATATTGCTCTGAAATTGTTTGGTTTGACTGATATTTTGGTTGAGATCGACTATTTGAGCAGCGCCAGTTGGATTGTCGGCACCTGTCAATATCTTTTTTTGTGCCGTTAGCTCAATTTGGGTGCGGGTCAATGAAGCCTGCTTGGTTTGCATGGCGCTCAATTCAATTTGATTAGACCATGATGTTGAAATACGCATGTCATTTACCTCATTGCATTAATTAAGGTATCAAATAATGTACTCGCGGTCGATATAGCCTGAGCTGCCGCTTGGTAAGCTTGCTTATATTTGATTAAATTCGCCGCTTCTTCATCGAGATTAACACCCGATAGACTTTCTCTGGATTGCTTCGCCATGTTAAATAGGGATTCTTGAGCTGCACTATTGACCTTTGCAGAGTTGGCTAAGGTGCCAATTTTTGCGACCATTTGGCTATTAATATCATTAATACTCGCGTTGCCGCCCAGCATAAGCTTGGTGTTGGCAAGCTCGGCTAGTTTTAGCGCATTGGCATTGTCACCAGGAACTCCGGCGGCGGTACTGGAAGCGGCAATTTGTGCGGGATCATCGATAAGGCTTTTTAAATTATTGGCAGCATTGTTGACGGGTTTGATTAAAAAGGAATCGCCTGCTGCTAAGTCTTGGGTAATTTCAATGTTAAATCCAGGGCCTTCAATAATCGGCTTACTATCATTAGGATTATCTCTGACGGTAACGTTGGTGACTGTATTATCACTCAACCGAGTTAAGGAATACGCGTTGCCATCATAGTTAAGTTGATAATTGTCAGCCGTTAGCAGCCCAATGCGTGTGGCATCATAAGTCGCACTAACCGTGCCAAACGAGTCGGTACTTGCCTTTACCGTAGGACTGCCAACATCAAAAAAATCTTTGCCGGGCTTGCCATTTAAATCGAAGCTTTTAGTTTGCAGTGGATCTATTGTATTGTTTCCATTATGAATGTCGTTAAATTTAGCGGCGAAACCAACCGCCATCAAATCTAATTGTTGTTGAGCGGGATCGAGTACCGTATGCTGAAATTTTAACAGCCCGGATACTTGTCCGCCTGAAATTTGTTTAGTGATATCAACACCATCCGCTAGGATAGCTTTGTCAGTACCCGCTGTTGTAGAGTCGCCTAACGACAAGTTAGTTGCCGAATTACCCATTACCAAATATTGCCCACTGCTGATAAATAAATTAACGCTACCGTCTTGCTGTGGTTGAGTTGTGACGCTAAATTTTTCGGCAATTTTGTTGATTAAGGTATCGCGCTGGTCAAGCAGATCATTAGGCAATTGCCCATCGGTTGCGCGGCTGCTGGCTAATACGATTTTATCGTTTAAATCGGCAATATTTTTGGTGTACGAGTTGATGTCATCTAGCATCGCACCCATCTGACTATTGGTTTGTTGGCGCACGTCATCAAACTGAGTCGATAAGGTATTAAATTGATGCGATACCGAGCGGGCATCTTCAAGCATGACTTGCCTGGCAGCTAATGAACTGGGGTCGTTGGCCACGTCATTAACGGCATTGAAAAATGAATTTAAGGGGCCTGATACGCTGGTGGCATCGCTAGAAACCATATTATCAACCTGGGCAGCGTAGGTTGATAGTGTGTCCGCTTCAGAAAAAGCCGATGTGGTTGAGGTCATCTGTTTAGCAATAAACTGATCATAAACACGACTGACGGTTGCATCAACCCCTTGACCAATAAATCCTCCTCCGTTAGATTGAGCAGACTTTGGTGTAAAATCAACACGTTGCCTGCTATAACCATCGGTATTGACGTTGGCTATATTATGACTGGTAACATCTAATGCCTGTTGAACAGCCATAAGACCCGATGACGAAATTCCTAACATGCCTGCCATGTCATTGCCCCTTGATATTGATGGAACGGTTTTGCTACGCGCCGACTAATTCATGGCAAGGGTCATTGCTGGTGCGAACGCATTCATTGTGTTGCCTTGATAAATGCCCATAACCTTGTCGGTATATTTAGGATCGGTAGCATAACCCGCTTGCTGTAATTCGCGTATATATTGCTGAGCATTTCCAGCTTTTTTCAACGCATCCGCATAGCGGGGATTGCTTTTTATAAATTGCACATAGTCTTGAAAGCTTTCTTTAAATGAGCCATAAGACCTAAAACCTGAATTGACTTTTTTAGCAATGCCTTGATCAAACTCAATAGTCGCTATGCGCGTCTGATTGCCTTGCCAAGATTTATCCGCTTTTATGTTATATAAATTGAAACTACTACTGCCATTGCTGTTTTGGATGACTGAACGCCCCCAGCCCGTTTCTAAGGCGGCTTGGGCGAGAAGTAATTTAGGTTCTACGCCTAATTCGGCAGCCGCCTCTTGGGCGTAAGGATGTAACTGCTTAATAAAATCCTCAGGCGAGTTTATCGGCAGGGTTTCATCTGACTTGAGGTTTTGGGCTTGAAAAGGTATCGCGACCATTGTTTTCAGTGGCGTATCTCGATAAGGATAGGCATTGATCATAATGTGCTTAGGGTCAGGCTCAGAGACATCAGCAGAGAAGGCGCGGACGGCAGCGGGCGGAGGCGGGGGGGTAATGGATTGAATTTGAAAATCAGCTAAGGGTTTTTTTTCAGTCTCGGCGTGGCGTGGACTCAGTTGCTTAACAATTAAATCAGCAAACCCAATCCCGCCGTTTGAGCCGGATAAATGCAGCGCAAGCTGTTGGTCATACATTTCGTTATAAAACTTGCTTTGTTCATTATCCATAGCGCCATCTGCCAATTTGGATTGGCGCATACCTTTCAAAATGTTATTCAGAAAAATAGCTTCAAACTGTTTAGCCGCTTCTTTCAATGCGTCGGGTGATTCTTTTTTGGCTTGGTTCTTTAATTGAGCCAAGCCGCTAAAATCCGTATAAACATCCGCATTGTGAGTGCTTAACATTGCGCTACCTCATGACCGATTAAATAATAATCAGCTCAGCGTGAATAGAGCCTGCCGCTTTTAAGGCCTCAAGTATCGCCATTAAGTCGCCAGGGCTTGCGCCAACGTTGTTGACTGACTGGACAATTTCGTTCAAAGAAACCCCAGGATTAAATAAAAACATCTGATTTTTTTCTTCTTTAACGGCAACTTGCGATTGTGGCGTCACGGCTGTTTGACCATTCGCCAAGGCATTGGGCTGACTCACTTGAGGGCGTTCGCTGATGGTGACAGACAAATTACCGTGCGACACGGCGGCAGGTTTGACAATGACTTTGCCATTAATGACAACCGTGCCTGATCTGGAGTTGATAATCACACGCGCCGGTGCGTCATCCGGTGCGACATTGATGTTTTCAACCATCGATGTGAAGGTCACTTTTTGCGAAGGATTCAGTGGCGCTCTAACACTGACCGAGGTGGCATCAATGGCTTTGGCGGTGTTTTCGCCTAATTCTTTGTTAATGGCGGCTGCCATTAAGTTAGCTGTGGTGAAGTCTGGGGTATACAAATCAAAAATCAATTCTCTGCCATTAGCAAACGCATTATTGACACTACGCTCAACCGTTGCACCGCCATTAATACGGCCGACACTGGGATTATTCACGGTAATACTCGAGCCACTTTGTGCGGTGGCACTGACGCCGCTTACCACTAGATTACCTTGAGCTATCGCATATACTTGACCATCTGCGCCTTTTAAGGGGCTCATTAACAACATACCGCCACGTAAACTTTTTGCATCACCAATCGAGGAGACCGTCACGTCAATTTTTTGACCTTGTTTGGCAAAAGGCGGTAAATCGGCAACGATTGACACTGCGGCGATATTTTTTGATTTTGGGTCAACATCGGCCGGCAGTCTGACACCTAAACGCGCCAACATACTCCGTAAACTTTGTCCGGTAAATTTAGTTTTATCACCGGAAGAAGGCAGTCCCACCACCAAACCATAACCTACCAATTGGTTAGAGCGCACACCTTGTACAGTGGCAATGTCTTTGATTCGCTCCGCATGAGCATGAGTTGCCAAGCAAGCCAGCAGGACGGTAAGTAAGCGGAGGCGTTTTAGCGTAATCATGTGTTTAACTCTTAAAAGGGGAAAAATGGACTGGTCAGAACGCGAGAAAGCCAGCCCATTTTGCTGGCATCAGCCATTGCGCCGCTGCCGGTGTAAGTAATTGTGGCATCCGCTAAATTATCGGTGGTAATGGTATTGGTGACATCAATATCGACGGGTCTGACGATACCAGACACACGGATAAACTCATCGCCTTCGTTTAAGTTGACGACTTTTTCACCACGAACCCGCAAATTACCATTCGGTAATACTTCCACTACTGTAACGGCGATATTGCCTGTTAAGCTGTTACTTTGTGCAGAATCCCCTGAGCCTTTAAATGAGTGAGCCGCTTGTACCGTAGTTTCACCGCCACCGGTCAGTAGCGAGGCGGCATTCATGCCCAAAAATACCGGTGCTTGGGCGGTCATACTGGTATCTTTTTTGGCATTCAAATCCGCTTTTTTCTGTGCTTGCGTTCTTTCTTGCAATTTAACCGTCAAAATATCGCCAACGCGAATAGCGGCATGATTTTCAAACAAACGCATATCGTAACCGGCTTGATAAATCGCACCGGTATTTTGCGCGGGGGCTCTTAAATCGGCGGGGGCAACTGGAGCAAAGGCTGGATCACGTTGAGGCGGCAAAGGCGCACAGGCGATGGGCAACAGTAACAGCGATATGATTTTTAATGGGGTAAGTTTCATTTAATTATCTCCGGCTAGAGCTGCTGAGTGACAAAGGACAGCATTTGATCGGTGGTAGAAATGGCTTTAGAGTTCATTTCATACGCTCGTTGGGTTTCAATCATATTGACCAGTTCTTCCACCACATTGACATTAGACGTTTCTAACGAGCCTTGTAATAAAGGACCAAATTCATTTTCTCCGGGGTTGCCGACAATCGGCGCACCGCTGGCAACTGACTCTCGGTATAAGTTTTCGCCGACCGGTTCTAGCCCGGCTGGATTGATAAAGTTTGCTGTTTGTATTTGTCCTAATCCGACAGGTGTCGGATTGCCGGGTTGTAACTCCGAGACCGTGCCATCTCGAGCAATAGTGATACTCAATGCGCCCGGGGTTACGGTAATGCCCGGGTTTATCACCAGACCGCTAGAGGTGACTAACTGACCGGCTGAATCAATTTTTAATGAGCCATCACGGGTATAATTGGTATCCCCATTAGGCATTTGCACTTGTAAAAAGCCGCGTCCATTGATGGCTACATCTAAGGGATTTTCGGTTTGCTGAATATTGCCTTGGGTATGAATTTTTTCGGTGGCGACCGTCTTAACCCCCGTGCCGAGTTGTAAGCCGGTTGGTAAAGTGTTGTTCTGTGAGGATTGTGCGCCAACTTGACGGATGTTTTGATAAACCAAATCTTCAAAAATGGCTCGCGATTTTTTAAAACCCGTCGTGTTGACGTTGGCCAAATTGTTGGAAATAACCGCCATGCGGGTTTGTTGGGCATCTAAGCCAGTTTTTGCAACCCATAATGCGCGTTCAGTCATGTTAATCTCCTAGTGGGGTGGGCATGTGATTTAAGCCAAGCATGGTTTATGCCATCTGCATTAATTTGGCACTGGCACCGGAATTATCGTTCGCGTTCTTCATAACTTTGGTTTGTAATTCAAAGTTTTTGGCGAGTTCAATCATATCGACCATTGCTTGAAGGGCGTTTACGTTGCTTCCCTCTAATGCCCCTTGGATTAAGTTCACATTGGGGTCAGCCGCCAAAGGTTGACCTTGATCTTTGACATGAAACAGGCCATCCGTCAATTTTTCGACGTTTTGGCGATCCGCTTTGACCATTTTGATTTGATCGACGACGACCGTCGCGTTGGCATTGCCACCCAAAGGGACAATACTGATTGTGCCATCCGAGCCAATTGACATTTTTTGCGCTGGCGGAATTGAAATAGGGCCGCCTTGACCCATAACGGGCAAGCCAGTTCCGGTTTGTAATAAACCTTCGGGAGTTAATTTTAAGTCGCCTGCGCGGGTATAGGCTTCCTTGCCATCCGCCGCTTGTACTGCAAAAAAGCCATCGCCCTTGATTGCCACATCCAAGTCACCGCCGGTGGTTTGAATTGCGCCGGGGGTAAAATCGACTCCAGGCCGTTCTGTCATCGCATACACACGAGTGGGATAGCCCTCACCGAAAACCGGCATACTACGCATTTGTTCCAAATCCGATTTAAACCCGGTTGTTTGCGAGTTTGCCAAATTATTGGCATTGGTGGTTTGGGCGTACAGGGTTTGTTTGGCACCGCTCATTGCAATATAGAGACTTCTGTCCATGACCGCTTACCTAAGGTTTAGAGTTTATTTAACAAGGTTTGCATAATCTGGTTTTCAGTTGAAATGGTTTGTGCATTCGCCTGATACGCTTGCTGAGCAATAATGAGATTGGTCAATTGCGTGGATAAATCCACATTGGATTGTTCTAAGGCGCTCGACAGCACTGCGCCAAAACGACCGACACCCGCTGTGCCTGTCAAAGCGGTTCCTGAGCTAATACTTTGTGCCCAATTGGTGTCGCCCACTTTTGTTAAGCCTTGCGGATTAATGAAGCGAGTTAAGACCACTTGTCCGAGTGGGGTGAGTTGTCCATTACTAAATTTTGCTGAAATAACACCGGCTGGGTCAATATTAATGCCAGTCAGTTCACCCGCTGCAAGTCCGTTTTGTTTTAAGCTATCCACGTTAAAATCAGATGCCAAGGAGGTCGCGTTTGAGTAATTCATCTCGATTTCGATTTCTGCTGCCGCTCCCCCGGGTATTTTATATTTTGCCAAATTAATGATTTCTTTGCCCGTGCTGGTAGAGCTCAGTTTGCCTGTGCTATCAAAGCTTAATGTTGCGGGTGTACCAATCGTTGGCGGCGAGGTTGTATTGTCTGCTCCGGTGTCAATTGAAACGGGATTGCTTGGATCATCAGTAATATAATGGTGGGCTGACCAGCTACCATCTCCCGTACTTGATTTGACAAAGTAAGTGGTTAATTTATGAGAAGCACCTAAAGAATCATAGATGGTTGTGGGGGTTTGATAGGTGTATGAATTGGGGTCTGTAGGGCTGAAGGTGGGCTCACTTGGAATTGGACTATCGGCTTTTAAGTTAAGGCTTAATTCAATTTTAGAGGTTGCCACCGGCTTACTGGTGCCGGTGTTGAGTGAAATGCGATCTGGTGTGCCTTTAGATCCATAGGCCAGTAAGAATTGACCTTGACTATTGACAATATACCCCTCTTTGTCAACCATAAACGCACCAGCACGCGTGTACAGATCAGGCTTTGGATTGGTGGGGTCTTTGGCTAGCGTAAAAAAACCCTCACCACTAATCGCCATATCTAAGTTATTTTCTGTGGACTCTCGATTGCCTTGATTGAACTGCTGTGCAACTTCGGCAATGCGAACACCGGTACCCGCTTGTAAACTACTAATACCCGCCATGCTGGTCGCATACATATCGACAAATTCAGATCGCGATTTTTTAAATCCGGTGGTGTTGGCATTGGCAATATTGTTGCCAGTTACGGCTAAATTGTTAGCAGCGGCATTTAATCCGCTTAATGCAGTTGAAAAACTCATGATTGATCTCCTAAAGAATTTGTTTGATTTTATTAAAGCCTACCGCACCTAAACCCGCTAGATTGACTTGTACGCCATTACCCCCGCTACTCATCGTCACACTTTCAACTTTGGCATCGATAGTAGGCTGAAAGACGGTATGTTCACCATCAATGTTAGCTTCGGCTTGAACGTTGTACAGCCCGGGACTGACGGGAGTCCCGTTGCTATCTAACCCATCCCAACTAAACGGAACAGCCCCCGCTGATTGTTGACCTAAGGGAATTTTTCGGATGATATCACCGGTTTGTGGATCAGTAATGACGACATCCACATCGGGCGAGCTAGTGCTTAGATCGAAATTACCATTGATTTCGCCGCCTGCTGACAATAAACCGACATCTGAAGGCACGGAGACATTGCGACCGACCAAGCTGGCGGCTTGTAAGGCTTGATCTGAGCTAATAGATGCCGAGAAGTCTTTAAACGATTTTTGCAAGTCTTGAATACCTGATACCGTACCAAATTGCGCCATTTGGGAAAGAAACTGATTATTTTCCATTGGCTTGGTCGGGTCTTGATGGGTCATTTGCGTGGTCATGAGTTTTAAAAACTCATCTTGAGCCAGTGAGGTAGGCTTGCTCGTCTTAGCGGTATCTAGTGTGGAAATACCTAAGCCACTGTAGGGATTTATTGTGCTCATGTAAATTCTCCGTTATTGTCCCATTTTTAAGGTTTGTAAAATCAACTGTTTAGCGGTATTCAACACTTCCACATTATTTTGATAAGAGCGTGATGCCGACATCATATTGGCCATTTCTTCTACGGTATTGACATTGGGTTTAAAAATATAGCCATTGTTATCCGCCATAGGATGGTTAGGCGCATATTCCATAATCGGTGGCGCATCGCTTTCTACGACACCCAGCACATTGACTTTGCTACCCACCTTTTGTTTATCAAACACGTTTTTTAGCTCGGCAGCAAAGACCGGTTGTCTGGATTTATAAACATCTCCCTCGCTGCTGCTGACTGCGTTTGCGTTGGAAATATTACTGGCGACTAAATTGAGTCGAAGAGATTCTGCATTCATGCCGCTGCCGGCAATATTGAAAATATTGAAAGAAGACATGATTATTGTCCTTTTATCGCGGTTATTAAACCGGAAAAATCGCTGGACACAAAGCCTAAACTGGCTTCATATTGAACGGCATTTTCTGAATATTTTGCTTGTTCAATATTAGATTCAACGGTATTGCCATCCAGTGAGGCCTGGTAAGGGTTACGAAACATCAAATTAGCGCCCAGTAATTGCCGCTCCGAATGAATATGTCCTTCTTGTGTACGATTCAAATCGACACTACGCGACTGGGATTGCTTTAAAATAGAATTAAAATCCATGTCGCGAGCCTTATAATTGGGAGTATCTTCATTTGCCAAATTTGACGCAATGACCTCACTGCGTTTTTCTCTTAAGGACAGGGCTTGGGGATGAATGCTGAGTGCATTCTTAAAATTGATTGTCATAAGGCTCACCTCAATGAATGATTGTTTTCAATCTTAAATGCAGGGTTTGTGCCATTTTTAATAACTTTATTTTAATCAAATAGATAGCTCTTAAGTGACGCTGTTGGTGTCAATAATTTGGCTAATGTGTCATGACTGAAGCTTTTATCCTTGGCGCGTATGAGTCTGTTTTTGAAATTATTTTTTAAATGAACCTAAGGATAGCCGAGACGATGAACAAATACTTAATAACACTCCTAGCTGGCCTGTTTTGCGTAGCAAGCCACGCGGAAAACTTTCAAACGCACGAGGAAATTTATCAGGCCATTACAAAAGTGGTTAAGAATACAATGTCTCAAGCGGATTATGCCATTCATATTGTGCCAATAGATCCCCGCTTAGAATTACCCAAATGCACGCAAGCTTTAGCGATTGATATCACCAATGAAACCATGAAAGCGGGCAGAAATACCCTGACAGTCCGCTGTCAGGGCGAAAGACATTGGACGATTTACGCGTCTGTGGTGTTGAGTTTTTATAAAAATGTTCTAATACTCACGCAGCCTTTACAACGGGGCGAACGAATAACCCCCTCGGTTTTTACGAGTGAAAGGCGTGATGTGTCGGGACTGCGAGAAGACTACTTTACGCTGATAGAGCAGGTTGAAAATAAACAAGCCAGTCGTGCGCTGGCGGCGGGTACGCTATTAAGCTTAAGAAATGTCAGCGAGCCTCTGCTGATTAAACGAGGGGATAGAGTAGATATTCGCAGCACGAGCAGCGGGCTGGCGATTACTATGAGTGGTATAGCGGTGAGCGATGGCATTAAAGGGCAGCGCATTAATGTTAAAAACCAAAGCTCAGGGCGAATTATTAACGCAACGGTGATTGATGTGGGCGTGGTTTCGGTCAATTAGCCGCATCGATGCTGTCTTTATGAGATTTGTCCACGAAACACACAAAAGTTTTGTGTTTTTCGTGGACAATACAAAAGCGTAAGTTATTGCAAGCTACCTTCTTGAGATTCAGGCGGCGAGATGGTATCGGTGGATTCGTTACCCATACCATTTAAAACTTCGTTCTCCGTCTTTTTATTCATCACAACAATAGAAATACGGCGATTCATAGGATCATAAGGATCTTCTAAATTTAAAGGAATGCTGGAGGCTAAACCTGCGACTCGGAGGATTTTATCTTCCGGGACTCCACCAATTTCCAATTCATTTCTAGCGGCGTTAGCGCGGTCTGCGGATAATTCCCAATTGGTATAGCCGGAACGATTTTTGGGGAAGGGGAGGGCATCCGTATGACCATTGATAGAGATCTTATTGGGTAATTCGTTAATCACAGGGGCTAATGCTCGCAAAATTGTTTGAATTTGTGGTTCGGTTTCAGAGCTAGCCAATTGGAACATGGGCTTGTTTTCTTTGTCCGTAATCAAAATCCGTAAGCCTTCGTGTGTGGTTTCCAGTTTGATTTGATCCTCGTATTCATTGAGGTTTTCATTGGAATTGATCAGCGATTGAATCACATCCTTTAATTTTTCAAGTTGTTCTAAATCGGCGCTTTCATTCACTTGAGCATCGTCTTTTGACGTAATATCTTTACCCCCGCCTGGTTCAATACGAGTCCGATCACCGACATCTATACCGCCCATTAAGGAAATCTTAAGTGGATCTTGAAAATACTCTGCAATGCCTTTGCGTTCTGCGTCGGTCGTCGAGCCTAATAACCACATCAAAAGGAAAAAAGCCATCATAGCGGTAACAAAATCGGCATAAGCCAATTTCCACGCACCGCCATGATGCTCATGACCGCCCTTCTTTATTTTTTTGATGATAATAGGTTGTTCTGCCATGATATGGTCTCTTTATTTTCTGGCTTTAATTTGAGCTTCTAGCTCAAAGAAATCAGGGCGCATACTCGTTGAGATCATCGCTCGCATATACTCCACCGTCATTGTGGGTGATAAACCTTTTGCCGTACAAATCAAACCTTTTTGAGCGCATTTAAAGGCGTTAGCGGAAGCCTCTAAACGTTGCTGCATAACCGCTGCGACCGGGCCCACAAAGCCATAAGCCAGTAAGATACCCAAGAACGTACCGACTAAAGCGGCGGCAATTAATTTGCCTAATTCGGCAGGCGGAATACCCACCGATTCCATCGTATGAACCACCCCTAGTACAGCCGCGATAATGCCAAAAGCTGGCAAACCGTCGGCAACATTTTGTACCGCTTTAATCGGCGCGTGACCATCCTCATGGTGCGTTTCCAATACTTGATCAGTTAGCTCTTCCAGCGCCATCACTTCCACGCCAGTCAACATTAAGCGCAGGTTGTCACGAATAAACTCCATCAAATGATGATCTTTAAGCACTTTGGGTAAAAAAATAGTGTCAATTTGCGGCTCGTCTATGATGTCTTCTAATGATAACAAGCCCTCTTTGCGGATTTTGCTGGTGAGTGTGTTGAAGGAAAGTAATAGCTCAATATAAAAATCTTTACTATAAGGTGAATTACCCAGCGTTGAGGTACCGCCTTTAAACGCAGCCTTAACGATATCCATGGAATTACCACAAATAAACGCGCCCAAGGCCGCTCCGCCGATAATAATGCCCTCAAAAGGCTGAAAAAGAACGGCCGGATGCCCACCTGCACCGATAAACCCTCCTAAAAGAGCACCAATCACAAGGATGTATCCAATTATAACTAGCATAAGTTTCCTATGGCGTAATTAGGGATTTAAATGCAAACAATACCAAATGACTAGGTTTCTGTCTTGTAATTTGTTGCTTCAATTCAGAGTGAAGGTAAATACATTCAGTTTGTCAGCGAGTTTACATAGAATTCTTCGATGAGGTCTTTAATCGACAAAGACGATGGGGTCAATATAGGGTAAATGATTAAAGTTCCCTAGGGTACTGCCGATAATTATGACAATTAAATGATAGTATAAGGAATTTGAAATGGCTATTGATTCAATTACAGGCAGAGTGTCCTCGCCTATACCCATCAAGACACCCGTAAAACCGAGCAGTGGGAGTGAGACATCATCTGTAAAAACAACAGATTCGCATGATGAGCTCGCTATAACAAACATGGCTCAAGAAATTAAAAAGGGATTCCAATCTACTACGACTGCTGCTTCGCTGGATATGGAGCGTATCGCTTCGGTAAAAAAAGCATTGTCTGAGGGAAGTTATACGATTGACCCTGAGCGCGTAGCAAAAAAATTAATTCAGTTTGAAAAAACCTTGCCCTAAACAATAAATCATTAAATTTGACATGATGATAGCAACGACTTATCCCATTATTGAGCAACTGATGGTCAACGCGCTGACTTGGGTAATCCAGTTGCGTGAGTGTTTGCTAGAAGAGACTGAGGTTTTGAGACTCTCTCAGGGCATAGAGCGAATTGATGAGATTGCCAATCAAAAAAAACAATTAGTCGCCCCGTTAGAGTTATTCAACAGCCAATGTGCTGAGATATTGAACACAGAAAACTTAGCTTGTAGCCACGATGGGATAACGGCCTATTTTCAAATAGCTAAGATTGCCGGTTTTAATACGGAGATCTTAGTGGAAAAATGGGCACAGATTCGAGTCTTATGTGTAGAATGCCAAGCTCTTAATGAACAAAATGGTGCAATGATTGCGCTACTTTCTCGCCATAATACCCAATCGTTACACATTTTGAAGGGTAAATCACAAAGCTCCAATACCTACGGTCCTGATGGCTCATCTAAAGCAGACCTTTTTAAACGGAGTTTAATCTCTGTTTAAATTGGCGTCGCTGAGTCGGGTAGGCAACAAAATAGTAGGTGCTTTATCGGATGCATCTTTGCCCTCTACGATGACTAAATAGACATCAGTCAAAAAATTCATTTTGTTTTTCTAAAAATTCTGTTATTTTTATTATAAACACAATTTTTAATGGAATAGTTTATGTCCTCAGAATCCTCTTTGATAATCAAAAAAACCAGCGATATAATCGCCAAGCTTTTGATATTATTAAAACATAAATGTCTTATTCAGGTTTTGCTCAACGAGGGCGAACAGGTACTGCTTGTTCATATTCTGCATATCGACCAAAACGAGAAACAGCTTTATCTCAGCGTCAATGAGTCCAATAACGGCAGCGAAAACCTCAGTGAGCTCAATCCAGAATTTAAAAGCGAGTTTTTAGGCGCAAAAATCTCTTTTCATGCCAGCAAAATAGAGAACGCAGTCCATAACAGCGTTCCGGCTTACCATATCCCGATACCTGAATCTCTCCTATGGACAGAGGCGAGAGACTATCATCGCATTGAAATACCATCATCAAGCCTTTGTTTTTGCTCGATTAGAATAAATGAATCGACGCGAGTTCAGTTAAAAATAGCTGATATCAGTCTAGTTGGCTGCTCCCTTATCTGTGACAGTCCAGTGATATTCCAACTCTTTCAGCCCAATGGTATTTTTAAAAATTGCCGGATACAGTTAGGCAATACCCACGAGGGCATCGTGTCTTTTGAAATACGGCACAGCGCAATCGTGAAAAAAAATGACGTATTTGAAGTCGAGAAAATAGGCTGTAAATTTATTCACATCACACATGCATTTGAAGATTGCATACAAAAATACATCCAAGATTTAGAGCTAGCCAACAGGCAGCACACTAGCGATTAAGTCATTACACCGTCCCATTCGCCGAGTGCAGGCGAAGCGGAAAAATTGCTTTCCAATACAGTGCCAACAGTTGATTTAGATTCATCGACCGTCATTAGGACGAATGTAAATAATTACACAACTGACATTTTGTGTATTGAATCAGCTACAAGCCTCTTGAAACTCCGATTGGCTATGCTATGATGCAGCCGCATTCACAGTAGTGCT
The DNA here is from genome assembly GCA_903945375.1 of uncultured Methylococcaceae bacterium. Taxonomy (GTDB): domain Bacteria; phylum Pseudomonadota; class Gammaproteobacteria; order Methylococcales; family Methylomonadaceae; genus Methylovulum. Next base: position 8,736 of record CAJAVP010000004.1, on the reverse strand, counting down.
AACACAAAAAAGGTTTCACAATAAAGCTCACTGCCGTTATTTTGAGTGCATCATCCCTTATCTTTACTCATTCACGAGATAACTAAATGAATACAAAAATCCGTTCTTCAGTCATTGCTTTAGGTTTACTTTTCTCAGTCAGTGCCGCTTACGCAGTGCCAGGAACATCTGGCAATCCAGGAAGCTCAGGAAATAAAGGTTTGGCAGCCGCATGTGCTGGTCTTCCAACGCGTACCGTATTAGAAACCGCATTAAAAGCGGCGCGTGCCGAAAAAAATGGTGGTTTTGATTTAGATATGTGGGGTACGGTTGTTAACCGTGCCGGTATCGTTTGTGCAGTAGCGCATACTGGTACTGATGTAGGTGACCAATGGCCAGGTAGCCGTGTGATTTCTGCACAAAAAGCCAATACAGCCAACGCATTCAGCTTACCCAAATTAGCATTATCAACAGCTAATCTTTTTACCGCAACTCAGCCCGGTGGTAGTTTATTTGGCTTACAAGCCAGCAATCCCGTAGACACCGCAGCCGCTTATGCCGGTGATTTTGCACAATACGGCACAAACAAAGATGCCCTCGTGGGTAAAAAAATTGGTGGTATTAACGTATTTGGTGGTGGCTTAGCGTTATACGATGCCGCAGGTAAATTACTAGGTGGTTTAGGTGTCAGTGGCGATTCTTCTTGCGCCGATCACAATATCGCCTGGCGTACTCGCGTTAACCTAGCCCTAGATAAAACTCCAGGCGGCGTTGGTCCAAATAACACGGACGGAATTGTTTACACCGTTGGCAATGGCTGGGCGCACCCTGTTTGTTCAGCAGACGCACAAACTATTGCCGTAGAAATCAAAGCCGGCAAATAAAGCCTGCCATTAATGACCTAAAACGGCAGCGTTAAGCTGCCGTTTTTTTTGTGTAAAGATTTTGTCGCTGGCGCTATCGGCGCAGTTTAAAGAGCACAGCAAATGCTTGAGCGCAACGTAACGCAACCTTTTTTGCGTAAAATAAGACGTTTTTTGCAGAGAACACACGCAGCGCGTCAAAAAATGGTCTAACGTCAAGGCAACAAAGAATGCAAAACTGCCGCAACGGCTAAAAACAACCCGGCAACTCCGTAATAAAACATCAAATAATTTCCTAGTTAATAAATACACTTTTAACTCTGAATATAAACACTTAGTCAGCTGTAGTACGGTTCAATTAAGTGTATATAGACTACGGCATCTCCGGTGCAAACCGCTCTAAAATAATGAAAGCCGGACATGATTTTAGTGTCTGGCACAAAACTCGCTGTAGTTGACAATGGAGGCGACAAATAACTCAACACAAACTTCAGAAGTTACTCGAAGTTGTCAGCCTAACCGAGCGAATCGTTAAATTTAAAGGTATTGTGGCAGTTGTTGTGAATTGCCAACAGTCAAACCAAAGTTGTTTAATACTGGCAACAGCAAAAAACTGTTCAAAAATTCAGTTTTACGCTATCCTAAGCCAGTATTTAAATATTGAGTAGTGATTGTAAGTTTTACAACAGGCAGAAAATGAATGGCTTGTTGTGTTTTTGTTGTAAGTTATATTGTGTTTTTTTCAATTTTTTTAATTTTTAGGATAACAAGTTATGGCCACTATAAGTAAATCAGTAGCTGATTATAAAGCTGCGAAAGCAACACTGACTGCAGCGGATGTAGTAACCGTCAGTGACACAAGTGCAAATATTCAAGCCGTCATTGGTTCACTATTAAGTGACTTAAAAGTTGATTCGATAGACTCAACAGACGGTGGCGAAATCAAAGTTAGCGTTGCTCAATTAAGTATTTCGCTTGGTACGACCAAATTGGATAAATTAGCTGCGAATGACTTAATTACTGTCACCGGTACTAGCTCAGACCTTCAAAAAAACTTGGCGACTTTATTGGCTAGTCCCAAAGTAGATAACATTGACTCTTCACAAAACTCTGTACAACTGGCACTTACGGCTGATCAATACAAAGAATTAGCAAACATGGCGAAGTTGAATTTAGGGGACATGATTGTTGTTAGTGATGCCACCGCCAAAATTCAAGCAAACCTTGCTAATTTGTTGGCTGATGTAAAAATTGACGGCATTATCGCCGCTAATAGCAGTTTGGTTAGTCCGCTTGAGTTAACTGTCGCTCAAACTACGCCTAAGAATATGGCCAAATTATCAGCTACAGACAAAATAAGCGTTGTTGATAACAGCAGTATTAACTTGAACAATAAATTAGCTGCACTGTTAGCTGATTCTAAAATTGATTCGATCAACTCAAAAGATAATATAACCCCAATTAGATTGACAGCTACACAGGCTATGAATCCTGCTTATGTCGCAAAGTTATCAGTTGATGATACTGTGATTGTAACGTTAGCTGATGCAAACGGTTACAGAACGGGTCAAATTACTAGCTTACTGAGCTCTGGCAAAATAGATCAAGTCGTTAATACCCCAACTTTAGTAAGTGCGGAGGTGTCTGTTGACGAAGGTCAATCAGTTACTTTAGATGTTACGCATGCACGTGCTAATACCCAATATGCTTATTATGTTTCTGGAACGGGCATTGATAGCAGCGATTTAAAAGACAATAGCAACGGTGTTGGCAACTCATTACTGAATATTTTCACTACAGATGAAGGTGGTGCAGCAACAATTACATTAGATGTAGCAGCTGACCACAAAACTGAAGGCACTCAAACAATGAGTGTTAGAGTGTTAGATCTTAATTTAGTGAGTGATGTAAAAATTAACGACACTAGCTTAGATAACGTCGCACCGGCTTTTGCAGCGACAACTCAAGCAGTGAGTGCAACGGAAGACACGGTAGCAGTCGTTACAGTAGCAGCGACCGACGTAAATAGTGACACTTTAACATACACGGCTGGTTCAGCGGCACACGGTACAGTAACTGCTGGCGCAACGAGCGGCACATTCAATTACACTCCAAATGCAAATTACAATGGCGCAGATAGCTTTGTTGTGACTGCGGACGACGGTTTAGGTGGCAAAACGACACAAACAGTCAATTTGACCATTGCTCCAGTCAATGATGCACCGACAGCAACGGCAACGACCTTAGCAGCGGGAACTGAAGACAATGATTACATTATTAAATCATCTGATATTTTGGCAAATGCTACGGATATTGACGGTACAGACACGCTTACGGTAAGTGGTCTTACTTTACTTGATGCGTCTAATGGGATAATCACCAACAATAACGATGGTACGTTCACCTTTAAACCATCCACAAATTACAATGGTCAAGTTGATTTCAATGTAACTATATCCGATGGTACGGTGACTGTTGCAACGACAGCTAGCTTAAACTTGGCTGCTGTCAATGATGGGCCAGTTGTAACACCTATTGCAGCTCAAAATGCAGAACAGGGTGCTAGCTTTACCTTAGACACGTCAGTTGCTTTTAAGGATGTTGAAAACAATACGTTGACATACACCAGCACCGCGTTGCCATCTGGTTTAACATTGAATTCTTCAACAGGTGTTATCTCTGTTATTGATCCAAACATAGGTGTAGGTGTTGCGGCAATTGGTACTAAATCAGTAACCGTAACAGCAACCGACAACGGTACGCCTAACTTATCTGCATCTACAACCTTTGATATTGTTACGAAAAACGGTGTGCCGGTCGCGAATGCTGATGACAATAACGCCGCTGTTTACGTCGATCCAGCCACACATTTGGTTGATCCGGCCAAGCATGTTGTGTTATCGGGTCAAAGTACGCAGATACTGGTTTTGAAAAATGATGCCTATGGTGATGATCCAACAACTGTTACGGCAGTTTCTCAGCCTGGTGCTGGTGGTTTAGTTGAAATCGCTAGCGATGGTAAAAGTATCTATTTTACCTCTACGCCTGGATTTGGATCGGCAACGGGTGCACCTGTAACATTTAACTACACCATTACGGACAGTCAAGGCGCAACCTCGTCTAATACAGTGACTTTGAGTGTTAGTACTCAGTTAGGTGGTACGACAGGTCCTGACTACTTGATCGGCTCTAACGGAGCTGAAACACTGTCTGGTGGTAATGGTAACGATACCATCAACGGTGGTGGCGGTGCAGATGTCATCAGTGGTGATGCAGGCAATGACACAATTACCTTCAACGGTAGTGAAAATGCCATAACCGGTGGTGCAGATAACGATACATTGGTGATTCCTAACACTAACTCAGCAACCTTATCAGGTATTGATCTGAGCGTATCAAGCTTGCAAGCATTTAAATCTGCTACTGGCAACACAGCAACTAGCGTCGCCAGTTTTGAAAACCTAGATGCGTCGAATTCTAGTCTTGATTTGGTTATTGACAAAAGCGGCACTTGGGTTGCATCGACTCCTACAACAGGAACTGATTCTTATGGCGATAACGTGAATACCACCAGCATTCAAACCGGTTCTGGTAATGACAAAATTGATGTAGGCAAGCACACAGCGGCACTAACAGTTGCTGCCGGTGCGGGCAACGACCATATTTTGTCTTCTGGTCCTGTGGCGACAACGGTTAATGCAGAAGCCGGAGACGACATTATTGTCGGTGGAAATGCGGCGATAACAGTAGATGGTGGTGCTGGTAAAGACTCTATCACCTCAGGTTCGGCTGCGGATTCGTTGGTGGGTGGTGATGGCAATGACACGATTAGTGCTGGCAATGGTGCAAACACCATCTTCGGTGGTGCCGGTGACGATAGCATCAACAGTGGCACTGGTAACGATTCAATTGATGGTGGCGATGGTAATGACACGATCATCAGCAGCACAGGAACTGATACCCTCTCCGGTGGTGCGGGTGACGATCGGATTGTGATGTCAGGTAGTTTGGTTGGTGTTGTTGCTGATGGTGGCACGGGAATCAATACCTTGGAATTAGATACTTCAGTGCCTAATGCAGCGGCATTGGGTACGTTGACCAATTTTGGTACCTTAAAAATCGATGGAAGTAATACCGTTGTTTTGGCTTCTAATGTGACCCCAACCACGTTTGATTTCAGTGATACCGGTACTCAAGCTTTGACTTTGAACACAGGTTATACGAATGCAACCAGCGTCGTATTGACCGGTGACAATGCTGGTAATGATGATTCGGTGAATAACGCGGCTAATGTCGCATTGACCGTTATTGCCAATGCGGATGATATTGACGCAAGCACGACGATCACGGGCGGTACGGCAACCGACACAATGCAGTTGACAGCGAATAACGGCACGTCCGATTTCACTGCTGTTACTAAAGTGGATGTTGTGACTGTTGTGGACGGTGGCGATGCGACCGCAACAGCAGGTAAAGATATTACCTTGACATTGGGTGCTTATGCGACAGCATTGACTGTTAATGCCTCGGCATTAGATGCAGCGCTTGCAACAGCAACGGATACTACGGCTGAAAACTTGACGTTGACTAGCACGGGTGCTGGTCCGTTGAGTGTGATAGGTGGTGCGGGTAACGATGCTATTACTTCTGGATCAGGCAGTGACACCATCTTGGGTGCAGCGGGTAATGATTTAATTGATGGTGGTAACGGAAACAACTCAATAGATGGTGGTGACGGTAATGATACGATTACTAGCGGCATTGCAATCGATACCTTGAAAGGCGGCAATGGTGATGATCGTTTTGTGATGGCTGGTAACTTAGCCAGTACTGATACGATTGATGGTGGAACGGGTACAAACGTTTTACAAGTATCCTCAGCCATTGCTAGTGCAACGGTAATGGGTGGTGTAAGCAATATCAGTACATTAGAAGTCGACGGCAGTATAGCAGTAACATTAGCGGCAAATGTCGCTGCAACCACGTTTGATTTCAGTGATAGTGGTACTCAAGCACTGACTTTGAACACGGGTTATACGAATGCAACCAGCGTCGTATTGACTGGTGACAATGCTGGTAATGATGACTCGGTGAATAACGCGGCTAATGTCGCGTTGACCGTTATTGCTAATGCGGATGATATTGACGCAACTACGACGATCACGGGCGGTACGACGGCAACCGACACAATGCAGTTGACAGCGAATAACGGCACGTCCGATTTCACTCTAGTTACTAAAGTGGATGTTGTGACTGTTGTGGACGGTGGCGATACGACAGTGGCTGGCGGTGCAGGTAAAGATATTACCTTGGCATTGGGTGCTTATGCGACAGCATTGACTGTTAATGCCTCAGCATTAGATGCAGCGGTTGTAGGTGCGGTTGATCCTACTGCTGAAAACTTGACGTTGACTAGCACGGGTGCTGGTGCATTGAGTGTGATAGGTGGTGCGGGTGACGATACCATTACAGCCGGTTCTGGCAATGATACAATTCTGAGTTCGGCAGGTAATGATACGATCAGTACAGGTAATGGAGCTAACTCAGTCGATGGTGGTGATGGCAATGACACCATTACAGCGGGAACCGGTCTTGATACGCTCAATGGTGGTGCGGGTGATGACAAGTTCATCATGGGCGCAAATCTCAACGGCGATGTGATTGACGGTGGTGCTGGCTCGAATACCGTGCAAATTGCAGGTAACATCACCACGGCAGCCGCATTAAGCAGCTTATCTAATATTGGTATCGTGGAAGTTGTTGGTGACTTTGGAGTCACTTTGGCCGCTAACGTGACACCAACCACGTTTAATTTCTCAGGCAGTGGCGATCAAACTCTCACGTTGAGTGCGGGTTACACTAACGCAACCAGTGTTGTGTTGACAGGTGATTCAACTGCAAATGCTGATTCTGTCATTAATAGCGCAAATGTCACGTTGACTGTGACCGCAAACGCGGGTGATATTGATACCGCTACCACTATTACTGGCGGTACTGGTGTTGATACACTGGTGTTGACAGCGGATAATGATGCTTCAACGTTTACTAACGTGACTAAAGTTGAAGTGATTACTGTTGTTGATGCGGGTGATGCGACAGTGGCCGGCGGTGCAGGTAAAGATATTACCTTAGCGTTGGGTGCTTATGCGACGCCATTGACTGTTAATGCTTCGGCATTAGATGCAGCGGTTGCAGGTGCGGTTGATGCTACGGCTGAAAACTTGACGTTGACTAGTGCGGGTGCTGGTGCTTTGAGTGTGATAGGTGGTGCGGGTGACGATGCCATTACAGCCGGTTCAGGCAATGACACGATTCTGAGTTCAGCAGGTAATGATACGATCAGTACAGGTAGTGGCGCTAACTCAGTCGATGGCGGTGATGGCAATGACACTATCACTGGTGGAACAGGCAATGACACGATTCTTGGTGGTTTGGGTAATGACAACATCAATGGTTCAGCAGGTCTGGATTTATTAACGGGTGGCGCTGGTACTGATACTTTTGGTGTCGTGACCAATGCCAACGGTAATATTTTCTCGACAATCACCGATGCTGTTGCTGGAGACAAGATATCGTTTGTTGATCTGGGTACTGAAACCTTTACAGCGGCTAAATTGTCACTGGGTGCAACTGCGGTCTATCAAGATTACCTCAATTTTGCGGCTGCGGGTAACGGAATTACAAATGCCAACATCTCGTGGTTCCAGTTCGGTGGTAACACCTATGCTGTTGAAGACATGAGTGCTGGTTCTAGCTTTGTAAACGGTACTGATTTGGTCGTAAGTCTGACTGGGTTGGTTGACTTGAGTACAGCTACAGGCACAGGCACAAATGTTCTGACGTTGGTGTAACTTGTAACGCGGTAAAGCTGTAAGGTGGATTCGCCGCTAGGCAATCCACCCTTCGTGGTACAACGTTAATAGATGTAACGAAAACAAAAACCGCCCTCAGGAAACTGGGGGCGGTTTTTTTGTTTGTGTTAAATTGACAGGTATTGAAATAAAAGGTACTCTCAAATTTATGAGTAAATTAGATGAAGTTAAAGAAATTTTAAATACATTAAGGGTGGCAATGAGTTTGTCATTCGGTTTATTGATCGTTGTAGTGAGTGGAATAATTAAACGGTTCGATGATAATAATGTAGATGCTATATTTTAGCTGGGCATATCGCTTACAGTATTCTTATTGGTTGTTATTTTTTTATTGATAATCAAAATTTCTCAGAGAACAAAAGAGATTAAGGAGTTATAGGCATGGAACTGGGTTTGTTAGCAATTATTGGTATTGCTGTGTTGACGGCTTTTGTTTTGTTGTTTGGTGTTTATAAGCTATCGGAAGAGTAAAGCGGTAGGCGGATTCGCCGCTAGACAATCCACCATTCGTGCTACAAGGTTAATAGATGTAACGAAAACAAAAACCGCCCTTGGGAAACTGGGGCGGTTTTTTTATGTGCTTGTGCTACACTACAAATCTTGAATTTGTTGGAGACCATTATGCCAACCATTACTTTTGATACCTTAAAATTTGTACGAAAATTGGAGTCAGCAGGTTTTTCTGTTAATCAGGCTGAGGCGGTCGCTGATGCTTTTCGCGACGCTTCCGGTGAAGCAGAGCTTGCAACTAGGCGAGATATTGAGAGATTAGAAGCAAAAATAGAGGCACGCTTTGAACGTTTAGAGGGAGAAATGAAGTTGAACCGTTGGATGTTGGGTATTATTGTTGTGGCTGAGGTTGCTCCTTTGCTGGGTAAATTGTTTAATATGTGAAGCTGGGTAGCTAGGGTGGGCAAAGCTGTAAGGTGGATTCGCCGCTAGGCAATCCACCCTTCGTGCTACAAGGTTAATAGATGTAACGAAAACAAAAACCGCCCTTGGGAAACTGGGGCGGTTTTTTT
>CAJAVP010000003.1 GCA_903945375.1 uncultured Methylococcaceae bacterium | reverse complement strand
GGTTTCAAAAGTTAGGCGCACAAACTTGATTACGTCACTAAAGGTCAACGCGTTTAATCCAAAGGGTGTGCTCATAAATTAGGTTTCAATGGGGATTCGGTAGGCTATTTTAGGCGCTGGATGCCATAATGAGAATTGCTGTTTTTATTGCCGTTGATTCAGTTGGGTTCATGATTGTGCTATAACCTAAAAATTGGTTGGATGAGTCGCACGAGCAAAACACTTGTGCAGGAGAAAATAAACCATCGGTGTGGCAATTAACGAGAGTAACACCGAAAGCGTCAACGCACCAATCACCGCAATTGCCAGCGGTTTAAGCATGTCTGAACCTGCGCCAATGCCGTAAGCCAAGGGCAATAAACCTAATCCAGCGGTCAGCGAAGTCATTAAGACCGGACGCAAACGTCGCCGTCCTGAAGCAATCAGGGCATTTTCCAAACTTTGACCTTGAGCGTTGAAGGTATGAACGGAATCGAGCATTAAAATGCCATTTTTAGCCACCACGCCGATGCCGATAATCGCGCCCAATAACGACACAATATTGACGGATGTACCTGTGATATACCAAGCCAATACTGTACCGCATAAGGCCAAGAGTGAGCCGGTTAAAATAGCAAGGGGTTCATAAAACGATTCAAATTCTATGAGTAACACGAGGAAGACTAAAAAAATCGAAGCTAGCAACACAATCAGTAAATTATGAAAAGATTCTTGTTGTTGCTGATACAGTCCGCCAAATTCCAACACGCCTGGTGGCAAACTGGCATCTTGGCTGAGTTTGGCTTTGATTTCCTCAATGGCACTACCGAGGTCACGGTTTTCTAAGCGGGCAGAAATCGCCACTAATTGCCGTAAATCTTCGCGATTAAGTTGTAACTGACCGGGGTCAATTTGAACATCAGCCACCTGCGATAATTTTACTGTTCTGCCATCGGGAGAGCGTAACAGCAATTCACGCAAATCGGCTATTTGATGGGTCGCCGTACTGTTCAGTTTGACCCGAATATTAACAACGCGGTCGCCTTCTAAAACATAAGAGGCTTTTTGTCCCAACATCGCGATATTGACAGCAACCGCGATGTCATTGCTGGTTAAACCAAAACGGAGTGCATCTTGCGAGCGTACGCGCAAACTCAACGAAGGGCCAGTAGTTTCCAAACCATCATAGGTATCAACCACGCCATCAATTTGGGCTAATTGTGCTTCAACTTGCGGCGCTTTTTGTTTTAGCCATGCCACATCGGTAGAAAACAACTTAATTTCTATCGGACGTGGCGACCAGGTTAAATCGCCAATTAAGTCATTGAGAATACCGGCAAACTCCCATTCGATCCCGGGAATTTGGCTGAGTAATTGCGGGCGTAATGCGCTAATAATGTCATCTGTCGTTCGATTACGTTTGGCTTTGAGCTTAACCAGAAAGTCGCCACCATGTGCTTGAGAAATACCCAAACCCAGTTGTGCGCCGGTACGCCGCGAGTAGCTTTCCAACTCTGGCAAGGCTTGTAAGAGCTGCTCCGCGTGTTTGAGTTGCCGATCCGTTTCGGTCAGGTTTGTGCCCCAAGGCGTGTGGTAATCCAGCACAAACGCGCCTTCATCCATAAATGGCAAGAACTCGCTTTCCAAGCGTCCATACAGCCAAATACTCAAAACTAACATCGCACTACACGCCAACAGGATACGTCCCGCTTGGTGCAGTGAAGCTCGCAGCACGTTTTCGTACACCAAGATTAAGCGTTCTAACCAGCTAATCGTATCTTTTTTATCAGGTTTATGTTGACTTGGAAGCCAGATGGACGCAAGTGCCGGAATAAGCGTCACCGCCAATAATAAAGAAATTAGTAGCGATACGACCATCGTTAAGGCGAGAGCGCGAAAAAAATTACCCGCTACACCATCCAGAAAAGCCAGTGGAATAAAGACCACTACCGGCGTTAAGGTAGAAGCCAGTAGCGGTCTAAAAATATCTGTCACGCCTTGTTGTACCGCCATAACACGCGGCCGACCTGCGCTTATTTTAGCGTGTATTGCTTCAACAACCACAATCGCATCATCAATAATCAAGCCAATAGCGGCAGCAATGCCGCCCAGCGTCATTAAATTAAAACTCAGTCCCAGCACACGCATAAGGAGTAAAGTTAATAAAACAGTGACAGGAATAACGGTCGCAGCAATGCCCGTTGCACCCCAATTTCTCAAAAATACATACAAAATAATGACGGAAAGCATCAAACCCAAAATAATCGCTTCCCAAACACTTTGTATGGAATCACCGACTAGCAGCGATTGGTCGTAAAACACGGTGGCTTTTATATCCGGCGGTAAGCTTTTTTGCAGCAAGAGTAATTCGTCTTTTAATTGCTTGGCAATATCCAAGGTACTGCCATCCGGTTGGCTGTAAACATTTAATAACACGGCATCGACACCGTTAGCCGTAACGATATTAAAAACCGGTTCCGGTGCGCGTTCTACCTTAGCAAAATCCTTAATTCGTACCGGATGAGTTGGCGCGGACGGCGTGCTTAAGGGCGTTATAGTGGAAGGTAGAACTGAAATGGTCATATTTTCAATTTCATGGATCGTCTGCATACGTCCATCCACGACGGTTAAATACAACTGATAGTTTTCTTCTAGCATACCAGCAGGGCTGACTAGATTATTACGCATCAGTGCATCGGTAATCTGCGATACGCTCAAATTTAAGGCGCGTAATTTAAGCGGATCAATCACAACATGGTATTCCGGCGGATGGCCACCGACCAGACCGACTCGCGCGACCCCCTGCAATCGAAGCAAACGGGGCTGTAACTGATAACGTGCCATTTCCCATAATTCAATGGATGAGTAATTAACCCCTGTCAGACTTAATCCGACCACCGGAAAAGCGGCAAATGTTAGTCGCCATACTGCTGAACCAGCAGTTACGGGCAAACTTTTTTGCACCACGGCTAAACGTCCTTGTACAAACAATTCCGCTTTAACCATATCGGTTTGCCAATTAAAAAAGACATTGATTTCCGCGCTGCCGCGTCCAGTTTTGGAACGCACGGTTTGTACGCCTGGAATATCTTTGACCGCTTCTTCAACCGGACGGGTAATCGTTGCCATCATTTCATTAGCCGGCATCACACCGTTGTCAATCAGAATGACCACGCGCGGGAAATTGGTTTGTGGAAAAATTGACGATGGCATTCCCAGCGCGGCGTAAGCCCCTGCTAAACACAAGGCGATGCAAAGAAAAAAAATGGCTTTACTATGGCGTATCGCAAACGAAGGACGCGGCATTATTTCACTACCCGAATACGCGTTTCTGGCAATAAACCATAAGCCCCTTGGGTAACAATCGTCATGCCCGCTTGTAAACCTTCCCCGCTAATGCCGAGCCAGTTATTCTCTCGCAAGCCTACGGTTACAGCGTGGCGTTTAGCGAACTCGCCTTCGACAAGGGCTATCGTTGCGGTTTTATCCGTGATGACTACACTTTCAATTGGGACAACTAATTGATTAGGCAACGTTTCAACGGCAATACGGATGTTGACGGATTGTCCTGGACGCAGACACTGTTGTGCTAAGCAGTCAGCATCTTGGGGGATGATATGAATTAAACGCGTGTCAGTTAAAGGGTCAATTTGCGGACTGAGATAACTGACTTTGCCTAGCTGGGGACGTGTGGAATCGCCGATGTCGATGCTTGCCACTTGTCCTAAACGTAAAGCACTGGCTTCATGACTGGGAATCGGTAAAGCGATAATTAAGCGTTGCAAGTCAATTAAATCGGCAAGCACGGTGTTCGGATTGACTGATTCACCGACTCTAACGTGTATAGCACTCAATGTGCCGGATAAGGAGGCCGTGATAGTTAACAGTTCACGTTGAGCTTGCGCCGTTTTTAAATCCGCTTGAGCCAGCTGGACAAGCTGTTCTGCTTCATCTAAAAGTTTCTGTGAAATGGTTTCGCCGGGATTAAGCTGTTGTTTACGCGCTAGATTTTTTTGAGCAAAGGTGGCAGCAACGGTTGCTTTAGCTAATGCGGCATCAGCAACTTGGCTGTTTAAAGAAAACAACATGCTTCCTTTTGTGACAGTCTGCCCTTCTTCGTAATTAACCTTTGTAATAATTCCCGTCACTGGTGCGGCAATCTTGGCACTGGCGGCGGCTTGGCCATGACTTGCAGGTGCAGGTTCAACCATCCCATAGCCAAGCACATAACGATGTAAATCGGTTTGGATAATCGTTCCGGTACTAACCGCTACATCCGTCACAACGTCCGGCTCGTCTGCCAGAATAGGTCTAATCGTAACTAGCAAGGCGATCAATAGCAGAGGCGCGATTAGAACGAGTTTGTTTTTCATAAACTTATTGAATTGCATTGGGATTTTTCTTCTGAGTGGCAGATGACATCGACGGAGGCATGGGCAGATTGACCGTGTAACGCAGCGCGATTTCTAGTTGAGCGAGTGCTTGCTGGTTTTCGACTTGAACATCTAGGTGAGCACGCTCGGCAATGGATAAGGCTAATTCAGCTATTTTGAGAGCCGACTGATCTAATTCACCCGCTGCGACTAAAGCTTGAGTGGTGTGTAAATAATCACTGCGGTTTAGCCATTGCTGTTCTGCAACCGTTAAACGTTGGTGTGCGGCTAATAATGCGGCATGAGCGCGATCAATTTCTCCCAGAATACGTAATTGTAACGCCTCAAAGCGCACGGCTAATTCCCGTCGCTTGGCTTCCATTTCAGCGATAGGCCCTTCATTTTGATTAAAAATAGGCAGTTGCAAAGCTGTGATTCCTAATCCCCAGCGGTTTTCTAAGATATTACGGGTATAGCCAGGATTGGCTTGCAGATTAGGGTATTGATTGGCGATTTCCAGCTGTAAGGCAGACTGAGCAGCCTCATAGTCTGACCTCGCGGCTTTTAAATCGGATCGTTCATGCAAGGCCGTCTTTTTTAATTGTTCAAATTGGCTGTGATCAAAATGGGGGAATTGACTAAACTCACTAAAATCCAATGCGATGCCTTGTACTGCCGTGGCGGGTACGCCAATCGCCGCTGCAAGTAAATCTAATGATTCAACTTGTTTTTTTTGTGCCGCCGTCACATTAAGCTGGGTTTGCTCTAAAGCCAATTGTGCGGCTAACACATCCGCATGGGCTATTTCACCCGCAGCTAATTGTTGTTGCAAGCTTATGTTGAGAGATTGCCCGATACCGGCTTGCTGTTGTAACAAGCGCAAGGTTTCATTAGCGGCGTAAACATCAAGCAGGGCTAAACGCAAACGTCCGCGAATTTGCCAAGCCGTATCGGTAATGCGTAACTCAGCCGCTTCCGTTAAGTGCTGACTGCGGGTCATTCGATAGCCGCGTTTGCCGGCGGTTTCAATAGGCACACTCAAAGAGCTGGCAAAAATCCACGGCATGGCGGCGGCAATATTGCTAATCCAAAACGGGCTTATGGCAAGACTGGGGTTGGGATGTTGTGCGGCAGTGAGTGTCGCCGCTTCTGCGCTATCAGCTTGAGCGCGAGCGAGGGCTAAGTCTGGGTGAAAATACAGCGCAGCTAGACTGAGCCGATCTAAATTCCATTGGCTTGATGGCTTTGAGCCATGCTGATAGTTAGCTATAAATTGCTGTAAATCAGCTTGTTGTAAGCTACGTGCTTCGAGTTGTGAGAAAGACACTGAAGGACTCAGTGGCTGCTCTTGAAAATGTGTACAACCATTAAGCAACGTGAAACTTATCAATAAACTTAGCGTTTTCATCAGACGTTAATGTCTGAGAATAGGCGATCTTGCACTAAAATCCACGGTTTGACGACCACTGCCCATACTTGAGCGTCACGGTTTAGCCAGTCACGCGCTTGTTCATCTGAAACTAAGGCTACTTGCTGTGTTGCCAACCATTGTGAGACGCGTTGTTTATCATCCATCGAAAACGCATAGGCGACTTCAACCAAATCGAGAGCGTTATCTACAAAAACAGCCGCACCGCTGGCAAAAAAACGCTGCAATTCACTCCAGGGTATCTGGGATGTTTCTAAATTAATTTTTTCTTTCAGTGGGGCATTGTCAGGCATAAGGGGTATTTGAAAAGGGTTGAGACAGAGAAACAGCATTTAGCGTAATCTAACACGCTCAGGAAACAAAGCGCAAAGCAGAGTTGAGCGTACTATTCGCCCACGTACTCTTGCAATTCGCTGGATATCAGGTAGATTGCCAGTTGTTTTATTTCTAACATTTTTTAAATTTCTTTGTCCCAATGAATCAATTTATTTCTTTTCAAATACATGGCGGTGCCGATCATGGTGACGGTATGCTGGATATGCTGATTGCGGTATTAGCTTTTTTTGAAGGTTTAACTGCGCCAAATTCCAATGGTTTTTTTTCAGCGTTCCTGCCGGGTTTATCGGGCATGGCAAATTACCATCCCTTATTCGTACATTTCCCTATTGCCTTCTTGATTGCCTTCTTTATTTTGGACGCTTTAGGTAGCGTATTGGATAAAGCAAACTGGCGCAACATAGCGGCTGGCTTGCTTTATTTGGGCACGATTTCCGCTATTTTTACCGTGATCGCTGGTTTTATTGCGGCAAACACCGTGGTTCATGGTGGCAATGTCCACGCGATAATGGAGCGCCATGAGCATTTAGGGGTAAGTGTGTTGCTGTTAGCCACGCTGCTTTCGGTGTGGCGTTTTAAGTTTGGCGAGCGTTTGAAGGCGGGTTTGAACGTTTTTTTCCTATCCATCGCTGCGGTGCTTTGTGTGCTGTTGAGTTTGGGCGCGGATTTAGGAGGCCAAATGGTTTACCAATATGGCGTTGCAGTACAAGCAGTTGTACAGCCAGATAATAATGGGCATCAGCACAACCATTAAGCCGGTGTTTTAGGCTGTTTTTTGTCGATATGTTATTTTGAAATGACTTAGCTTAAGGTCAAAAGCTCATGTCAAATAGACTAATCACCTGATATTTTGGTATAGTTGCGCCGTTTTCGTTTTTTACCCACCTCATTTATCACTTGTTTGGAGAAATGTTATGCCTATTAAAGTCGCTATCAATGGTTATGGTCGTATTGGACGCAACATCGTCCGTGCCTTATACGAGTCAGGCCGTAACGAAGAATTTGAAATTGTTGCCATTAATGACCTAGGCGATGCTAATACCAATGCCCATTTGACTCAATATGACTCCGTACACGGTAAATTCCCATTTGAAGTCAGCGTTGACGGGGATTATATGGTCATCAATGGCGATAGAATCAGGGTGTTCGCGGAGCGTGATCCGTCTAAATTGCCTTGGGGCGATTTGGGAGTTGACGTGGTACATGAATGTACCGGTTTATTCACCAGCAAAGCAAAAGCTTCTGCACATATTACTTCCGGTGCCAAAAAAGTCATCATTTCATCACCTGGTGAGAGTGATGTCGATGCTACCATCGTTTATGGTGTTAACCATAACATTCTGAAAGCTAGCGATACCGTTATTTCTAACGCCTCTTGCACCACTAACTGTTTAGCGCCTTTAGTTAAACCGCTGCATGACACGATTGGTTTGGTTCATGGCTTAATGACTACCATTCACTCTTACACGAATGATCAAGTATTAACCGACGTTTTCCACAAAGACTTACGTCGTGCGCGTTCTGCCACGCAATCTATGATTCCAACCAAAACCGGCGCAGCTGCCGCTGTTGGTTTAGTATTGCCAGAATTAGCCGGCAAATTAGATGGTTTCGCAATGCGTGTACCAACCATCAATGTGTCAGTGGTTGATTTAACATTCACTTCATCAAAAAGCACCAGCAAAGCTGAAATCGACGACATACTAAAAGCCGCTGCTGCCGGTGCGTTTAAAGGCATTTTAGACATCAATGAAAAACCATTGGTATCTTCTGACTTTAACCACAACCCAGCATCTTCTATTTACGAAGCACCTTTAACCAAAGTCATTGATGGCACATTTGTTAAAGTTCTATCTTGGTACGACAACGAATGGGGCTTCTCAAACCGTATGTTAGATACCTCTATTGCTTTGATTAACGCGGAATAAATCGATATGTTAAGAAGAACCAAAATATTAGCCACCTTAGGGCCGGCAACGGATAAGCCGGGTGTGCTGGAGGGGCTGTTTGCGGCTGGAGTGGATGTGGTGCGCTTGAACTTCTCTCATGGTTCTGCGGAAGATCACATCAGCCGAGCGCAACAGGTTCGTGAACTCAGTAAAATCACTGGTAGACGAGTGGGTATTCTTGCTGATTTGCAAGGGCCTAAAATCCGTATTGCGCGTTTTACGGATACCAAAGTCAATCTAAAAGAAGGTCAAGATTTTGCTTTAGACATTAATTTTGATCCTTTAGCCGGCGACAATACCCAAGTCGGGATTACTTACGAACCGCTTGCATTAGAAGTTAGACCCGGTAGTCGTCTGTTATTAGATGATGGTCGCATTGTCTTGGACGTTGTTAATGTCGAAAACATGCGAGTGAATTGTGTTGTTGTTGTCGGTGGTTATTTGTCCAATAACAAAGGCATTAATTTGCTGGGTGGTGGTCTTTCTGCCGCTGCATTAACCGATAAAGACAAAGAAGACATCAAAACAGTGGCTACTATCAAATGTGATTTTGTTGCCGTGTCTTTCCCGCGTTGTGCCGAAGACTTACATGAGGCGCGTCGTCTTTTAGCTGCTGAAGGTTGTCTTGCGGGTATTGTTTCTAAAGTAGAACGTGCTGAGGCGATTGTTGATCCGGTTATGGATGAAATCATTTTAGCCTCGGATGCGGTGATGGTAGCGCGTGGTGATTTGGGTGTAGAAATTGGTGATGCTAATTTACCTGCTGTTCAGAAAAAACTGATTAAACGTACACGCGAGTTAAACCGTATCGCGATTACCGCGACGCAAATGATGGAGTCGATGATTGATAACCCGATTCCAACACGAGCGGAAGTATTTGATGTCGCGAATGCGGTTTATGACGGCACCGATGCCATTATGTTATCCGCAGAAACCGCCTCAGGCAGTCATCCGATTAAAGCCGTAGAAGCGATGCACCGGATTTGTGTTGAAGCTGAAAAGCAACCAGTGGTTCGTGAATCTGACCATCGTTTGAGTATTCAGTTTGACCGTGATGACGAGGCTATTGCGATGTCTGCCATGTACATGGCGAATCACACTAAAATTAAAGGCATTGTGGCACTGACTGAATCCGGTTCGACACCGTTATGGATGTCCAGAATCAGCTCAGGTATTCCTATTTTTGCTTTTAGTGGTGTTGAAGAAACCTTAGGCAAAGCCACGTTATTCCGTGGTGTTTTCCCTATTTACTTCAAAATTGAAGAAAAACAAGATCACGCTGAAGTTAACCGTAATGTTGTCAAAGAACTGAGAAAATGGAATATCGCCAAAGAAGGCGATAAATTCATTATCACAAAAGGTGATTTGAATGGCGTTAAAGGTGGTACTAATGCGTTGAAAGTTGTTGTCGTTGGTCAAGGCTTAACGCCTTAGTCGCTGTAATCTGCATCCAGCAATGCTGGATGCAGATTATCATTTCTGTTTTAGACTACTAGCCTGCTTTTTTTCCTCTTGTCGTATCGTTTATTTGGCTTTTGTCGTGCGTTAATATTACGTGCATCCTTGAGGCCTTAACATGTTTGCGATGCTTTCTTCTGTGTGTCATCGTTATATTGTGCTGATTTTACTCGGCATTTTTAGCCTGCGCGTGAGCTTTCTATTCATTAACGGCTTAGACTTAATTGGCGATGAAAGTTATTACTGGGACTGGTCGAGACGACTGGACTGGTGCTATTACAGCAAACCGCCGATGGTGGCATGGCTAATTGCCTTATCAACCAGCTGGGCCGGAGATAATGTGGTTGCGGTGCGTTTACCTGCGGCAATTTTAGGCACGTTGAGCTTGGCTTATGTCTACGCCGCTGCACTTTTTTTATACGGTCAACGAGCCGCCCTCGTCGCTTTGTTGTTATTGCTGGCTACACCGTTTTCAGTACTAGCCCATTTCATTATGACCATTGACCCGCCTTTGTATTGTTTTTGGTCGATGACGCTGTATTACTTAAGTAAAGCCTTATTTGGCAAGCCCGCTCTTAATCATTGGTTTTATGCCGGTTTATCAACCGCGTGTGCGCTACTCAGCAAACAAGTTGCTTTACTTCTTCCCTTGATGCTGTTGATTTTTTTGCTGTGCGATGGGCAACGGCGAGTCTTACTCAAACGTGAATTTTTACTGTATTGCCTGCCTATTTTACTGGCTTTAGTGCCTCTATTGATTTGGAATCAGCAACATGACTGGATTATGCTTGGTCACAGTCAAGGGCATTTTGGCATTAAACCCGAGCTAACCATCCGCCAGCGATTATGGGATGCTGGCAGTTTATACGGCTATCAATTATTACTTGTGTCGCCGGTGTTGTTGATTTTGGTTTTAACGATGAGCTTTAAAATGCTCAGAAATTACCGGCGATTAAGTCCTGACAGCCAATTTTTATTACTGATGGGGCCGGTATTATTGCTGGGAATTTTGTTATTGGGCATGGTACAAAAAGTACAGGGAAATTGGCCGCTGCCTTTTTATGGGAGCGCGTTGATTTTACTGAGTGGTCAAGTGCGGTTGGGTCTGTTCATTAAACCTGTAAAAATAGCGCTTATCGTCGGTTTCTTGATGACCACCTTGACCTACGCATTACCGACTGTGATAACGGTGACGCAGCTGCAAAATACGCCACTCGATCCACTGCAACGTTTTCGACACTGGCATGAGCTGGCAAAGTCTATTGAAAAGATCGCGCCTCAGCCTGCGCTAGTTTTAACTATAGGTCATCGGTTTTTAGCCAGTGAACTCGCCTTTTATTTAACCACACAACCGTTGGTTTATCGCTACGAAAGCAGCGGGCAAGTGGTGTCGCAATATGAGTTATGGCCGAATCCGCAAAACGATTTAAACCAGTCCGTCATTATTGTGTCAGAACAATCAGAAAACCTTCCCTTGCCCGTACAAGCGGCTTTCCAACATTTAGAGCGGTTAGATGACATCACGCATCCGATAGATAAACCTAAACAGGTTTATGTTTATCGGGCTGAGGGTATTCGTTATTGGCCTAAAGCTCATCCATTCAGCGAGATCAAATGAGAAATTTTTTACAATGGGAACGCCGCTGGCAGGAATTAGCCATTTTGTTATTACTGATTGGCCTGACAACGCCAGTGTTTTGGTTAAGCGATTTGGATTATCAAGCCGCCGCTTTATTTTACCAGCCAGACAATCCCGCTCAGCCTTGGCCTTGGCAACAGGCTTGGCTGTGGCAAAATTTATTTCGTTATGCGACAAAATTTACCCTCACTTTAGTGATGGGCGCGGTGCTGATTATCTTAGGCAGTTATGTGGTATCAAAATGGCAGGTGTTGCGCCGTCCGGCACTGTATGTTCTGCTCGTGATTGCCTTAGGCCCCGGGTTGATTGTCAACATCGTTTTTAAAGACCATTGGGGACGACCGCGCCCCGTACATATTAGCCAATTTGGTGGTGATATGACCTACATCCCGCCGTTGCAACTGGGTCATACCCGTGACAAATCCTTTCCTTGTGGACATTGCTCCGTCGCTTATCTGTTTTTTAGTTTTTATTTTTTATCACGTAAGCGCAAAAGGCTTTATTTATTCTTAACGCTGAGCTTTGCCTTATTGATGGCATTAACTCGCATGTTGGCAGGCGGACATTTTCTGTCAGATATTTTATGGTCAGGCTATTTGGTTTTTTTTGTGGCTTGGTCGCTTTATTACGGCTGGTATATGCGTGCGAGCAAAGCTTCGCCTAAATGAAAAGAGGAAGTCATTTCTAAGTCATTGCTCAAGAGTTATTCAACCAAAGTGGCGGGGCTTTAGCCGCAGCGCCCACTAGCCGCCCATAATACGAACGTATGAACAGCTACTTACAGGGATTGCCAAAGCGCTCTAGCGAGTGCCAAGAGTACAAACCCCGCCCTGCGTTCTTGATTCGTTAAGGTGGTCACACGGCATGGTAATCCTGCCAGAATGACGACGTAGGGTAGCACGCTAGGAGTCTGTCGACACTATGGCCACCCAACACAAGGATGCCAAAATGTTGGGTTACAAACGATGATTTAGTCATTTGCCACAACGATTTCAGGCGGAGGTATGGTTGTTGCGGCGATTAAGTTTTTGGGTAGCGGTTGACGTTTAACTGTCGAAATTTACTGATTGGCCTCTATTTTGATTGCCTAACGCCGAATAGCCAATCACGCGATTACGACCTCCCTGTTTAGCGCGGTACATGGCTTGATCGGCGGCTTTTGACAAGGCGGCAAAGGTTAAACCGACTTGTGCTGAATCGGCGACCCCAATACTGATGGTGCTATGGATGTTCTGATGATCTATTGCCTGAAATGTTGCGGCATACGCTAAACGTAAGCGCTCGGCAATTAATAGGGCTTCTGATTCGGTGGTCGAGGGCAACAAAATACAGAATTCTTCGCCGCCATAACGGGCAAAACAATCGTATTCACGAATAATTGCTTTAGCGACCGTTGGTAGTTGTTTTAAAACGGTATCACCCATGGCATGACCGTAGTTATCATTGAGCAATTTGAAATGATCAATATCTAAGAGTATGACGGTTAAACTATCACCCGTGCGTGTAAACAGGGATTCAAAAATACCTGCCTCATGTTCAAGACTACGGCGATTTAATGCACCGGTTAAGCCATCAGTCGAAGCTAAGGCTTTTAAATCAGAGGCTAAACGGTAATTTAACATCAGAATAAAACCAAAGAACAAACAGAGTTGTGAACAGGTAGTCAGTACGAGTATAAAAGAATTGATGTGAAAATCGACAAAGAGTTCTTGTTCGTTAACAGTACTGAAAATAAATCGGACACCTCGTAAGAAGCCAAATGCGGACTGGATTATAAACATACAGCCGGTGAACCAATAAGCCGTACACAGTGGTGAGGCGATGCGAATCAGTAAGGCGCGAGCGCACATAAAATTGACAATGCTATAGCACAGGGAGTTAAAAATAATTCGAATTTTGATATGGGGATAAAGAATGACCAGTAAGATATTCCCAATCACTATAAAGCCCCAAAATAGCCATGGAGTCAACTCGCTATACTCTTCTTCTTTGAAGGCTTTAATACCTTTGAGTTGCAAAAATACGACACTTATAAATGCAATGGGCATGATTAAAGTAACCCAGTAAAATCCGGTTTTTTGTATTATCGCCAATCCCAATCCAAAAACCAAACCATTCAATAAACTGGCCAGCGCCCAGTGACGCATGCCTCGGATAGTGCCTGAATGCAAACTAGAGAGCGTCAATAATCCAACAAATAGTAAGTTTAAAATAGCGCTCATGAGCACCATGATGCGAAGATCAGGATTATCCATTGTTTATATCCGAGTGTTCTGACTTAGGCGTTTTCATTTTATTTTGAAAACGAAATAAATTATCGGTAAGGTGAGTCGCGTTTTGAAGCAAAAGCTGCGGTGAAATAGTGCATTAAAGCAAGATAATTACGGCTCTAATAGTAACATCAAACCACTCATCGATGAGCGAATTAATCACTTAATCGCCATGCGCTTTGGCGTAAAAATGCTAAACAGAAAGACAGAAAAACTAGACTACTAACTTAAAACATGGATTCAGCCTCCCCCTCTAAACTTATTGCGATTACGTTGTCATTCCGGCAGGGGGTCGCTATCTCATTTATTTAGAGAGGAGTTTGATGTAATCATGAGTCACATAATGTCGGTGGATGGTTTATTTTTGTGCGTGGATTGCTTAATGACGAATAGCCGATCACGCGATTACGGCCTCCCTGTTTAGCGCGGTACATGGCTTGATCGGCGGCTTTTGATAAGGCGGCAAAGGTTAAACCGACTTGAGCTGAATCGGCGACCCCAATACTAATGGTGCTATGGATGTTTTGATGATCTATTGCCTGAAATGTTGCGGCATACGCTAAACGTAAGCGCTCGGCAATTAATAGGGCTTCTGATTCGGTGGTCGAGGGTAACAAAATACAGAATTCTTCGCCGCCATAACGGGCAAAACAATCGTATTCACGAATAATTGTTTTAGCGACCATTGGCAGTTGTTTTAAAACGGTATCACCCATGGCATGACCATAGTTATCGTTGAGCAATTTGAAATGATCAATATCTAAGAGTACGACGGTTAAACTATCACCATTGCGCGTAAACAGCGATTCAAAAATAGCGGCTTCATGTTCGAGACTGCGGCGATTTAATGCACCGGTTAAGGCATCAGTCGAGGCTAAGTCTTTTAAATCAGAGGCTAAGCGGTAATTTAACATCAAAATAAAGCCGAAAGTTAAGCATAATTGCGTACAACCACTCATTAAGAATGTGGCCGGATTGATGAGGAAATTGCCGTATAAGTTGAATCCCCCTGGATGTGTAAAAATAAAAATGATGGCTCGAATTGCGAAAAATAGCGATTGCACTACAAAGATACTACCAGTGAACCAATATGCTGTGCGTTGAGGTGCTTGGATTCGGATCAGTAAGGCTCGCGCACAAAGTAAATTTAACGTGCTATAGCCAATAGAATTGAAAACGATACGTGCATTGGTATCTGGGTGAATAATAACAAACCACGTATTAATTATTGCGGCAACACCCATTAACACACCAGAGATTAGCCAGTTACCGCGCTCACCTTTGAAAGCCTTAATGCCGTGGAATTGCAAAAAACCGCTAGCAAATAGCAAGGTAGCACCTATCACAACTAGCCAGCTTTGTATTTGTGCAGTGGGTTGGGTAATGGCCAGTCCCAGAGCAAAGCACGTAAAGAAACTCGCTAACGCCCAATGCCGCATCCCACGAATAGTGCCTGCTTGCAGGCTTGCTAGCGTTAGGAGTCCTGAAAATAGAAAACTCAAAATAGAAACCATGACCATCATGGTACGAATATCGAGGGATTTCATGGTTTAGCTCTGTTCTGTTAACGGTAAGATTTGAACCATCTTATTTTGAAAAGGCAATAAATTGTCGATAAGGTGAATCGTGCTTCCACGTAAAAGCTTCAGTGAAATAGTGCATTAACGCAAGATAACCTAATAATCCCACTGTAATGACTTTGTGGATAGTAACATCAAACCACTCATTGATAAGCAGCTCAATGAGTTGATCGCCATACGCTTGGAGCAAAAACGCTAAACTGAAAGACAAGAAAGGCAAGACGAGGACGATTGGCACTCGACAAAATGTCGCAAAGCGATAAATCATATTTTCTGTGCGGGCGTGGTGTTTATTGTAATCATGGGTCACATAAAAAATATACGCGGTGACATCATGCACCAATCGCGGGACTAAAATAGCCAGAAAATAATACTGCTGATTGTAAAAATAAAAGCTGCTGACCACCAAAAACACATTAGCCCACATGAACCATTTGCCAAAGCGATTGTTGATATAGCGTTGACACAGTAGGGCAGTGCAAATCAGCCCAACACACAAACTGCCAGCAATATGCGTTAACCATTCAACTTGCTGGGGTTCTAGGCTATTTTTTAAAAAAATTCCGATATAAATAAAAAAGCCAGCCATCACGCTGAGCCATAATAGGAGATAATAAGCCCAAGCCGGTAAGCGGCTAATACCACGAACAATGCCGTGTTGCTGCTTTAACACATGGAAAACCGTCCACGCTGCCGTAGCAATATACAGGGCTTTGTAAGGAATAAATAGACTGCCAACGCCAAACACGAGGGCGAGTAAGGTGGTCATAAGTAAAATGGGACGGCGATAACGTTGACGATAGTCGGAATTGCTAGCGAGAATAATTGCACTGGCGATAATATGCGGCGTTCCAAATAAAATTTGAAAGAGTAGAAAATGCGAGGGGCTGCTAGGCAAATGGTGTTTTAAATAGCCTTGCCACCAAAAAATATCGAGCAATTGCACGATAATGCAGCATGGAATGATGCTGTAAAGGCTAAACAAACAGCGAAATGAAATAGCCCACGTTTTTGGGGTGCTTAAATCTTGCAAATCAGCGCTTATTGCAGACATAGATTATCCTCGTTTTTTTGTCATGACACATTAATTGGGTTTAAGTGACTTAGGCGACTTTATTATTATTCGATTAATTAAGATAAACGTATTATGGTATTTCGTTCAAGTATTGCTTTTAGATTTTGAGATGATATATGAATAAAAATTTCGAGTTACATTCTCGCTTACAACAGGATTGCATTGCTATAGGTCGATTTGAACTGTGCCAATTATTGCTCATGAATGATCAAAACTATCCTTGGTTTATTCTTGTACCTGAGCGTGCCGCATTGCGAGAGTGTTATCAATTGAGCCAAATCGAGCGGGGTTTATTGATGGATGAATCCTGCTATCTGGCTGAAAAGTTAGCTCTACTTTATCAAGCGGACAAAATGAATATTGCGGCTATTGGTAATTTAGTGCCGCAATTACATGTTCATCATATTGTCCGCTATCAAACCGATCAGGCTTGGCCTGCACCGGTTTGGGGTTTTGCGCCCGCACAGCTTTATACGGAACAACAGCTTGAAAAGCAATGGCTAATATTGCGTTCTGGGCTGCCTCGTTGTCAGTTTTTTAATTAAGACGATGCTTAATGCAAGGTGTATCTGTTTTTTTAGCGAGCATCAATGGCAATGCCAAAATCACTGTAGAGGCTTCCCAAACCAGTAATTGTGTGTTGCTTAAGGTATAAATCACAGCCGTTAGCAGTCTTTCCATTGGCTTGGGATGCTCAAGAATTAAATCACGGCTGAGTATAAAGGCTAGTGTTTCACCAATGATTAAAGCGATTCCGGTTAGTAATAGCGCACTCCCCATCCAGTGATCTTGATGGGGTTTGGGGTTGTCATAAGCGAATAATTGATTGATTTCCAATGAGGCTTGATGTCGTGTTTGCCGGTAGCGAATGAGCATGAGCAGCAGGATGCCGACCACTGGAATGCTACACGCTTCAATAGGGAAGCTAATATAACGTCCATTGATTGCCAGACACGCCGTTTTATAAATCGCAAAACCTACCCATAAGATATAGGTGCTATGTAACCAAACGCCTTGCTTTGCCGGACTTTCACGCTCGCTTAATAAGGCATAAGCCCGTTGTAACAAGAGCCCACCTAAGAGTGTCGCTGTACTGACTAGTGATACGGTGAACAGACGTTGCCATAGGCTATAACTGGTGTGCCATAAAAAATCTGCTTGATTAATGCCAAGTAACACCAGTAGCTGTAATCCGACTAAGTAGCCTGTCAGTGCTGGCGTTGGCAAGGTTTCCAGTGGTTTTTTAAAGCTAGCGACGATTGCAATAAAAATCAGCATGGCGGCTAGCCAACGATAATGCCAGTTTGGATTTTCATAAACTTTACCAGTTAATGGGAAAACTTCTTCTCTATCAATCGAAAACAGTCCCCAATTCGCGCCGACTACGCCTTCCAGATTACTTTTCCAGGATTGGTTGATGGCTTCTACAATGTTGTAATCAAAATGATTGGCGGTGGCGACTTGAATTAAGCCCCGGATAAATTGCGCTTCATTGACTACGCTGGGTATTGCCCAGCCGCGCTGTTTACCAGCACTTGGCCAGCCCGATTCACCGATTAATATAGGTTTATTGGGCGCAAGCGTATTGGCTTCTTGTTGGACGTGTTTATAAATACGTTCAATATGCGCTGGGGCATCGTCGACAGCAATCGGTTCGTCTTCCCAATAGGGCAAGATATGGATAGTAATAAAATCGACTTCTTTGATGAGTTCGGGATATTTCATATACATCGACCAAACATCGGCATATGACACTGGCTGTTTGACGGCTTTTTTAACGGCTCGGATATATTTAATGAGTTCTTCAGGGGGCAAGTCACCGCGCAGCAAGACTTCATTACCCACAATAACTCGTTTAACGACATCGGGATTGGCGTTGGCAGAGCGGATCAATTCATCCATTTCAATTTGATTGTCTTTGGGGAGTCCACCTAGCCAGCCACCTTGAATCATCGTTAAGCCAAATTTACGCGCTAGGGCAGGTATGGCGGGCATAGTACCTTCTGCGCTGGCGTAGGTACGGATAGAATAGGTTTTTTCAGCCATTAGCCGTAAGTCGGCTTCTACTTGCTCGGCACTAGGAAATATTTTATCAAGTGGGCCTTGGCCTTCTCGGTAGGGAGCAAAGGATAAGCTGGCCAATTTACCTTCGGGCACATCTGCGCCGACGTTTTGAGGTAAATTGCCAAGCCAGCCCAATAATCCAGTCATTAATAAAATGAATAAGGTCTGTGTGTATATTGAAAATCTCATGACATCTATGCTCTTGTTTGAGGCTAGTACGCATAACTTAAGTCGTTTGCTGAGCGACCGTGTTCTGAGGATTGCCCTTGCATAAAAAAACCGTCGACTTCCTTAGGAGCGTTCGACGGTTTTGGGGTTGAGCCAGCCAGTTATGCGTAAGACGATAAATCCGGCTTGCTGGTTTTAGTTTTTGCTTTTATCAACGATTTGATTCGCTTTAATCCAAGGCATCATACTACGCAATTGTGCGCCAACGACTTCGATAGGATGCTCGGCATTCAAACGACGTTTTGCGGTCATTTCTGGATAATTGCTCATGCCTTCCATGATAAAGCGTTTGGCATATTCACCGTTTCTGATATTGGCTAAGGCTTCTCGCATTGCCCAACGGCTTTCTTCATTGATGACTTTAGGGCCAGTGACATATTCGCCGTACTCGGCATTGTTGGAGATTGAGTAATTCATGTTGGCAATGCCGCCTTCGTACATCAAATCAACAATCAGCTTTAGCTCGTGTAAGCATTCAAAATAAGCCATTTCTGGGGCATAACCCGCTTCAACCAAAGTTTCAAAACCGGCTTTAATCAGTTCAACTGCGCCACCGCATAATACCGCTTGCTCGCCGAATAAATCGGTTTCGGCTTCATCGCGGAAGGTGGTCTCAATAATGCCAGAACGACCGCCACCAATCGCAGATGCATAAGATAGGCAGATACTTTTAGCCGTACCGGACGCATCTTGATGAACAGCAATTAAATCGGGCACACCGCCACCGCGCACAAATTCAGAACGCACGGTATGTCCCGGCGCTTTTGGGGCAATCATAATGACATCTAAATCGGCACGAGGTACGACTTGGTTGAATAAAATCGAGAAACCGTGGGCAAACGCTAATGCGGCACCGGGTTTGATGTTGGGTTGAATTTCAGATTTGTATAAGTCCGATTGAAATTCATCAGGGGTCAAAATCATTACGATGTCGGCATCTGCGACCGCTGCGGCAACTTCTTTGACAACTAAGCCAGAGGCTTCTGCTTTGGCAACGGAAGGCGAGCCGGCACGTAGCCCTACGACCACTTGAACGCCAGAGTCTTTAAGGTTAAGCGCGTGTGCATGACCTTGTGAACCATAACCGATAATCGCCACTTTTTTGGCTTTGATGAGTGATAAGTCGGCATCTTTGTCGTAATAAACTTGCATGGTTTTTCCTGTTTTTTTAATTAATGTGTGGGTGAATAGCGTCAAGGCTTATAAATGTAAGCCTTTTTCGCCTCTTGAGATACCGGTTGGTCCTGAGCGAACCACTTCGATAATGGTTTCTGAGGCAACGGCGGCGACAAACGCATCCAGTTTTTCAGAAGGGCCGGTGATTTCTACAACATAAGTTGTTGGGGTGACATCCAGAATTTTGCCTCGAAAGATGTCGGCCAAGCTTCTAATTTCATCGCGAGAATGTTCGTCAGTTTTGATTTTGACCATCATTAATTCGCGCTCAATATGCTCGGATTCGGCTAAATCAATCAATTTAACTACGTCGATCAATTTATTTAATTGCTTGGTAATTTGCTCAATAATTTCTTCGCTGCCACGTGTTACCAGTGTGATTCTGGATAAACTCGGGTCTTCCGTGACGGCGACTGCGAGTGACTCGATGTTATAGCCTCGCGCTGAAAAAAGCCCTGCGACTCGAGATAACGCGCCTGACTCGTTTTCAATTAGGATGGAAAGAATATGTCTCATTAGGCTAACTCCCGATCCGTTGATGTGCCTAAGGCAACGCGCAATTTCATATCGTGGTGACCTTTACCCGCTTCAATCATTGGGTAAACGTTTTCAGTACGATCCGTCATGATGTCTAGGAATACGGTGCGATCTTTAAGTGCAAACGCTTTTTCTAAGGCGGGTCTTACTTCGTGCGGTTTATCAATACGCATACCCACATGTCCATAGGCCTCAGCCAATTGCACAAATTCAGGAATAGTATCCATGTACGAGTGGGAATAACGGCTTTCGTAAGTAAATTCTTGCCATTGACGAACCATGCCCATGTAACGGTTGTTTAGATTGATAATTTTGACTGGCGTTTTGTATTGCAAGGCGGTCGATAGCTCTTGAATACACATTTGAATACTCGCCTCGCCCGTAACACAAGCGACATCGGCATCTGGGAAAGCTAATTTAACACCAATAGCGGCTGGCAATCCAAAGCCCATCGTGCCTAAACCGCCTGAGTTTATCCAGCGACGCGGTTTATCAAAGCGATAATATTGTGCTGCCCACATTTGGTGTTGACCGACATCAGAAGTGACATAAGCATCACCGCGTGTCACCTCATAAAGCTGTTCAATGACATATTGCGGCTTAATGAGTAAGCTATCGCGATCATATTCCAGACATTGAATAGCACGCCATTGGTCAATTTGCTGCCACCAGCTTTCTAAAGCCTTTTTGTTGGGCTTGGTTTTGCTGTCATTGAGTAAACTGATCATCTGCTCTAATACGGGTTTTACTTCGCCGACAATAGGGATATCGACTTTGACTGTTTTGGAAATAGAGGCCGGATCAATATCAATATGGATGATTTTTGCATAGGGGCAAAACAAATCCAGCTTACCGGTTACGCGGTCATCAAAACGAGCACCAATAGCAATAATTAAATCGCTTTCGTGCATGGCCATATTGGCTTCATAAGAGCCATGCATCCCCAACATACCAATAAATTGTTTATCGGTTGCAGGATACGCGCCTAAGCCCATTAAGGTATTGGTTATCGGATAACCTAATAATCGGCTAAATTCTGTCAATTCCGCACTGGCCTCGCCTAAAATGACGCCACCGCCAGAATAAATCACCGGTTTTTGCGCGGTCAATAGCAATTCAACGGCTTTTTTAATTTGCCCTTTATGCCCACTGACGGCAGGATTATACGAACGCATCGTCACTTTTTTGGGGTATTTATAAGGGACTTTGATATTAGGGTCAGTGATGTCTTTAGGGATATCGACGACTACGGGGCCCGGGCGACCACTGGTTGCGACGTAAAACGCTTTTTTTACGGTTTCCGCTAATTTTGTGACATCTTTAACCAAGAAGTTGTGTTTGACGCAAGGGCGGCTAATGCCCACCATATCCACTTCTTGAAACGCATCACTGCCAATAACGGGCAATGATACCTGGCCAGAAATAATCACCATAGGGATGGAGTCCATGTACGCCGTGGCAATACCGGTGATGGCATTAGTGGCGCCAGGGCCGGATGTCACGAGAACAACGCCCGGTTTGCCTGTGGCTCTGGCGTAACCATCGGCTGAGTGAGTTGCACCTTGCTCATGTCTGACCAGAATGTGCTTAACATCATCTTGTTGAAAAATAGCATCATAGAGATGCAGCACTGCACCACCAGGATAGCCAAAGATATACTCTACGCCTTCGTCTTTAAGGCTTTGCACTAAGATTTGTGCACCGCTTAGCTCCACGATCACCTCGATAATTAGTCATGATTTTTGGGATGGATTATAGTCGTTTTTAACGGTTGGCCTAAATGTCCAGTCATGTTAAAAATCGGGGTATAAACCTGAATGATAGTTGTCTGGTATTGACAACTAGAAAGTTGGCATTCTACTAGGTTCTGGCAAAAATTGTAATTGTCATCTAATTTTCATAATAAGCAAAATGCACTGAGAGGTCGATTTTTTTACAAATAGCGTTGTTTAATGGCTTGTGCTAATTGATGTACCGCCATCGCATATTTATTGCTGTTATTGTATTTTTTTATCGTTTTAAAATTAGAATGCGTATACCAATACTCACTGCCTTCATAGGTGCTTAGCTCAATAATTGCGGGATCTTTGCCAAAACTGGTTTGTTTAGCGACCGGGTTATTGAATTGCCAGCCACTCCGAGCAAAATAATGAGCGACACTGCCAATAGCATCGGCAGGCTGCCAGATGTCACAACGTCCATTGTGATCAAAATCGACAGCTAATCGCCGATAGCTACTGGGCATAAACTGACCTAATCCCATAGCACCTGCCCATGAGCCAACGGGTTGACGTGGATCGTAGTTTTGTTCGCGGGTCATGAGCAAAAAGTTTTCTAGTTCTGAACTAAAAAATTTTGTGCGGCGATGGGTATCAAACGCCAAGGTTGTTAAGGCATCGAAAATACTGGTTTTACCAATGTTTTTTCCAAAATAAGTTTCTACGCCAATAATGGCCACAATGTATTCGGGGTCAACATGATAAGTCGAGCTGGCCTGAGCAACAGCATTGGCATTATTACGCCAAAAATCAACGCCATTGTTAATATGTGCTTCTGTTAAAAATTTATTACGGTAGCGAGTCCAACTGCCTAGGCTAGGTTTGGCTGGTCCAGTATAAGGTGGGGGGCTTTCTAAGCGAATCACCTCTTCCAAGCGATTGGCACGAGAAAACAAACCGTTAAGATAGTTTTCTGTAAAACCATGGGTCTTCACCATGTATTGGATGAAGCTATGGACGGTTAAGTAATCGGCATAAGATCCTGTTAAACGATCGGCATAATAATTAAAATTATGCCCAGGTACAGTATAACTCTTGGGTGGATTGGTTAACGGGGTTGCAATGACTGGCTTTTGAGGCGCTAAGGGCGTGATTTGACCCACGTTTCCGGTGGGTTGCTCAACGGGTTGGCTAGTACAGCCGGCTACTATTAAGCAGCCTATGAATTTAATGGAATTGTGAAACATATTACTTACCATGTGTATTTTCTCTTTATTATCTGGGGTTGCGGGTCAACTGCCCACGTTCCTTATAGGGAGAGGCTTACTGAAGCCTTTCTTCAAAAGTAATCCTGATTCGCAAGATGCTTCAGTAAGTCGTCATACCGACAGTGGGTAACCAGGAAATCATGTCATGGCAATACTGTAGATCTATGCAAACGCGCGTCATTTTACTTCAGAAAAGCCATTTATTTTATTTAAATGCGAGGAAATTAACGGATTTGGCTGGCTAATTGTTTAACTAGCCTATCGATGACTGTCGCTACGGTGCTTTGCCCCGTGATGATATGGTCTATGGGGTCGGTATAGGCAATCGCCTCGAAGGCGGCTTCTATTTGTTTGCGTGCTTCTTCAAAGATAACCCGTTTAATTCTGGCGTGCATTTTGGCGCGTCGTTTACAAAGCCAGTTGGCTTGCTCGCGTTGACTAAAAATTTCGATATGTTCCAGTAGTTGCAAAATACCGGTGTTAAGACGCGCACTCACTAAAAAAGGTTGGACGATTTCGAGGCTACCTTTGGCTGAGGCGAGGTAGCGCAGCGCATTGGCGACTTCCGTGCAATAGCGTTCTGCATCGGGGGAATCCGCTTTATTGATAATGAATAAATCACCGACTTCCATTAAGCCCGCTTTTAAAAACTGAATGGTGTCACCTTGCCCTGGGGCTAAGACGACAGCTGTCATATCGGCAATTTCAATCACTTCAAATTCCGATTGCCCAACCCCAACGGTTTCGATGATGACTAAGTCGCAGCCAATCAGCCCCATGACGCGCAGTACACCTAGTGTACCGAGTGTGATGCCACCCATATTGCCGCGTGTGGCGGAAGAGCGGATAAAAACTAAGGGATCATCGGCATGATTCATCATTCTCACGCGATCACCGAGCAACGCGCCGCCAGAAAAAGGTGAGGACGGATCAATGGCAATAACGCCTATACGCCGCTCAGGATATTGCTGGCGGAAGGCGGTAATAAGACTATTGGTGAGTGAGCTTTTGCCTGAACCGGGTGCACCCGTAATACCCAGTACAATTCTGGGTTCGGCGGCGTTGGTGAGTGCCGCTAATAAGTGTGCGGTTTCTGTGGAGGAGTTTTCGGCAATTGACATCAAGCGTCCTGCGGCACGACTCCAGCTAGGATGTTCAGAACACGCGTCCTGTATTAATGCCGGAATATCTTGATGTGAGATCATGATTTAGTCCTTAAGTAAAGCCGCAACTTTTTCAATGATGTTTTGATCCGCTACGCCTGGCGTAAACACTTCCGCTACGCCCATTGCTTTTAATGCTGCGAGATCATCGGGCGGAATAACGCCGCCGCCGACGAGAATAATATCGTCGGCATCTTGTGCTTTGAGTAAATCGACGACTTGGTGGAACAACGGTAAATGAGCGCCTGAGAGAAACGATAAGCCGATCATGGCGACATCTTCTTGAATAGCACTGGCAACAATTTGCTCAGGACTTTTTCTGATGCCGGTATAAATCACTTCATAGCCAGCGGCTCGAAGAATATTAGTCACATATTTAGCACCGCGATGATGACCATCAAGTCCCACTTTGCCAATCAATATGCGCTTAGGAATGTTTTCTTCCGACATGACGGGGTATCTCCAAAAATGAATGCTGAGTCAAAGAGTTTAGTTGCCGGTAAAAACTGGGGAGCGTTTTTCAAAAATCGCTTGTAGTCCTTCTTTATAGTCATCACTGTCATAAGCAATACGGCGCAATCCTTGAATACGCTCAAAGGTGCGGGTTGGCATATCTCTAGCACCGGCTAGCGTATTCAGTGCTTCTTTCATGGCGGCAATGGCTAATGGGGCACGTTGAGCAATGACATTAGCGAGTAGGTAGGTTTCGTTCTCAATCGTGTCGGCATCGTAGATATGATTCGCGATACCCATGCGTTCGGCTTCTTCGGCTTTTAGTGCCTGTGCTGAGAACACCATTTCTTTTAGGACATGGAAGGGAATCATCGTCATTAGGTTTTGTAGCCCAGTCATATTGTAGGGGATGCCAATTTTTGCCGGTGTGAACATAAAAGAAGCGGATTTTTGAACGATGACAATATCACACGAGAAGACCACTTCATTTGCACCGCCCCACACTTCACCTTCAACCATCGCAATGACGACAAACGGACATTCTTTGATAGCACGCACCAGTCGTAATAACGGATCATTCCAACCCAGCGGGTCGCGGTATTCATGGGGAAGCTCTTTGATATCATGGCCAGCTGACCAGATTTTTACACCCGCACCCGCGCGAAGAATCACGACACGGGCTTTAGTTTCGGTAAACGATTGAATGGCATCAATAATCGAGTTGACCAACTCGCTACTGAGTGAATTGCGCTTTTCGTAATGGTTTAGCGTGATGGTACCGACATGCTCATGGTGTTCGGTGAGTACTAGCGACATATGTTTAATCCTAATCGTTGTTAAATGGAGTTTTCGCTGTATTCGCCAAAGACGGTTTCCAGTGTATGGCAAATTTCACCGATGCTGACGTTTAAACGGACAGCATCTAAGATAAAAGGCATTAGGTTATCGGTGCCTTGGGCGGCTTTTTCTAGGGCGGCGAGTGCGGCGGCAACTTGACTCGCATCACGCGCGGCTTTAGTGGCAGTTAGCGATTCCAGTTGGCGACGCTCGACTTCTTCTGGAACAGAAAAAATTTGGAAGCGTGTCTCCTCAGTCTCGGTAAATTGATTGACACCCACGATGACGCGCTCACCGGTGGCAATCGAACGACCGTACGCATAAGCGGCTTTTTCAATCTCGCTTTGTGGATAGCCTTTTTCAATAGCGGCGACCATGCCGCCCATCTCATCGATGGTTTTAATAAGATTTTCGGCTTCAGCTTCTAAACGATCGGTTAAGTCTTCCAGATAGTAACTGCCTGCCAATGGATCAATGGTATTAATCAGTCCAGATTCATAGGCAACAATCTGTTGAGTGCGTAATGCCAGTCGTACCGATTCTTCCGTTGGTAAGGCTAAGGCTTCATCTTTTGAGTTAGTGTGTAGTGATTGTGTTCCGCCGCAGATAGCCGCAAAGGTTTGTAAGGCGACGCGCACGACATTGTTATCCGGTTGTTGTGCCGTCAAGGTAACGCCGCCGGTTTGAGTATGAAAACGCAGCATCATACTTTTGGGATCTTGTGCTCCGAAGCGTTCTTTCATGATGCGGGCATAAAGTCTGCGTGCGGCTCGAAATTTAGCAACTTCTTCCAGTACATCGGTATGACAGGCAAAGAAAAAGGCCAATTGAGGCGCAAACTCATCGACTTTTAATCCAGCTTTCAAAGCGGTATCAATGTAGCAAATGGCATCGGCTAGGGTAAAGCCGATTTCCTGCGCGGCGGTTGAGCCGGCTTCGCGGATATGATAACCACTGATGGAAATTGTATTCCATTTGGGGACATGACTAACGCAATAGGCAAAAATATCACTGATTAAGCGTAAAGACGGTTTTGGAGGGAAACGATACGTGCCACGCGCAAAATATTCTTTGAGAATGTCATTTTGAATTGTGCCCGTTAACGCCGCTGGCGAAACCCCTTGTTTTTCTGCAACGGCAATATACATGGCAAGTAAGATGGCGGCCGTTGAGTTGATGGTCATGCTGGTTGACACTTTATCGAGCGGGATGCCATCAAAGAGGCGTTCCATATCCGATAGCGTCGAAATGGCCACACCCACACGACCGACTTCACCTCGAGCAATCGTCGCATCGCTGTCATAACCAATTTGCGTGGGCAAGTCGAAGGCGACGGATAAGCCTGTTGCGCCTTTGGCGAGTAAATATTTATAACGCTGATTGGCTTCAGTTGCATCACCAAAACCGGCATATTGACGCATAGTCCATAAGCGACCCCGGTACATGGTCGGCTGGACGCCGCGAGTAAACGGATATTCACCCGGAAAACCGAGTTTAGTTAGATAGTTGTTGACGGTGGCGACATCTGCGCCTTCGGGCACGTACAGTCGATCAACGGGTAATCCAGAGGAGGTGGTAAATTGCGCTTTAAGCTCGGGGAATTTTTGATTTACTTTAGCGACGGTCGTTTGTTCCCAGCGCTGCTTTTCAATTTCAACAGGATTTTCTAGTGTAGTCGTATCGTTCACGGTGTTTCTCATATTTTTGTTGCGAAAAAATATCCTGATTAGTAAATAGCGCCAAAACGTCATAATGGCACGGCTTGCCGTTATGACGGTTTACTTTTCAAGAAAAACGTAGTGCTGCAATCCCGCTGACTTTAGGTGTAATCAAGCGTGGTCTACACGTTTAAAAAGGCACTTCATCATCATAAGGCTCATCAAAATTATCGAGCCCGGGATTAGCTTGCGGTAGAGGAGGGCGGCTGGAAGTCGCTTGCGGATAACTGGAAGCCGATGCGCCCGTTTCATTGCGCTTTCCTACTAAATCGATAATATTGGCGTTGAGTTCCAGTGTGGTTTTAGTCGTCCCGTCATTGGCGCGATACTCGCTCTGGGATAATTCGCCAGAAACAAAAACTTGCTGACCTTTTTTTAAGTAGTTTTGTAATGCACCTTCGGCGCGTTTGCCAAACAACGCGACTCTAATCCATAAGGTTTGCTGCTTATCGCCAAAACCAATGTTGTTGGCTACGGTAACATTTAATACCGCAAGACCCGCCGGGGTATATCTAACCTCGGCATCACGTCCTACGGTTCCGGTAAAACTAAATACATTGCTCATGCGTTGCCTCTTAGCTGAATTTTAGGTGATGAATGTGTTTTTTGTTCGATGCTTATGCTGATGTCCCGAACAAATGACCGCTGACAAGTATAGCAATAATTTTCTGTGCAGCGGTTTTAGTTAGACTTTTTTACTAAAATCCATTTCGACTTTTCCGTTAATTAATTTTAGATTGGCTTCAAAGTCCGCACCTTGGGTTGATTTAAAGCCTTTTAAGTGACCGGTCTCGCCTTGGGTGATTAATTTGATTGCCATCGTGCGGGTTATTTTTTTATGAGCGATAGTATGCCAAATCACAAGTGGACAACCGTTACGCCATTCGCTACAACTGTAAGCCTTGGCGGTGTTAATGACGGCGCCATTACATAAGGGACAAACGCCGATTGCTTCGGTATTAGGCTGTATTTCAGTGGCTTGTGCCAGACTATAGTCGATTTCACCGTGTGTATTGAGTGTTAGATAGGCACGTTGTAGCGTGCCGTTCAGTTTGAGCGCAACCGTTTGCAGAGTACGAGTCGTTTGTAGTAATTGGCTCGCCATTGTTGGGGTAATGTTAATGCCTAGGCTTTCTTTCCATAGGACAAACGTGCAACCTTGTTTCCAGTCGCTACAACCATAGCCTTTACGCCCTTCAATGACGGGATGCTGACAGCGCGGACAGCACCCTAAACGATTGACATCATAAAGTGGCTTATCGGCTTCGTCTTTGATGTTTTTGGTAAATTGAATAATCTCGGTCATAAACTGCTCGGGATCGTAAAGATTGCGCTCGATTTGCTTGAGTTTTGCTTCCCATTCCCCAGTCATTGCCGCTAATTTTAAGCGGTCATCGCGAATAATTGAAATTAAATGGCGACCCGATTCGGTGCTGAGCAATGTTTTTTTCTGTCGGATGATGTAACCCCGTTTGATTAATACTTCAATAATAGCGGCGCGTGTAGCCGGTGTGCCTAAGCCTTTTTCTTTCAAAGCTTCTTTGAGTGCTTCATCGTCACAGGTTTTTCCGGCGGACTCCATCATACTCAGTAAACTGGCCTCGTTATAAGGTTTAGGGGGCGTTGTTTTACCTTGAACAATGCTGGGTTGTTGTGCGCCGGTTTCGCCTTTTATAAAAGCGGGTAACAATTTTTGTTCTTTATCATTTGCGGGGTTTTGATAAAGCACTTGCCAGCCGGAATCGACGATATAAGTGCCTTGCGTTTTAAATGCGACATTCACTTGCAGAACGCGGCCTAATACGCTGGTCAGTTGTTTGATACAGGGCGGATAAAATGCGGCAATTAAGCGAATAGCAATGGCTTGATACACGTGGCCTTCCGCCTCGCTTAGATTAACCGGTAAATGACTGGTCGGAATGATGGCATGATGATCGCTGACTTTGCCATCATTGAAATAACGTGTGCTTAACTTTAAGTTGGCAAGATCTAACCCCGCGATAGCCTCATTAAACCGTTGGCTTAGTTTTTCCAACAAGGGTTTGATAGATGGTTTAATGTCCTGAGTGAGATAGCGGCTGTCGGTACGTGGATACGTGATATGTTTTTTTTCGTAAAGTTGCTGCGCTAGGCTGAGTGTTTGTTCGGCAGTCAAGCTATAACGAATACTCATGTCTTTTTGTAATTCTGTTAAATCGTAGAGCAGGGGCGGGTTGATGGTTTCTTTTTTGGCTTTGACATCGGTAATCTCAAAATCATGACCCTCACAAGCCGCGCATAGGTTTTCGGCTTTTGTCTTATCATCAAAACGACCACCGGTATAACTAAAATCAGTGTCTCGATATTGGCTATGCAATTCCCAGAAATCTTTAGGTACAAAATCGGCTATTTCCTTATCTTTTTGGGTAATCATCGCCAAAACTGGCGTTTGAACTCTACCGATCGTCCATAAAATACCTTGTCCACCAAATTTTAAGGTATACAAGCGAGTCGCATTTAAGCCGACAATCCAGTCGGATTCACTGCGGCAACGCGCAGCGCGATACAAGCCTTCATAATGTGAGCCGGCTTGTAAATTGGCAAAGCCTTGCCGGATAGCTTCATCCGTCATTGAGCTAATCCATAACCGCTTAAACGGCGTGTGTTGGCATTGCGTCCAAGACAAAATGTATCTAAAAATCAATTCACCTTCTCGACCGGCATCTGTGGCACAAATAATTTCATCTGCCGCCTTAAATAAGCGTTTTATGATGTTTAACTGTTTTTGTGCACCTTCATCGCCACGGGTTTTGAGTTCAAAGGGTTCAGGAATGATGGGTAATGCGGCTAATGTCCAACGTTTCCATTCGGGGCGATAATCATCCGGCTCTTTTAATTCCAGCAAATGCCCAAACGCCCATGTGATTTGATAGCCATTACCCTCAAAATAACCATCATGACGAGTGCTGATTTTTAGACAACGTGCAATATCACGGGCAACAGAGGGTTTTTCAGCAAGGATGACTTTCATATTTTAGGTAGGGCTGAGCGGTGATTCATGTGACATTCAGAGTTCTTGATTTAAACTGGCGCAAACTTTTTAAGGAGAACATCATGTCTCGGTTGATTAAATACATTCTGCTGGTTATTTTTATCGTGTTGACAAGTGCTTGTGCGACCTATCCGCATCATTATACGGCGCGCCCTGCGTATGGCAGCTATACGGTCAGACAACACTATTATGGCGGAGCGCCGATAGTTCGTCGCTATTATTCAGTGCCTAATCGGAATTACTCTTATCCTCCTCGACCTCCGGTCTACAATTATTGGTTGCACGAGCATCATCATGAAGAACATCATCATGGTCATGAACACGAATATCGCTCACGTCATCACTGAGCGGCTACTCGAGCCGACTTTTGATCGCCCAAGCAATATCCAAGGCTTGGCGATTTTCTTTGACATCATGGACACGAAATAAACGTACACCCGCCATGACTCCCAGTGCTGTCGTTACCGCCGTAGCCGTCACTAAATCGCTGGGGGTTTCACGCGTGCAAATACTTCCCATAAAGCGTTTGCGGCTTGTGCCTAATAACACAGGAAAACCTAGCGCTACGATGTGTTCCAAATGGGCGAGTAAATCCAGATTGTCTTGTTTACGCTTGGCAAAACCGATACCCGGATCAATGATAATATTTTCTTTAGGTACTCCGGCACTTAAGGCGGCATTAATCCGCTCCTTTAATTCGTTAGTCACTTCTTGCACAACTTGGTGGTAATACGGAGCATCTTGCATGGTTTTTGGGGTTTCACGGCTGTGCATTAAGATGATTGGAACAGACGCAGAGGCGGCGATGTTTAGGATGGCCGGATCATGGCGTCCGCCAGATACATCGTTAATGATAGTTGCTCCGGCTGTTAATGCCGCGTTAGCAACTTGACTGGAGCTGGTGTCGATGCTGATTAAGATGTCAGTTTGTTCTCTGATTGCGGTGATAATCGGCAGCACGCGCTGTATTTGACATTCAGGCGTGACCGGTTCTGAGCCGGGTCGTGTTGATTCGCCGCCAATATCAATAATATCCGCTCCTTCCGCCTGCATGGTTAAGGCTTGTCGCAATGCGTTGTCAGTTTGGGTGTATTGTCCGCCGTCTGAAAAACTGTCCGGTGTGATGTTTAAAATACCCATGAGCAAGGGTTTGTTGTGGGTGTTAAGCATGTTGTGTGTTCCTTAAGATAGGTTAGGTTTTTTTATCTGATATTACGTCGTTATTCTGCGGTTTAAAAACAAATAACGGCTCGTTATCCTAACCGAGTAGGTACTTTAGCCAAAGTGCCATTGTAGTTCTTCTATTTTTTTCATCATTCTAAAACGTGGTTCACATAATTGACGGTATTTTTAACATTATCCCGTATTAATCCATCACATTTTTCTCACCAAATTTTTAATACGCTATACCTGCAATAAGTAATCACTCATTTAAAAAAATTGGAGCGTGTCTCATGTTTGGTAATCAGAAAAAAATTATTTCCGGTCTATGTTTACTTAGTCTAACAGCGATAAGCGTACCCTATGCCGTAGCCGGTGATCGAGAAATAGGCGGTTATGTTGATCGAGCAGAAAGTCGGTTTGTTCGCAATGTTTGGAATTTTGTAAAAAACTTCCAAGCTTGGCAAGCCGTGGGCGGTAATCGTTATAAACAAAGTCAATATTATTATGCCGAGCCTTTTATGTTTGATAATTCACATCAAAATTATGTCGATTTTATGGATTTAGCCTACGTCGCCGGTCACGGCAATAATTATTACATTCAGACCAACCAAAGTGCTGGTCAAGGAGTCGATTTACGCACTGTGCCCGCTTACGGTGATTTGTCTCATAGTGGAGATTTAGAATTTATGATTATTGAATCATGCTACACCGTTACATCTGCTCCCGAAGCCGCCGATTGGTGGACACCTTATTCGGGTATGTTTCAAGGCTTACATCAATTAGTTGGTTTTCATACCCTGAGCAATTCAGATAACGGTATTCCCAATAATTACGCCAATAAGCTCAAAGCCAATGGTGGCGTTTGGCAGTCGTGGTTTGCGGCGGTGAATGAAGAGCGTTATTGGATAGCTAATCCCACAAATTCTGATGGCTCGCCGTATCCCGGTTTGGCAAGTGCGATCATGTATAACTCCACTGAAAATGATCGATTAGGTGCTTATGCCGCTGATCCTGCTGGCGGAACGGTAGGTATGAAAACTTGGTGGCAATATTAATTTTTTTAATTATTTAGGAACATATCATGAAAACTAAAGCCCTTTTCTCCACATTGTTATTAATTTCCAGTGCTGGCAGCTTAATGCTTCATTCTGCACACGCCACGAGTGGTAATTTTACTCTAGCTAATCCCACTGGCCTTATTACTACGACTATTCCGGTGACCGTTAATAGTACCAAGTTGTATTTATATAGCTTTCAACAACTTCCCGTATTGACTGTCGATGATTCCAAGCAGCTACTAGGTCAATATTTGTCAAATGAACCGGTTGATAAGCTCGTTCCCTCAGCAGACAAAACGATAAGATTTGTTTCCCCTAAAGACGTCAATACGAGTTTTGAACATAATTTAGTGACGGGTGATCTGCGTTTTCATCGTAATTTCGCCCGATATTTGGGTGATTTTCAA
Organism: uncultured Methylococcaceae bacterium; assembly: GCA_903945375.1. GTDB lineage: Bacteria > Pseudomonadota > Gammaproteobacteria > Methylococcales > Methylomonadaceae > Methylovulum. The sequence continues at coordinate 38,557 of CAJAVP010000003.1, read as the reverse complement.
CCTAAATTACCCAGTACAGAAGAGGCTTTAAAAGCATCTCAGACCTTCTTAGAAGAAAATAAACTAATGCCTGCTAATCCAGCAGAATTAAAAATAGCCCATATCGGCGGATTACGTGCGAGTAGTCTGATTGATGGCAAGCAAGCAGGGCCGGTTATTGATAAATTAATCACGCTAAATTATTCGCGCGTTGTTAATAATTTGCCGGTTATCGGCCCTGGTTCTAAGATGATCGTGGATATTGGTGAAGGTGGCGAAATTTTAAGCTTAACCAGACATTGGCGAGAACTTGTGCCGGAAGCTAGAGAAATCAACCCGCGTGATACGTATTCAGAGGATGAAGCTAAACGTTTGGCGGCTTTGCAAATTAGCAAAGAATTTGGTAAACAAGCGACATTCGAAATCATTAACGTCCAGCAAGCCTATTTTGATAACAATGGTCGTTTTCTACAACCTGTATATGCTTTTCAAACGAAGGTGTTTTTACCGGATCAACAAGCACAAGCTTTTGAATATGTGAGTGTTATTCCTGTATTAAGAAAGCAACTTGAACCATTAAATCTTAATGTACTTGATGCTAACGCGTTAAGACAGATTAAGTCTGGAAGCTTTTTGCCTAATACAAAAACTGGAAAATTTGAATAAGCTTGAGTGATTCTGTATCGATTAAACCCGCAAAAGCTTGGGCGGCTCACGCTGCCCAAGCTTTAAACCTTGTCGTTAATTAATTTGTTTTTACATTAGAAAAATCAAATAACGAAGTTAAATCGCCAATGGCGGGTTGATTATCAGGACGATAAACCTGCTTGCTGGTAATGGGATTGGGTAAGTTGTCACGACTGCGTGAGGATAATGGCGCTAAGCCCCAATTGTATTCGATAAATTTCAAAATAGACGCATGATCGTGGTAAACATGATCAACATAGCCTTTTTTGGCAAACGGCGATACGACTAAGAAGGGAATACGTGGGCCATCACCGAAAAAGTCGACATTTTGGATATAACCTGTATCAAAATAACCACCGCCCTCATCAGTTGTAATGAGGATAGCGGTATCTGCCCATAACGCCGGTTTAGCTTGTACAGCGGCAACTAAGTCTTTGATAAATAATTCATAGCTGACTGGTGCAGAATAGCCGGGGTGACCGCTATCCAAGTTTTTTGGCACCACGTAAGAAACGGCAGGCAGGGTATCATTGGTGACATCTTGTAAAAAGCTATCCATTCCTTTTAAATGGGCACGCAAACTGGGTGTGGTTACCAGTGCTTTTGAGGCATTGTGTGGGTCGCCAATGGCGTTGTAAACGGATGATTGCGTGGTCGCAAAGGCTTTTCCATCGACCATTTGAGTGCGATCCGGTTCAGGAACCGTGGTGGGTATTTGAGCGTTTATTGAGGCGCGAATGAGTGGATAAATACCATCACTCAGTACATCCGCAGCATCTCGCCCTCCGGTATACCACGTCCAGCTTATACTTTTAGCAGACAAGGCCTCGCCAATCGTTGGTACAGCTTGCGGTGGATAGATGGTCACATCATCGGTTAAGGTTTTCTCTGTACCGTCAATGTTATAAGGCATGTCATAGTTGTTGACCAAATAATACGCATTTTTTTGACAGTTACTGCTGATTTTTCCTTTTCTAAGAACTTTTAAAATGGATTTAACACCGGGCTGTTTAATATCGAAGCACTTAACGTAAGAGCCACCTTTATAACCGTCTTGGGTATAAAAATTTTCTGTGCCCACTTTAGGATTTGGATTTTCAATTTGCCAAGCAGGTGGCACAGCCAGTGAGCCGTCTTTGTTATATACCGCGACATCGCCTGTTGCTAAGGCAAAAAAGTTAGCTCCGGTACCGCCCATAATGGCTTGATGGAAGTTATCGCTTAGTGCGTAGGTTTGCGCTAGTTGTTTAAAGAGTGGCGCATCGCCTTTAGCCATATTAAAAAAGCCCATCAACTCAGCACCTTGTTGTGTTTTTTCAGGCGTTGGACTATCAGGACCGTTGTCGCCGCCAATACCCGTCGTGTTGCCTACCCAAGTAAACAAACTGTGATTGAGATTGTTGCCACCGGTTTGTTGCCACATTTGGAAGAAACGGTGTGCGGGATCGCCGGTTGCCGACGCGGCTGAACCATAAGGGACATATTTTGTGATTTGAAATGGACCATTTGGCAGAGTAGCCGGAAAGCGTGCATCTGGGCTGGCCTCTTTGAATGTTAAGGTGCTGGCATCAAGGATGCCGGTTTGTAACGGTTGAGGTAAAGTGACATAGGGTGCACCAAGCGTAGGGCGTACGGTGTATTGATCGCTTGGATTGCTGGCTTGACGTTGTAAGGCTTTCGCAAAATGGACGCCCGGTGTGCCATCAGCATTAATAATATGTTGTGATAATAAATTGTTTACCGTTTGTCCTTTAGGGGCTTTGTAAGTCGCGTATAAAGTGTCAAATGCAACATTTTCACCGACGACGACAATTAAGTGTTTAATTGGAGTAACAGGTTCACTGGCTAAAATCACGTTGCTTTGGCTGATCAAGGCAGTTGCCAATGCCAATGTGGAGTATTTAAAAGGTAGCTTTTTGTTCATAAGGGTTAGACTCATAATTTAGGAAAAGCGCACAGGGGGAGCGGATGATGGATTCTGATTACACAGTAATCACAGTCAATGATGCCCGTTAAATATGACTGAATAATGACATCAATCCACTGTATTGAGATTATATTTGCGAACCCGATAGCGCAATGTTTCTCGTGTTGCACCCAATGCTCGAGCGGCGGCGGCTAAGTTGTTGCCGGCTCGTTCTAGTGCGGTTTTTATGATAAATCGATCCATATCATCGAGTGCCATGCTGCCGTCTAGTGGTAAATAAATCGCATCATCTCCGTAAATATTACAGGGTTTTTCAGTATTGATTTGTCCGGGCAATTGCAACCATTGGGCAGGAAATAATGCGCTATCAGAAAATAACACACAGCGCTCAATGACATTGCGTAATTCTCGAACATTACCTGGCCAATAATGAGCCTTTAATTTATCCCAAACCTCATCGGGGATGGTTTTTACTTGTCGACCAGCTTTGGCATTGTATTCGGCGACAAACAAAGGGACTAATTCATCTAGGTCTTCAACGGCTTCACGTAAGGGTGGCAGAATGACACGAAAAACGCTGAGGCGATGATATAAGTCACTGCGAAAACTGCCGACTTGAGCCATTTGTTCTAAATCGCGATTACTGGCGACCACAATTTGTACATCCACACTGATTTCTTTTTCTCCGCCTAATCGCCTAACCTTATGATCTTCTATGACTTTTAAGAGCTTTGCTTGTAAGTCTAAGGGCATTTCACCGATTTCATCCATGAACAAAGTTCCCCCATCGGCTTGTTCTAAAAGCCCACGATGTCGACCTGATGCACCGGTAAATGCGCCAGGCTCATGTCCAAATAATTCGGATTCGAGCAGTTCACGGGGTAATGCCGCGCAATTGACTTCAATCATGGGTTGTTGAGCCCGAGATCCCCCATAATGCAAAATGCGTGCCGCAAGTCCTTTGCCCGTACCACTTTCACCGCCAATAATAAGGGCGCTGAAAGGGACTTGTGTTAATTTTGCTAATAATTGCCTTACGCCTTCGGCTTGCCTACTATGACCGACATAAGCTTCTGGTGAGTAACGGCGATGACCTTGTTTGGTCTGGTCAATCACTCGACGCTGGATAGCGGCACTACGGGCGGCACTGGCAACTACTAAATCAAGTCGCTCTAAATCACAGGGCTTTTCCAGGAAATCATAAGCCCCTAAGCGCAACGCCCGGACGGAATCGGGTACACTGCCATAACCCGTCAAGAACAACCATTCCGAGTAGCCTGCTTGTTTTTTCATGATCTCCATAAAATCTAGGGCATTACCATCAGGTAAATTCATGTCGGACAAAATGAGCAGGGGGTCGATGCTTTTTTTCAGTAATGACGTTTTGGCTTCAGCCAGTGAGCTTGCAAGTACTACGTCCCAGCCAGATTGTCGGTAATGACGACATAATTCCGAGCCTAATAATTTTTCGTCCTCGATGATGAGTAAAGTTTCTATCATAATTTGACTCCAGCAAGGCATTCTTTAGGTAATAATAAGGTGACACACGCGCCATGCGGTTCATGATTGCCCAAGTGCATAATACCGCCCACGTTTTTAACAAAACGCTGAACCATCGCTAAACCTAAGCCTGTTCCACGTTGACGACTGGTGCGAAAGGGACGTATGCCATAAGCCAACATATCCTGACTAAAGCCAATACCGTCATCGTTGACATCAATTCGCAAACCTTGCTGATCGACAAAAACCTTAATACAAATGACACCGGTATTATTTTCCAGCGCATCAGCTGCGTTTAACATGAGGTTAAGCAGGACTTGGCGAATACCGCTTTCGGGTAAACACACAAGTAAACCTGTGGGCATATCGATTTCCATTTGAATGGATTCTGCAATTTGGTAACGGGTTAAGCCCACTAAATCATTGATGAGTGTTTTAAGATCAAATTCAGTTGGGGATTCGGGTTCATGTTTGCTCTGGTTGAGCATGTCATTTAATAACACCGCGAGTCGTTTTAATTCGGTGCTGATTAATGCCATGCGCTCACATTGTTGCTCATCGTCAATTTCTCGGCGCAGATTATTAAATGCCATTTGAATACCGGCTAAGGGATTGCGAATTTCATGGGCCAACTCGGCAGCCACTTCCCCAATAGCCGCCAAACGTTCTGCCCGAGCTAAACTGTATTGTTGTTCGAGTAGAGCTTGTGTGGCTAATCTGACTTCGCGTTGTAAGGATTGTGCATACAAGCGTTTGGCTTCTTCTAGCTCAGCAAGATGTGCGACCATAACGTTGTAGCTATTGAAGACAGGGAGTAATAAAGGATCCAGGTGCGTTGTGGCAATGGGGGTAAAATTTTCTTCGGTCAGTCGCTCTAATAATTTTCTTAAATCATTCAATGGATGCAGGATTCTGAAATGTAGAAAAAACATTGCCCCCAGTATAAGCAGCGTAAATGTGAATAAAGCCGAGTACAATTCGCTTTGGGTATCAAAGTTAATTTCTTCTAATAATTTTTCCCGCTGCATGGTTTCGTGATCCAGCGTTTCCGTCATGATTTGTAATGATTTGATCAAACGGTCATTTTTTTCTGGCTTACTGAGCTGGGTTAGTCCGGTGAGCATGGTTTTGACGGTCAGCAGATTGGATTGCGTGGTTTCAGATAAGTAGTCACTGCCGACCATTAGGGCATTCAATTCATCCAAGGTTTTAGCGAGCGCTTCAGATGCCGATTTCGATTTGGTTTCTGTTAAATAGCTAACTAAAGATTGTTGCAGTCCTACGGAAACATTTTGAATTCGATGCGAGTAATCGACATAGGACAAAATGGAGTCAAAATGTTGCAGATTGCGCCAAATCATGCCGCCAAGAATAGCCAGTGCCATTAATAGCAAGCCCAAGAAAGCAAGACCACGCACCTTGGCGGGATGGGAAAGAATAGGGGTCATGCTTAGAAATTCCGTGATATAAAGAGACAAAGGGATTCGAGTTTAGAGTGTATCAATACCCAAATTAGCTAGTGCGTCGGCGCGTTCATTGCCAGCGTCTCCGGAATGCCCTTTAACCCACTGCCAAGTTATTTGATGATGACCAATGGCGGCATCGAGTCGTTGCCAGAGTTCTACATTTTTGACCGGCTGATTGGCGGCCGTTTTCCAATTTTTTTTCTTCCAATTCGGCATCCATTCAGTAATCCCTTTAAGAACATAGCTAGAATCACTGTGTAATTTTACGGTACAGGGTTTAGTCAGGGCTTCTAAGGCCTGAATGGTCGCCATTAATTCCATGCGGTTATTTGTGGTTTGGCGATCTCCGCCATACAGTTCTTTGTGATGGTCTTTGTAGCTGAGAGTCGCTCCCCAGCCACCGGGACCAGGATTACCGCGACACGCACCATCGGTATAAATAATGACAGGTTCAATCATGATGTTTGAGGTTTGCAGTAGGGTTGACCGTATTGATAAGGACAAGACGCGCCTCTTCTTTGACGGGAGTTAATGGAATTAAGTTATAGCGACGTTTAATCGCTTTTACCGCATAAGCCGTCGAAGAGAAAGAACTGCCGCCACGAATAAATTTGCCGTGTGTGGTTTTAACCGTATCTAAAAAAAATTCTGAGGAAACCGTTACTTCAAAATTGAGTAGTTTTAGCCAATCTAGCACCCTAGCTCGACTAATAAAATGTCCGCGCCACGAGTTAGCCATTTTTCTCTCCCAAAGATATTGATATCGAATCCAAATACTCCACGGATTGAAGTTCATAATCAAAACAACACCTTCAGGTTTTAGTACACGCTCAATTTCACGCATGGTTTGAAAACGATAGCTGTCAAATTCCAATAAGTGCGGCACAATAATCATATCAACACTATCGTTTTTTAACGGCAAACTAAACGCTTTTGCTTGAATTTTTCGAGCCAGTGGGGTACCCAAATTTTTGGCGTCTAATACGGTGTAGAATTTATAAAGCGTACAGTCAACAAACTCATCTTCCCAGCCTAAACCGCCAATTTGCAACAGTGTCTGTTGGCAACTGACCGTGATGGCGCGTTTTAAATAGTCCGCTTCCAGCTCTTTTAGCAGTTTACCTCGGGGCGTTTGATACCAAGCGAATAAGAAGTTACGCTTCATTTGTAAACTCAATATTGATTAGGTGAATGTTTTTTAAGCAAAACAAGATATACTACCGACATTGTAATTTAATCTACACTCTTAGGCTTTAAGATGATGCATGTTAATTTTAACAAGTCGATTCATTTTCTATTAATTTTACTTTCTTTACTCGTCGCAGGCTGTTCAGGAACCTCAGAAAAACCACTGAGTGTCAGCGAGCAATTGCCAGGTGATCCCAATAACGACGATGCCAATGGTTTGTATGGCGAACACGCCCATGCGAGTTCCCGACTTAAGTTTAGCAAACATATCGCCAAAACAGTGGCGACCCATAAGAATACCGTATGGGAGCGTCTTTTGTCTTTATATGCGTTGCCCGAGATTGAGCATTACCGCATTGACCAAGAAGTCAACTGGTACTTACAGCATCCAGCAACGCTGGCTATTATCCAGCAACGTGCCGAGCCTTATTTACATCATATTCTCGATGAAATCGAAGCTAAAAACATCCCTGGAGAGTTGGCGTTATTACCCGTTGTTGAAAGCGCGTTTTTACCAGATGCCTATTCCCATGCAGATGCGTCGGGTCTTTGGCAATTTGTACCCTCAACTGGCGAAGAATATGGTTTGCAACAGAATGCTTGGTATGACGGTCGCCGCGATGTTTATGCGTCAACCAAAGCAGCGACCACTTATCTGAAAGAACTCAGCGAAACCTTTGATGGTGACTGGTTGCTTGCACTGGCTTCGTACAATTGTGGCAAAGGTCGAGTCAGAAAATCTATTGAGAAAAATGAAGAGCGTAATATGCCGACGGACTATTGGTCTTTAAGTTTGCCAGAAGAGACCATTGATTACGTCCCTAGATTATTAGCGATTGCTAAAATATTTGCTAATGCGGAAGAATACAACGTCCATTTACAGCATATTCCTAATAAACCTTATTTTGAAGTGGTGGATATTAAATCCCCCTTGGATTTAAGAAAGGCGGCTCATCTGGCTAATACGCCATACGATAAATTTTTGAAGTTAAATCCTGGCTTCAACAAATCCTGTACCGCACCTCAAGGCCCACATCGCTTATTAGTCCCCGCAGACAGGGCACAAAGCTTCAAAAGCAACCTCGCAATGCTGCCTTATGGTGAACGGGTTGATTTTGCCCAGGTTCGCACCGAAGTTGCTGTTCAAGCGAAGCGGATTGAAAACAAAGTCGCTGAGGTGCGTCATGATGAACCGGTCTCGGTTGCTAGTCGTTATGTTGTTAAGCGGGGTGAAACCTTGGCGGCTATTGCGAGCAAAAATCATACGACCGCCAGTGCGTTACGTTTAGCCAATCATTTAAGCAGCGATACTGTCCGATCGGGTATCACGCTGCAAATTCCAAGTCTCAACAAGTCCATTCAAACCACAGTTAGTTCAAATAGTCAAAAAACAGCAAGCTTCTCTACAACTAACCAGTCCTATACCGTAAAAACAGGTGATACGTTCTGGAATATTTCTCAGCGTTTTTCAGTTACTCCCAAAGAAATAGCCGATTGGAATAAAATTTCTCTAGGGACAGCATTAGTTCCAGGTAAAAAACTCACTATCAAATCAGGTAATCAACAAGTCGCCTCAGTCGCTTCAAGTCGTTTAATACAATACACCGTAGGTAAAGGGGAATCCTTGGGGCAAATTGCCAAAAAATTAAGTGTTCCCATCGTCGAGCTTAAAAAATCCAATGTGGATGCGCTCAGTAAAGGGCTTCGCCCCGGTCAAAAGTTGAAAGTATTGGTCGATAACCGCTCAGCAACATAAATTTTGGCTACCAACTAACACGAGACGCTCAAACAAGGCTCAACCGTTCGTCCTAACTCATGAGCTTGTCGAACGAACCTATCTTTCGACAAGGTGCTCCTGAGCATACGAAGGGCTCACCACAAACGGCTTAAACTTTAACTGTGTTCCTCTTTAAGTTTGTAGCCTAATTTTTGACTGACGTTATCTGGATCGTTCAAGTTTGAAAACGCATAGAAGGACGTAAAAAGTGTGAGCTTTGCGTCCTAACGGTGCGGGGGCAGCGGAGTCGGTGTTAGTCGCGTAGGGCGTATTAACGATAAGTGATACGTCGGATGAGAGTTGCCGCGTTGTTATATTTAGTGGGGGGGATTTGCTATAGTCAATTTGCTCTCCAGAGCGTCTGATGTGGTTTGCGCGACAGACCAGAGCATTTTTCTACCGACCCGTGTCCAGCAATTCTCATTATGGTGGCAGATATTCGTCAGACTGATTTAGAAATAGAGACCTCAAGTCCCTTGAGCATAAATTCAAGCATCTGCTACCAGCTATCGAAACTGCTCATTATGACTAGAACAATGGCTTGATTAGTAGGCTATGCGGGATTCACAGCCTCTGAAGCGATTAGGTGTTGTGATGACCATAATGAGAATTGCTGTCCATCAATTGCCCTCAATGAGCCAAGTATGGGAGTGGCTTCAGCCACTCCCACTGCATTCTAAATACACTAAGTGGAAAACTAGCATTAGTCACCAATAATTTAAACCCAGGCATCAATTTTATGTGCTGACACGACCGACGCGGCAATCAACTGCACCGCATTATTGCCCTGTTGGTTTTGAATATCCTGCGCTTTTTTAAGAACTGCGACATTAATATCCTGTGCTGTTTTTAATGATGACATTTGTGTGGCCAGTGTCGCAATAGATGAAACTGAATCTAACATAAGCCCTCCTCTTAAGCTCTTACTAACGGTTTAGTGCCGTACCTGAATTGTATGCTCATAACTAGGTGTCGTTAATTTTGCTTCTAATTCTTGTGGACTCATGTGATTGACATACTCACCTTTGAGCGCATAAACCAGATGTTCACAAATATGACACGCATGGCTACCTATCCTTTCCAATGCACGAACCGTCCAAAGTACATCGAGGGTTCGAGTGATATTCCGTGAATCTTCCATCATACGGGTAATCAGTTGTCGGAGAATGCTGTCATATTCACGATCAACTTTCTCATCTTGCTGTGCGATGACGAGCACACTATCTAACGACAATCTTGCAAATGCGTTAAGCGCATCCAATAACATGCCTTTAACCAACTCAGCCATATGAACCAGTTCATAATAGGATACCTGCGCTTGATTGACTGCCAGCCTCACCGTGATTTGTGCAATACGCTTCGCTTTGTCACCCATTCGTTCCAGTTCGTAGATTATTTTAAGCACCGCCAATAAAAACCTCAAATCAAAGGCGGCCGGTTGTCGCAGTGCCAAAATTTGCGTACATTCTCGCTCAATACACGCTTCCATTGCATTGACTTCGTTATCTTGTTGGATAACCCGTTCAGCCATTTCCATATCACTACTAATAAAAGCTTGTATGGATTGATCTAATTGCTGCTCAACCAATCCCCCCATCACTAAAACTTTATGGCGAATTTCCTCGAGATCTTTATTAAATAAGCCGGATATGTGATGCCCTATGTTTTCTGTGTACATGACTTGATCCTCCATAATACAACAAGTAATAAATGCGGGGTGGCATGATTATGCCACCTTATCCGCAAAAAGTTTTGATTAAATATCACCCCAGAAAATCGTATAAAAAACCGTAAAGACGACAATCAGCCCAAAATAGCCGTATAGTCGTGCTTCGTAAATCGGATTATTAGCAACTCTTCTGATCGATTTGTTAAACTTTTTCATGGTGTCCCCCTCCTTCAACGTTGAGGATATCTATTAAAAAGACACAAACCGTGCGTATCACTTTAGTTATTAAATCCTGCACAACATTTTCAGGTTATTCATTTTCCTTAGTCATAGCCCTGACTTGTTATCTATTCACTTTTTTGACCGGCGATATATAGAGTAATAACCACTTCAATAGATTTAGTTTTTACCCATTATCACTCTTAAAATTAACACTCACCCTTTAAAATTTGACGAAAGTAAACAATGTCACATAACAATTGATAGTCCTGTTATGTCATTTTAATTATTTTTTTTAGTCATAGCGCAAAGCATTTATTAAAAGGTAACTCATTAAATCACATTAAAAAAAATTGTCAATCATTTAAAGGTTACTTATTAAAGAGCGGTCATCAGTGTTTTTAGATCAGGTTAGCAAAGTGGCATAAAAATAAGCCGCTCCTACTTATGCTAATAAGTTTTGTTGTAATTATTCAGCCCACTCTAAAATGCTGCGACTAAATCGTTGTTCCAGCATGCTTTTTTAGCACAATGGGATTGCCGGAGTCGTGAGGGCGGGGGGCTAAATAGTTATCTTTTGTTCAATTATGTAGGTACGAATTCATTCGCACCTACAAAATCTAACCCATGTTGAAACTGCTGTAATGTCGTAATAATTTGATTTTTTCAGCCAAAACGCTTAACAAAAAGCCTAACGAATACAGTAGGTGAAACCGCCTCACCTAGAAAACGATGGTAGAGTGCATCAATATCGCTATATGAAAGGAAGGCATATACCCCAAACCCCTTAGCGCAAGTAAACTCGGCTGTAAGAAGTTCAATAAAGTCGCCCCGTCCCATAACCAATGATTGTGTTGAAGTGTTCATGGTAAATTCTCCTAAAATAGAAAGATTGATAATCTGCCTTTTGAGAAATAGGTTGTAAGTAAAGGCAAACCATCCCACCACCAAACAGCTCATTATAGTGTTCTTAATGATGGCTATATGGCTTGAGAGTTAAGTAATATAGCGACCATTTTTGACTAGCTTTAATGACTTAAGCACTTATAGATATTCTTTGATATAGCCACAATTACAATACGTCATTACATTAGGTAGACGCAAAACGACTTAGCTGTGTTGTTAATAATCTAAACGTGTGGCTCGCCGTTATTCCGAATGTACTTCGGTTAAAGATTGACATTGACACAAATCATCTATATGATTGACTTAGCTTGAAATTTTTACCGCTATGCGTATCTTCACGATGTTTTTCTGTACTTCCTCGTATTGTCTATCATAAGTAAGTCTTAAATTTCCCAGCGCCATCCGCCTTAACAGGCATTCAATTCAATTTTTATAAGGTTTACAAACAATGACTATCGGTACAGTTAAATGGTTTAACTCAGAAAAAGGCTTCGGTTTTATTCAACAAGAAAGCGGTCCAGATGTTTTCGTTCATTTCCGCAACATCAACAGCTCAGGTTTCAAATCATTAGATGAAGGACAAAAAGTCCAGTTTACAGTAACTCAAGGTCAAAAAGGCCCACAGGCTGAAGAAGTAACTATCATCTAGTTATTCAGTTTGCCGACAATTGGCATTTGCCAAATTGTCGGCACACCGTTCTAGCTCAAAACATCTCCTCACAATTTTGCAAATGCGCGTTCCGCTTTATTTAGTGTAGTCTCTACTATTTCAGAACTATGAGCCGCAGAAACAAACCCCGCCTCAAAAGCAGACGGCGCTAAATAAACGCCATCTTCCAACATGGCATGAAAAAACCGTTTAAAAAGCACTTGGTCACACGCCATAACCTGTGCAAAAGTCGAAATTATTTCTTCATCGCTAAAAAATAAACCAAACATTCCGCCAACTTGATTGCTTGTTAAGGCAATACCTGCTTTTTTTGCCAGCTCTTTGATACCCTCAGTTAGCTGCTGTGTTGTTTGTGTCAACGCGTCATAAAATCCAGGTTTTGCAATCAATTCCAGTGTTTTAAGTCCCGCTGCCATTGCCACAGGATTTCCTGATAGGGTTCCCGCTTGATAAACTGGGCCCAAAGGCGCAAGACTTTCCATGATGGCTCGCTGACCACCAAACGCCCCCACCGGCATACCGCCACCGATAATTTTACCTAGTGTTGTCAAATCGGGTTTAATGCCATACAAGCCTTGTGCACCTTGCAAGCCAACCCGAAACCCGGTCATCACCTCATCAAAAATCAACACACTTTGATAGTCGTCACACACTTCCCGTAACGTTTCTAAAAAACCCGGCACAGGCGGCACACAATTCATATTGCCGGCTACTGGTTCAACAATTATGCAGGCTATTTGTTCTCCAATATCGGCGAATAAAGCCTTAACCGCCGCACTATCGTTATATTTAAGCGTAATCGTATTTTCAGCCACCGCCGCTGTAACCCCCGGAGAACTCGGCACACCTAATGTTAATGCCCCTGAACCGGCTTTAACCAAAAGAGAGTCTGAATGCCCATGATAACAACCTTCAAATTTAACAATCTTGTCACGACCGGTATGGCCACGAGCCAAACGAATCGCGCTCATCGTCGCTTCCGTCCCAGAGCTCACCATTCTGACCAACTCAATTGATGGCATTAATTGACCTATTTGTTCCGCCATTTGCGTTTCAAGCTCGCACGGCGCACCAAAACTTAAGCCTTTTTCAGCAACCGCCTTAACAACCGCAATAACTTCCGGATGAGCATGACCTAAAATCATCGGCCCCCATGAGCCCACATAGTCAATATAAGCATTACCTGCACAATCGTAGAGATAAGCACCTGAAGCACGCTCAATGAATACAGGTGTTCCGCCAACACCGCCAAAAGAACGCACCGGTGAATTAACCCCGCCGGGAATGACTTGTTTAGCTTTGTTAAATAAAGTATTTGAATCTGTCATTGTCTGATATAGTTAAATTTGAAGTTATGGGTGATTAAAACTAAACTTTACCATGATTGATAGCCTAGGGTACGCTAAAATTAGAGTCAAAAATCACTTATCAGGAGCTTCATGAAATCAAGAGAAAGACGGCACGGCATCGTGCTAGTCAATACCGGTGAGGGTAAAGGCAAATCATCCAGTGCATTTGGTACAGTTTTTCGTGCAGCGGGATGGGGAATGAAAGTTTGCGTCATTCAATTTATCAAAGGTCAATGGCAAACTGGCGAGCAAAGAGCCGCTTGTCGCTTCGAGACTATTGAATGGCATGCCTTAGGTGACGGTTTTACTTGGGATACACAAAATCCTGAGCAAGACATTCAAACCAGTCGCGCCATTTGGGAGTTTAGTAAAGAAAAAATTCTTTCCGAAGAATTTGACTTAGTTGTACTTGATGAAATCAATTATTGCTGCGGCTACCACTGGATTAGTGGTGCAGAAGTTGCCGCATTTATTCGAGACCATAAACCTACATGGCAACATTTAATTCTAACCGGTCGCAATGCTGCTCCTGAAGTTATTGAAATTGCCAATACGGTCACTGAAATGACAGCGATTAAACACGCGTTTGAACAAGACATCAAAGCCGAACAAGGCATTGAATTTTAATTATAATTTATTTTTAGGAGTTATGTATGTCCACTAAAATCTGTCGTTGGATTGCCTTATACTGTTGCTTAATTGGCAATGCTCAAGCGGGTGTTTTACTTGAAAAATTAACATTTCCCGGTTTTGTTATGCAGAGTGATGCAATCAGTAAATCCTGCAAAATTCAGGAAGATGGTACGCTTAGTTTAGACATCAGTTTGGATGGCATGAATTCCAAACGCTCACAACCCATGCGTTTGACCAAAAACAGCATTAAATCCAAAATTAATGAAGCCGCAGCCGGTAAAATACTCTCTGAATCTTTTCCCGTTGATGTCCCCACCGTCATTTATAAAGCGTATCAAAAACAAGCCAATGGCTCATACACTGCGATTACCCTGTATGAAGCCAATGGTGGCTCGGGGGAAAAAAAGACCAATGATGCCCAAAGCGCAAAAACACTAATGAATTTTATTGACGTGAATTGTGGCGACCCACTTGCTTATCGATAGTCCATTGCTTAAAAATATCTACCGTGATGTGCTAGCTCTGTTAGCAGGCTGGCTCTTCACGTTAGCGTTTGCACCCTACCATTATGTGTATTTAGCGCCGGTTGCTTTGGTGATTTTGTTTGCATCTTGGCAAAACACATCGCTATGGCGAGCGGTGCTACGCGGTTATTTATTTGGCTTAAGTTCATTCGGTCTTGGCGTTTCCTGGGTGTATATCAGCATTCACGATTTTGGCGGCGCAGATGCGCTAAGTTCCGCTGCCATGACGGTGTTGTTTGTTTTATTTTGGTCTTTATTTCCTGCCTTAGCTGCCTTTTTATCAATTAGCCTAGGTGCTCACAAACATCCCAGTCTCACCGCATTCACTTGGGTTTTAGTCGAATATTTTCGCGGCGTCATCTTATTAAACGGCTTCCCTTGGTTGCTTGGTGCTTATTCTCAACTGACAACCCCTTTAGCCGGCTATATCCCTATTGTCGGCGCGTATGGTACAAGCTTTTTTTTAGCCTTAAGTGCGATTTTAGTTGTCAGATTCTTGCAAAAACCACCGCTACGAAAATCCTCAGTAATTTTATTGTTGTTAATTTGGCTCGTTGGTGGCGTACTTCAACAAATAACGTGGACACACCCTAGCGGTGCGCCATTTCGCGTGTCCTTAGTGCAAGGGAATATCACCCAAGATCAAAAATGGCGACCTGAAAATCGCTTAAATACGTTATTGCTGTACAAAAAATTGACGGAAGCCCATTGGGATTCTCAAGTGATTATCTGGCCGGAAACGGCAATACCCGCCTTCTTAGACGATGTTGATGAGTTTTTTTTAATACCATTGCAACAGTCTGCGCTTGCTCATAGTACGGATTTGGTCGTCAGTTTGCCAATGACCGGTAAAAATCCACAAGAGATTTACAACGGAGTCATAACCTTAGGCAAGGAGCGCGACATCTATCGTAAAAATCATTTATTGCCATTTGGTGAATACATGCCGTGGCAACCGGTATCTGGCTTCATTCTAAAACAACTCAACATACGCTTAGGCGATTTTACCCCAGGTGGTCAACACCAGGCTTTATTAAAAGCAGCCGGCTATCCCTTTATTACATCAATTTGTTATGAAGACGCATTCGGCGATGCCAATATTTCAGGGTTGCCTGATGCCGCCTATCTAGTGAATGTCACGAATGACGGCTGGTTCGGCGATTCACTTGAACCCCATCAACATTTACAAATTGCTGCAATGCGAGCACTAGAAACGGGGCGCTATTTACTACGAGCTACCAACACCG
This sequence comes from uncultured Methylococcaceae bacterium, assembly GCA_903945375.1. Classification (GTDB taxonomy): domain Bacteria; phylum Pseudomonadota; class Gammaproteobacteria; order Methylococcales; family Methylomonadaceae; genus Methylovulum. Next base: position 22,816 of record CAJAVP010000003.1, on the reverse strand, counting down.
GAGCCACCGCTGTCATCGCGCCTAATGGCAAAATATTAAGTCAAGCGCCACTATTTGAAACCACCGTATTAACTGAAATGATTACCCCCATGAGCGGCATGACACCCTACGCGCATATAGGAGATCAACCAGTTATTGTAATCATCGTTATGCTACTGTTTATCGGCCTAGCTTGGCGTCGTTGGACAAGGCGTTGGCTGAGCTCATGAACCCAACCAACATCGATCGACCATAAAGCATTTTATGGTTTCATCCAATTATGCAGCACTGATGGAGTCAATTTCTTTTCTGAGATTGATAATCGTCTGAGCGACGTTTTTGCTGATAATATCGTAAGGCGTTCCCTGATCGATAGCACATTCAGCCTCGATGTAATTTCTGTTATTCACCATCAGCGCAATTTTTCCCGCTTCTGTATGAAATTGTGCATGTTTAATCAACAGATATTGAAACGCTACCTTGTCATAGTACTGTGATTTAGCATTACCATGCAGCCATTTGCCTAATGCACAGCACGTATCACTGGATATGCTTGAGCAATCCAAGCTTTCTTTATTGGTGATAGCTACCCGAAATTTAGTTCTCCAATTCAAATGAACTTTTATGGCATCGTCAAAATTAATAGATAACTCTGAGTGTTGATCTTTTAACGCAACCGGCAAACCTTTTTGCTGAAGATCATTAATAATGACCTCCATTTGCTCAACGCTTAGTGCCAACAGTTCTGCCATGTCAGCGATAGAAAGCTCATGATGATACGCTTCGTTACGGTATTGAGAATCGCTAGACAGTACATCAGCAACGATTAACAATTTGGATAATACACTCAACGCATTACAATCGAGGTTATGATTATGATGGTGGCGAACAGGTTCTATAATGATTTGGGGGATATGCCACGATGACAGCAGTGTCGCGCCTAACTCAGCATGGGTCAAACCGAAAAACTTTTGCTCGAGTGCCGATTTATCAGCCTCGTTTGTTTGCTGTAATTCCTCACTAAACAGCTTAAAAACACTAGGTTCCATTGCATCAAAAGCAATCAAACCAATATCATGTAACAAGCACGCTAAAGAAATATCTGCCGAAATAGGACGACTCACACTGGGAAGATAAGTGGCAATGCTGTTAGCTAACTTAATCATCTCCAGATTATGTTTCCAGAGTTGATCTTGATCAAGTACACTGTTTTTGTTGGATTTTGCGAGGGATGACAGCGCACAAGCCAAAGCGGTATTAAACGCAGTCCGCAAACCGATGCGCTGAACGGCCTGTTTAGCTGAACTAATGGTTATGCCAGAGATACCAAATTCATTGGAATTAGCTAAGGAAATAATACGCGCAGTGGTCACTGGACATTGGCAAATCGCAGGAATGAGAGCGTCTTGATCGCGATCACACGCCATATCCAGCGATAAAATTTTTTGAGCGGCCACAGGTAAAGCGGGAAGCTTTAGCCCTTCTAAATTCTTCATATTTTTCTCACAACGTTGTCTGAAAAGGATAGAAGCCTAAGCCTAACAAATGGGTATGTCTTTTTGATGAATGACCGCACAAAAGTGGCGTCGCGTTATTTCAAGCGGAGCTTGGGATTGAGAAAAACACATGGAGGTATTCGTAGTCTGCCATCCGTGGCTGCCGAAATGGTCGTCTGAATAATTAGCCTCATGTCCCTACATAGCTAAACATGAGGATATATTCAATAAGGTGGAACTTAAAGCAACCCCTAAAATAACGGATCCTGCTTTAAACACCGCTGTCGCCTCAGCACCTAATACTAAGGCTAGATTATCGATGCTGTCATTGGTTACCGTTGCTGTTATCGTATCGCCACCCGTTAACGCGATAATCACCTCGGAATTGACCGCACCTTTTTGAATGCGTGTCACTGTACCTTTGAGCTGATTGCGTGCAGATACGCGATACCCCCCGAAATCTGTGATGACAATGATTTGTGGTGCTTTAACTAAAGCCACCACATCCACGTCATTTTTAATTCCTAAAGAATCAGCAGATTCTTTCGTTATCATCGCGACAATTTTCTCCCCGCCTTTCAAACTGACCACGACAGTGACATTAACTGTACCGATCGATACCTCAGAAACTTTCCCGAAAAATTGGTTACGTGCACTGGCTTTCATGATTGACCTCTGAAGATAAAAGTAAAATAGTCCAAAACGCAGGGATATTCTAAGCGCTAACCATCGACCTGACTACTTGTTTATATATCAAGCTATACAAAGAATAGCTTAGACATCACTCTTACTGTCATTAAATAATTCATCATATTTGATTATATTTTGCGTGTCATTCCAGACAGCTCTGCCAACACTAAGCCTGTCAATTCGTGAATAGCGATGTGTTGGTTGGCTTTTTTCTCTTGTTGAACCGCGCCGCTTTGCCAAATAAAATAATCGGTCATACCGTCTGGTTCACCCAATTGTTGATAGACTTGCGTCATGATGGGGACATGATCACCAAACCAGCACAACAACCCAGCGCGACCCGATTCAGTATTTTTTTGTAAGCACGTTTTCAGTGTTTTTATCATAAAGTCGGCATTTTTTAAGTGACGTAAATAGACCGTCAAATCTTCACAACCCGATACAGGGGGATGGCGATAATAGTTTTCTATGTCCGATTGCTCGGCTTTTTCCAGATGTAAGGGGCCATGATTTTCCATCGTAATCACAAAAATAAACAATGGCTGCTGCTTATCATCTGTACTAACTCGGGTTGCCAATAAATCGACAATCTTTTGCGCCACCGCCTGATCGCCCGTATATTGCCCTTCTTTTGCTTGCTCAGAAAAGCCTTGAATATCAATAAATTCATCAAACCCCATACGCGGAAAAACGTGATCACGCAAATAAAAACTAGCGGGATAGGGATGGATCGCAATCGTGTGATAACCCGCATTTCTTAACGCGCCGACCAAATTAGGAACATCCTGCTTCGCCATTAAACGATAAGGATTAAACTGATGAATGCCCAATTGTTTGGGCGTTAAACCGGTAAGAAAGCCGCATTCCGTACGAACCGTGTTAGCTCCCCACGCGGGAACGTGTAGGCGTCCACTATGACTCGCTTCTGTTTTAATCTGATCAAAATGCTCTAACACCTCAGGTGTGATTGAGGACGACAACGGACGCGGATCAAAAAAGGATTCACTTTGCACAACGACTATATCGACACCTTCGCCATTCGCAGGTATGATCGATGTGATATCGGTGAAAAGCGACGGCGTACCATCAATCAGCGTTTGTTGCTCCGCCTGCCAATACGCCCAGAAAAAAGCACTCTGCCCCAGTTGCAGTAAATCTTGTGCCGGTTTCAAAGTAATCGCTGGACAGTTTTTTAAGCCCAAACGAATCAATAATCCCGCCAACCCCATAAGCACTAGCCAAACCAAAACGGCTGGCATTAAACCAATCGCCACTATAAGCGGTGACTCTAAGGTTAAACCGATAATTAAAGCCGCAACAAAACCCAGCGTCGCAATCACCGTTCTCGCGATACCAAAAAAAGGCAGATACAAGCGAGGATGCTTAATCGCATCGGTAAAGTATTCAAAATCTTGAAAAATGAACGGCTCGCGTAAACTGTCGTACTTAGCGTGATTAACCAAAACCAGTAGCGCCTGAAATGCCAATAATAAAACAACGGCAAACCAAGGACGCTGAACCAGCAATAACAGGAGTGCGAATAAGGCTAACCAACTGCCAAAATGTAATTGCTGAGCCGCTAAAGCACGTTTTAGGATAAATACCGGTCTAGGTGCAAGACAGCGTTCAACAAAAAATGAAGCACTTATCCCTGCGAATAACGGCAGTAATAATAGCCATAACATAAAAAATCAGCCTCCATAATTGATTAGGCGTAACAGTCGCGAAGAAAAATCGGGAGGTAACACGGCTAAGCACCACGTTCCAAAATTCAGGGGAAATGGAAAACTGATTCTAGCCTGATTTTTAGCCAATCCTTTAGCAATGCGTTGTGCCGCTAATTCTGGACTGATTAAAAAGGGTTTAGGTCCTGGCATGGCATCGCACATGTCTGACTGAATATAACCGGGCATGACGACATTAATATGAATACCCTCTCTAGCCAACCAGCTCCGCATCGCTTCACCATAGGCTTTAAGTGCCGCTTTACTGGCGCAATAACTGGGGGTAATTGGCAGACCATAATACGCCGCTAAGGAGCTGATTAATGCGATTTGACCACTGCCGCGTTGGCGCAGTGCGGGAAGCAAAGCGTTGACCAGTGCAAACGTCGATTTAATATTGAGATCTAGCAACGCCTCGATCTCTTGCCAAGTTTCGCCACGCCGCTGGCTACCTTGATTGATATTGATGCCGGCATTAGCAATGATTAAATCCGGCAAGTTGCTTTCTGTGAGCTGACTGACCCATTGCTGCAAACGCGGAATGTCGCGTAAATCGAGTATTTGCATCGTAACCGTCGCGCCCCGTCCTTTACAGTTTTCTGCCAATGCGGTTAAGCCTTCCGTGTTACGCCCTTGTAATAACAAATGTACACCAGGTTTAGCGTAATAAAGCGCTAGAGCTTGACCTATTGCGCCAGTTGCGCCGGTAATTAGAACAGTGTGGAGTAATTGAGGTGTCATAACAGTTTTTCTAACGGTGATTGATCGCTGTCTAAAAAACGCTCAGTATGTTTGATAGCCAAAGCAATACCTTCGCGACAATAAAATCCCCCATTAATTTGGGTCGTGTGGATGACGGTTTTGCTATAACAGCGAAATAACTCACTATCAGGCTTTGTCGCCTGTGTCCAAAATGTGTTTAACCCACCCTGAAAAGTTAAGCCGGGCAAGTTATAAATGGGATCAGCCAAGGCGATTGTAGGACATTCCAAAGCGAGCGCTAAACCGCCCACCGTACTATTAACGGTTACCGTACCCGAAGCGTTTTGCAATAGGATGTGTAAATCACCCGATTGAATAAATAACACCCGCTCGGTCAACTGATAAAAGGTGGCTAATTGCTTAATGGCTTTGTCGTAATCAAACAGACCGGCATCCAACGGATGAATCTTTATCACCAACCTAGCATTCTCTGGAGCAAATTTGCAGAAAGATTTTAATGTCAATTCAATCACTTCTAACATATCGCTAAAGCTAGAATGATGAGTGATTTGCGTGTCACTGCTCAATTGTAAGGGCAGTACATAATAGGGAGTTGACTGCGCGAATAACTGCGCGATACGGTCTCGGTCACGCTGTTTATACCATTTTATCAACGCAAAACGCCGAATATAACCGGCATATTCGAGTAAAGCAGAATCTGGCGCATGGCGTTTGTAACGATGAAAACCGAGTGGATTGACCAATCCGACGACGTTATAGACGACATCATGAAAGGCTCGTGTGCTAAAAGGCGATCGAAATGCCACCGATTGATCCGGCTCAGGCAAGCGCTCACCAACTGCCCGAAACCAATCCGGATCGCGTGGTAACAAGGAATGACTATTAACGCCTTCGCGCTCCAAGGTAACCCAGAAAGGTCGAAAATAACCTTCCTCAAATACATGGGTACGTATACCTAAGGCTTCGGCTCGATTAATGGCAGGTTTATGTACCGGACGGCAATCGCCAAATAAAATCTGATCAGTAATGCCATACAGCTGCCAAATATGAGCTAAAAAATCAGGTAAGACACTGAGTTCTTCCCGAAAATAATGCGCTTTGCGAGGCAGCCAATAAACAGTGTCACCATAATTAAAATTGAGTTTATGGACGCTATGCCCTAAAGCCACTAAATGATCCGCAAGCTGAGCAAAGAAGGGGGAACAAGGGCCTTGCAAAAACAAAAAAGAGCGTTTGTTTGCACTCAAAAAATATCTCCTCGCTTAATTACGTTGACAACTTACCGGATAAACTAAATGTAAGTTTAGTTTATCCGGCAATAGGCTTGAATGGTCGCGTCGATTTGCTGCTCAGTATGTTCGCAGGAAATGAAAAATCGTAATCGCGCGCTTTTTTCAGGAACCGCCGGATATAAAATAGGCTGAACATTAATCCCTTGATCAAATAAGGCTTGAGACATTCGTGCAGCATTGACAGAACTGCCGGTTATTGCCGCGATAATCGCCAAACCTACGCTGTGTCCGGTATCAATACCGACCGCTTTGGCGGCTGTTAAAAAATACTGCGAACGCGCTTTTAACTGCTGTGTTCGCTGCGGCTCTTGCCTTAACAAGTGTAAAGCCGCTAAAGCGGGTGCGACCACTTGCGGTGGCATCCCCACGCTATAAAGAAAGCCGGGCGCTAGAAATTTTAAATGCTCAATCAATGCCGATTCACCGGCAATGTAGCCACCACAGCCTGCCAAAGACTTGCTCAATGTCCCCATCCAAATATCAACGGCTTTACCATCGACATTAAAGTGTTCGCGAATACCTAAGCCTTGTTCGCCCATTACTCCCAATGAATGCGCCTCATCGACCATCAAAAAAGCGCCGTGTTTTTGTTTGATAGCGATAAACTCTGGCAAATCTGGATAATCACCATCCATACTGTACAAGCCTTCAATCACAATCAACACGCGCTCATAATGTCGCCGTTGCTCGCTGAGCAGCTGGTCTAATGCGGCATAATCGTTATGTGGAAATGACAGCCGTTTTGCACCCGATAATTGCGCTCCAACCAAGCTACTATTGTGGATCAGTTCATCGTGCAAAATTAAGTCGTTAGCACCAAATAAATAACCAATCGTCGTTACATTTGTCGCATGACCACTGACCATGACCACCGCATCATCAACGCCATAAGTTTCCGCCAACGCGGCTTCCAGTTGCCGATGTATCGGACGTTCACCTGACACTAAGCGACTGGCAGAAACGGAAGTACCGTATTGATCAATCGCATCCTTAGCGGCTTTTGCAACACGCGGGTCGCCTGAAAAACCTAAATAATTATAACCGGCGTAATTGATAAACTCGCGACCCGCTATGCGCGTCGTCGCTCCTGCAATGCCTTCGTGTACCCGAAAAAATGGACTGCTGATACCAAATTGTGCACCGCCTTGGTAGATAATTTGCAGTTGCTTATAACCCGGGTATTGATCAAAACGACACCATTGTGTGTAATCTTCCATACGAGCATTGAGAGGGTTAAAGATCGGTTGTCCTGGATTAACCGCATTTTTTAACTTATGTTCCAGTGCCTGCTGAATCAATTTGTCTTTTAATTGACTGCCTAAGTTTTTAGAAGCCATATTAGTGAATAATCCTTCCGCTGCTATCAGCTTCCAGGGCTTTGGCTAATGAGGATTTTTGCTCAGCCGTCAAAACTGAACCATGCCGTTTAGATAAGTCTTCAATATTAGCCAAAGTTGCCGTCGATTCAGAAGGTTCGTTATGATCGCCGCGCAATTGAGCAAGCAGACGCGCCGCTAGTTTATTTAAAGTAGGGGCTTCACTTAGGGCCATAACCGGAATTTGCACATCAAAACGCGCTTCGATAGCGGTCATTAATTCCACTCCCATCAATGAATCTAAGCCCATATCGTACATGGATAAATCGGCATCAATTTTGTCTTTATTGACTAGCAAAATCTGACTTAACTCCTCTTTTAGCCAATCAATAAAGGTAAGCTGTAACTCAGAATCGCTGAGTTCACCCAACATGCGCTGTATATCAGCACGATTATCCTCCGCGTGTTCCGTGTGAGGCATTTGCATCGCCAACTCGTGAAATTTTGGTGTCCGCGCAGTCGGTAAGAAGCTATTTAAAGCACGCCAATCAAATTCCATGACACCGACTGATGAAAAATGATCGTGCGACTCTGACAACAAACGCTGCTCCAGCACATCCAACGCTGTGGCGGCAGATAAAGCTGCGCCGCCCATGCGGCTTTGCAAGGCATCTTTAATTTTTTTATTGCGTGTTAAATACCCCACATCATCGATTGCTCCCCAACAGATGCACGTCGCCACCAGCCCATGTTGCCGACGATAGGCGGATAGGGCTTCTAGCCACAAATTAGCCGCGACATAATTGGCTTGTCCGGGATTGCCAAATAGTGTCGTAACGGAAGAGTACAACACAAATAAATCCAGTGATTTATCTAAGCTCAGCTCATGTAACACCAAAGCACCCTGAATTTTAGGCGCTAACACCTTAGCAAGCTGCGCTGCTGTCATATTGCGAACCAGACTATCTTCAATAACAGCGGCGGCATGAATAATGCCTTTCAGTGGTGGCAGTGTTTTTTCACACGCTGTCAATAATGCGCTTAACGCGGCCTTATCGGTCACATCGCAAGCACTTGCCTGCACTATAACACCCTGCGTTTTAAATTCAGCCAATGCTAAACGGGCTTCTTCTGAAACCACTCCGCTACGACCGATTAAAATCAGATGCTTAGCACCTTTACTCACTAACCATTGCGCGGTTCTTAAGCCAAATCCCCCTAAGCCACCGGTCACTAGATAACTGGCATCGGCGGACAACTGCAAGCACGGTTTTTCAACTGCTTCAACAACTGGCTTCGCATGAATGCTGTTCTCATACGTGACGACGATCTTGCCGATTTGCTTGGCTTGCTGCATATAACGGAAGGCTTCAATAACTTGGTTCGCATCAAAAACCGTATAAGGTAAGGGCTGCAAAATACCCTCATGGAATAATTGCATCATTTCTTGATACAAACGTTGTGTCAGTTCAGGACGTACCCGCATCAATTGATCAGCATCAATACCAAAGTAGCTGATATTATTACGGAAAGGTCTAAGGCCAATCGGCGTATTTTCATAAAAATCGCGTTTACCTAATTCCAAAAATCGACCAAACGGCTTTAGCACTTGAAAATTCCGATTAATCGCTTCACCCGCCAGTGAATTTAATACGACATCCACACCTTCTTGATTAGTTTGCGCCAAAATATCTTCCGCAAACGTTAGTGAGCGCGAATCATAGCAATGCGTTACACCCAGTAAAAGCAGAAAATCTCGTTTTTCTTCAGAGCCTACGGTCGCGTAAATTTCCGCACCCAGCCATCGTGCAACCTGAATCGCGGCAATACCTACACCGCCGGCCGCACCATGAATCAATACTTTTTCACCCGCTTGCAAACGGGCTTGATGATGCAAGGCATAATAAACCGTAAAAAACGTGCTTGGGATTGTCGCAGCCGCAGCAAAGCTCAGATTATTAGGAATGAGTGCAACGGCATTAGCTTGGGTCAACACGCGCTGACTAAAACTGGCTGGCCCTAAACCGACCACGTCATCACCAACGTTAAAATCACGCACGGTACGACCTACCCGAATCACCTTGCCGGCAAACTCCAGTCCTAAGCTTGATCCGACAAAGCCATTTTCAACGGCTTCGTCGGATAGCAAACCTAAGGTGTACATCACATCGCGGAAATTAAGTCCGGTCGCCTTAACGTCTATCTCAAGCTCATCGTCTGCCAATGTTTTCGCAACAATCGGCATCCATTGTAAATTGCGTAATTGTCCTGGTAACTTAAATCCCAGTTGCCAATGTTGATTGCTCATCGTGTCAGTCGTCGATTGCCTATCGGTCAGCGATTCTCGGCTACGTAAACGCGGTACAAAACGCTGACCTTCGTTGTTCAAAACAATTTCTTGTTCAGCATCCCCGTTGAGCAAGGTCAGTAAAACCGCCTCTAGCACGGGTGTAGAAAAGCACTCAGCGGCAATATCCAATAATTGCACTCGACAATGAGTCGATTCGTTCATTAAGCTACGACCAAATCCCCATAACGCAGCATCCTGTGCAATGGTGGCGGGTGTCGAAAACGCTTGTTGCTGATCACACGCCCATAATGTTCCAACGTTCTGCGTCAACAGCCACACCGTGGCATCAGTTGCAGTCGCTTCCGCCGCCTGAAGCAACTCAGCCGCAAAAGTACAACGCCGCGTTTGAACTTTAGCATCTGACTGCCCAAAACCGACCAGATGAATAATGTGCAAGGGAACACCGGTTGAGGTTTGCGTGGCGTCCAAACAATGTTGCACGGAACGATCCGCTTGCCACGGTTGCCAAGAGACATCTGCACCACGCACACGCAAACCCTCAACAAGTTGCCTCGCCAACGGTGTAGCAGACTCGTCGTTATCGGACAGCACTAACCATGAGCTTGTTTGTGCCTTCATCAATGCAGCTGCTGATTCGCGTTGAACAGCACGTGCCGTGTTTGGGGTAGCCATCACCACATAGATACCTGAAGCCTCGGCGGATATCTCTGTCAATGGCTCGATGTCAGTAAACGCCAATGTTTGTAATTGCTCGATTAATGCGTGTACTGACAGCTGCGGCGATTGCGGTAACACCTGATGTTCATCACGTACCCACCAATCTGAATGAATACCTAATAAATAACCTAGCCATTGAGCAGGCTGCAACCCTACAAAGAAGACGCGGCAGCCGGGCTGTAAAACAGTGGGCAGCATATTGAGCAACTGCTTGAGATGACTAATATCTACCGTCGCCAAATTAACTATCGCGACATTGGCCTGTGCCTGACGGCAAAGCATCTCTTCACTGAGTAAGAGGGTTTGCAGTAAGGGAAAATGCTCTCGTAAGCCTTTTGCCGCCGTTACCGCCTCTTCGCTATAACTGCCATAGAGATAATCCGTTCGATGTAAATCCAAATGCGAACACAGCAATCCAGCAAATTGCGGTTTGTCTGCACTGATTTCTAAAATACGCAAACGATTGCCACTCGCCAACTGTTGCTCAAGATGCAAGCATTGGCTAATTAGAATTTCCGTTAAGTGCTTTTTAAGTGTTTGTTCGAGAACAAAACTGCTGATGAGTGCGTAGTGTGCCGTTGTAAGACCAGTGGCATCAGGATGCACCTCGGCTTTTAGTAATGCGTTCAGCTTGAGTCCCCAACGTCCTACGCAATGAAACAGATAAAAATAATCGGGATACTCTTGAATCAATATATTCCAAATCGTCATCGCCGAAATATCGTCTGACGCAACCGCCTTAACCCGCCAACCGACGGGGGATACAGTGGGTAATACGTATGCCCGTGTTTCACAATGAGTCATTAGAATACGCAGTAATTCACCGGTTTTTGACGCTTCCCCACTATATTGATTAAGCTTAGCTGCCGATAGAAAACCCTGCTCATCCGCTAAGCGGCGGAGTGCCTCCACTATAAATTGATCGCTCAGACTATCGAGTAATGGTTCAACTTCTTCACTGTAACGACGAGCGCTGGCAATCATCGACAGCGGTAAGCTTTTTAGTTTAGCAAAAGCCGCAGTTTCAAACGCATCCATCACTAAAGGTGCGGCGGTTAAATGGTATTCAAGAAAATGAAGATGGGGCACATGCGCCCGCTGCAACCTAACGGCACGAAAACGCACGTCTTTGACCAACGCAATCGCTAAACCTTGAGCATCAAAAATAACAAATTCGGTATTTAAAGAATGAGGCGCACGATGCAATAACACGGCTTGAGCATAGGCAGGTATGGCTTTATCCGTGCGAACATAAAGTTTACCCATTTTAACGGGTACAAACGCCAAGCCTTCGTGCGGCTCAATACTGTCTTTTAGTATTTGAAAAACCAGCTGAAATGCACAATCTAAAAATGCGGGATGTAAAAAATAATGCGCTAATCCGGCACTGATACAATCCGGCAATCGCAAAACACCTAAAGCGCGATTGCCCTCAACCCAACCATAATCAATTGCTTGAAAGGCATCACCATAACCCAAGCCAACCGTTTCAGTTACATGTTGATGACTGACACTATCAAAATCTGCGTCTCGTTGGGGAATTTTAGGGAATGGAATATCCAGCAAGCGACCGGTCGCTTCAATTAACACTCTGCCCACAGCATGCAATAACCAATCAGACGATTTAGCCAGTTCGCGGCTTTGTATCGTGAGTCGTCCATCCGTTGCACTCAAAACGCAACGTATGACTTTACTGTGTTCAGGGTTTAATAACAGGGGGGAGCGAATTTCCAGCTCTTCAATTTCAATAAAATCCGTGGGCTGTGCTTGATAGGCGGCCGCTAATGCTAATTCCGCAAAGCCTGCTCCGGGAAATACAATCGCGCCTCCGACATTATGATCTGCCAAATGCGTTTGAATCACGATGTCGAGTTGATTTTCCCAAATCCCCTGATGCTGCTTAAGCGCATACCCCAGCAGCGGATGGACTTTGACGCGCTCTAATAAGCCATGCGATTCTGCGGTTACGGTATGCCAATGCTTTTCACGCTGCCAAGCATAATTAGGCAATTTAACAAAACGACCATCGACCGGAAACCAATGCCGATAATCGAATGGTGCGCCTGACAGTAAGGTTTGCGCGACGCTGTTTTGTATTTGCGCCAATGCACCATTGTTTCTGGTTAATGTGCTAATCACGATACCTTGTTGATCAGCCGCTTTAATGCCATCATTCAAATAGGATTGCAGAACCGGATGGGCGCCAATTTCAATCAGAGTATTGACCCCCGATGCTAAGAGTGCATCAACGGCCTGTTGAAACTGTACGGGCTGTCTGATATTAAGCCACCAATAATTGGCATCTAAGATGGGGGTTTTAATTAATTCACCGGTCACCGTAGAAAAAAAGCCTCGTGTCGGGCTATTCTGATTAAGATTTGCGAGATCGGTTAAAACACCTGCTTTAATGGTATCCATTGCTGGACTGTGAAACGCATAATCCAAATCCAGCCGCTTATGAAATACGTTATTAGCCGCTAATTGGCTTTCGAGTATCGCCAATTGTGCCACGGCTCCCGCGCAGGTTGTACCGCGCGAGCTGTTTATACCAGCAAGACATAGCTGCTCTGGCGTAAAGCTGTCTAGCAAGGGCATTATATCCTCGGCGCCCAATGCAACCGCTGACATTCCACCCGAACCTTGGGTTTTGCCTTGATGATAACTGCGATAAAAAATGACTTTAACGGCTTCAGCTAAAGGCAAGATACCGGCCGCCCAAGCTGCTGCCACTTCGCCCACACTATGCCCCACAACCGCCGTTGCTTGAATACCCTGCGCCCTCAGCATGTTAGTAATACCGACTTGCAACGCAAATAATGCCGGTTGTGCGATTTGCGTATCCGCATAGCGATTGCCGTTAACCCCCGACAATTCATCGACTAAAGAAAAATCAGCATAAGCACTGAATAATTCATCAATTTCTATAATAGCCTGCTTAAAAACAGCAGATTGTTCGAGTAAGTGCTGCCCCATCGTATGCCATTGGCAGCCATTGCCCGAAAAAACAAAACCGATAGCCCCTGGCTTTGGCAAACGATTACCGCTATACACCTCAGGAGCAATAGCAGATTTCTGTTGCAGATTGTCTGCATGAGCCAAACAGCGTAATTGCTGTACCGCCTCGATACGATTATCACAAAAAACAACCGCAGTGTGTGCATGATGCTCTCTGCGGAAAAATGCACTGTGGGCGATATCATAAAAGCTAACAGAATCGTTTGTTTGTTCTTCTAAAAAATCCGCTAAAGCTAAGGCGGATTGTTTGAGAGCAGATGCGTCTTTGGCTGATAGGCGTAAAGGTAATTTATGACGAGGTGCTGAAGCTAAGCGTGTCGTGTCTGCTGTTGGGCAATGACTTTGTAAAATAACATGGGCATTAGCCCCACCAAAACCAAAGGAGTTAATGCCTATGGTCAACTCACCACTGGCTTTTAAAGGCTGGTTCTCGGTGACAATACGAATATTCCAATCCGCACAGTTGATATTGGGATTGATTTGTTGGGTGCTGCTAAGGGTGGCAGGAATCATACGATGCTCAATACAGTGTAAGGCTTTAACCAGACCGGCTACACCCGAGGCAGATTCCAAATGCCCTAAATTGCTTTTGACCGAACCGATGAGTAAGGGCACTTTGCGTTGTTGCCCAAGCGCCATACCAATAGCTTGTGTCTCTATCGGATCACCAACCGGCGTACCTGTACCATGCGCCTCAAAATAATCAATAGCATCTGGTGCAATACCCGCTTGCTCATAGACACGGCGCATTAATGCCGCTTGCGCGATTGGGTTAGGGATCGTTAAACCGGATTTATGACCATCTGTATTAATCGCCGTGCCCGCAACTTCCGCCAAAATCTGGTCGCCATCGGCAATAGCCTGCGCCAAATCTTTGAGTAAAAACAACCCACCGCCTTCAGAACGCACATAACCATCGCTTGATTCATCAAACACATGACAACGTCCCGTTTTTGACAACATGGTCGCTTTAGAAAAAGAAATGAACACATAAGGATGTAAATGGAGATTAATCCCACCCGCGAGTGCTTGCGTGATTTCTCCGGATCGAATAGCCGCACACGCTTGATGAAACGCCACCAATGATGAGGAACAGGCGGTATCTAAAGAGAGGCTTGGGCCGTGTAAATCGAAAACGTATGAAATGCGATTCGAGGCGATACTGGAAATAATGCCGGTAGCAGCAAACGAATCAATGGCCTCAAGGTCATCGGCGACACGATACGCATAATCGACATTAGAAATACCCACATAAACGCCACACTCACTACCACGCATAGTGGAAGGAACAATGCCTGCATTTTCAAAAGTTTCCCATGCCAGCTCCAGTAATAATCGCTGCTGGGGATCCATTAATGCCGCTTCTCGTGGCGAAATACCAAAAAATGCGGCATCAAAACCGGATACATCCCCAAGACTACCCGCAGCAAACGTATAGCTACTGCCCGGATGGCGTTTATCAGGATGCAAAAAACTATCCTTTGACCATCGCGTTGGATCAACTTCTGTCACAAGGTCTTTTTTTGCTAAAAGATCCTGCCAAAAGTGTTGTGTATCTGTACCTGGAAACCGGAGTGAATAGGCTATAAGTGCAACGCGTCTATGCATCCTAGAAAATCTGTCCTTTCTCTAAAAAAATAATGATTGATTATAACCGATAAGAAGTTTAATAAACTAATCCGGTGCGGATTAAGAAGCAATGTCATACATCACTTTTAAAGACTCATGGTTATTGTGGTATTAGTAACGGGTTAATGATGTCGATGAGTTTTTCTTTAGAAAACTCACCGTAGTGCCGGTGTAAAATTTTACCCTGCGGATCCACGATAAGGGTAAAAGGTAAAACACTTAAGGTATTGCCCAACTGACGAGTTAAAGCAATACCGACATCCGATGCCATTAAGATTGGATAATTGATGTGAATATCTTGCAAAAACTCACTGACCGCACGTTGATCATCAATGGCAATGCCAAGCACAATCACGCCTTTGTCTGCATACGCCTGTTGTAAAGCAATAAAGTCAGGAATTTCTTTACGGCACGGTGGACACCACGTCGCCCAAAAATTAATCACGCGAATTTTTCCTTGCCATTCTGACAAATCATGGGATTTACCGGACAAATCCGGCAAACTTACGGCTGGCAAGCTTGAAATTTCTGACTGTGCCATGAAATGTTTAACCGCGATACCACCGGTCAACGCAAGCAGTGCAACTAAAACAATCGAAAGCCATTGCTTCATCATTTAAGCTTCCGTAAGGAGGTTAAAAAAGTTGCCGCGTCTTGATAGCCAATGACGCGCTGCGCTGTTTTCTCAATGCGATCCGTGCCAAAAAACAAAATAGCCGGTGGACCAATCAAATTAAATTTATCCAACAAGGCTTTATCGTCATCCGAGTTTTGTGTGACATCGGCTTGTAATAAAACAAACTGTGCCAAAGCAGCCTTCACGCTGGAATCCGCGAACGTATAAGCCTCCATTTCTTTGCAGGAGATACACCAATCGGCATAAAAATCCAGCATCACCATTTGCTTATTAGCCGCCGCTTGTTGGATTCTGGCATCGAGTTCAGCCAAAGATTTAATACGCTCAAACACTACGCCCGATTCTTTGCTTGATGACATCCCGTTGTTATGGACTTGTAAGGGTTCTAAGGGGTTAGTATTGCCCATACTCAATCCAATTAAAATCAATACGCCATACGCCAGCATCATCATGCCAACGCCTTTGAAGAGCTTATGCCAGCCACTGCTTTTTACCGGCAAAGGGTCTACGGCATGGAGATAAATCGCTGGAATAATCAGCCACATAGCGCAAAGCAACATAGTCGCCCAGGCGGGTAAAATGCGACTTAGCATCCACACTGCAACCGCCAACATCAGCACACCAAAAACAGATTTAGTGGTATTTAACCATTCACCCGCTTTCGGTAATAATTTTCCAGCCGATGCGCCTAGAGCCAACAGCGGGACACCGGCACCTAAACCCATCATAAATAATGCGCTGCCACCTAGTACCACATCACCGGTTTGACCAATAAAAATTAATGCACCCGCCAACGGCGCGGCAACGCAAGGCCCGACAATCAAAGAAGACAAGGCCCCCATAATCGCCGCACCTAACAGCGAGCCATCACGGTGAATTTCGCCAGAATTGTGTAATTTAACTTGCCATGATTTTGGCAACTCCAAATGATAAAAACCAAACATGGATAAAGACAAGACGACAAAAATCCCACTAAATAAGCCAATAATCCACGGCTGTTGAAAGCTCGCTTGCAAATTGCTGCCAAACACCGCCGCCAAAATACCAAACACGGTGTATGTCAACGCTGATGCCAACACATAACTTAAAGACAGTAAAAAAGCGCGAGTCGTTGTAATACGTTTACCATGCCCGACAATAATGCCAGATAAAATAGGGATCATCGGAAAAATACACGGTGTCAGTGATAGCAATAAACCAAACCCAAAAAAACTGAGTAAGGTCATCGGAAAACTATCCTGCCGTAAAGCTTGCACGATTTGATCTTGCTCAGAAACGTCTTGCGTTACGACTGGTTCGGTGATTGTCGATGCGAGTAACAATTCCAGATCGATTGTTTTAGTCATCGGCGGATAACAAACGCCGCGATCCGCACAACCTTGAAAATCAGCCTTGATGGAGAGGGTTTGAGCATCGGTTTTAGAACGAAGCAACGGAACATCGAACGCCAAGTCATTATGGAATATCTCCACCTTACCAAACGCTTCATCGTGCTTAGGTGTGCCATTGGGAATGACGTAATGACCCAACTGAACACCGTCAGCGGCGACTAAGGTCAACTGTATTTTTTCGCGATAAAGATAATAGTCCTGAGCAATTTCCCAATTCACATGCAAGGTATTGGCGTCTTTAACCGAGGCAAAAAATTGAAACGCTTGCTCCGGCGGTAATAATTCATTATTTGCCCCGCCGGTTAAATTTAAACTGGAAAAGCCTTTAATAAAATTCGTCAGCGAGCTCGCTTTGGCAATTGGCTTCGCATCATTTGGCAGCACGATGTCCAAAATTTGTTTTTGCGGACGATAACAAACCCCATTATCCGCACAACCTTGATAGTACACCACCAATTGCAGCGTTGACACTTGCCCTGTGAGTTTTAGCGGTAAGTTGACGGTAAACGGATCGTGATAATGCTGTATGTCGCCTAACAACTCATCATGCTTAACGGAAGGACTTGGAAAAGTTGCCGTACCAATTTGAGCCTCAGGCGTTTTAGATTCAAAGCGTAAATTATTGCGATAAACCAAATAGCCCTCTGCAATTTGCCAAGTAACTTCCAGCTTATCGGTACTGAGTGCTCTTGCGCTTACCGTAAAGGCTTGCTCGGGTGGCAGCAAACCCTCTTCAGCATTTGCACCTGCAACAGTATTGAAAATAAAAACAAATAGAAAAAAAATTACTTTGTAGAAAGGCATGAATCAATCCAATCTAAATATTCAGGTAAACCGTGAGCAATCGGCACGGCGATAATTTCTGGAACTTCATAGGGATGGTGCTTAAATAATAGGGTTTCGAGGGCGGCGTAATGATCTTTATTGGTTTTGATCATTAACAAATGCTCTTGCGTGGATTCAATTTGATTTTCCCACGTATAAACCGACGTCATACCGGGCAAAATATTTACACAAGCGGCTAATTTTTTGCTGACGAGCAAATGCGCCAATTTTTTTGCGGTATCCTTATCGGGACACGTACAAAACACAATTTCATGAACTGATGACATAGTAATGGCTCACTAAAACTTGAACTGGGATATTATCCTAGAAATTCACTGCGATTACGCTTAATATTGTAGACAGAGATTACTCAAATGGAGCAGAGCATGAACATTGTCCAACTATTATTTCTGATGGTGCTAATTGTACCCTTTGCAGAAATTTACTTATTGCTGCAAATCGGCGGCACTATCGGTGCACTACCGACTATTGTATTAGTGGTTTTTACCGCCATTGCGGGTACTTATTTATTAAAACAACAAGGTCTATCGACTTATAGGCAATTTCAGCAAAGCCTAGCACAAGGTCAAGTGCCGGCTTATGAAATGATTGAAGGTCCAATAATTCTACTCGGTGGCGTTTTGTTACTCACCCCCGGGTTTATAACGGACATATTAGGCTTAATCTGTTTAATTCCCGCACTTCGCAGACGATTTGCACAATACCTAATAGAAAATCACTTTATTCAGTCGGCGGCACAAGGTTTCCAGCGGAGGTCAACAGCAGCGGATAATGTTCTCGAAGGTGAATTTCACAAAGATGACTAATAACTTGGCAAGCTACATCCTTGTAGCTATCCATTTATCAGCTTTCTGCGTTAGTTTCTTCTAAAGGTGTCTCTACTTCTGCGGTGGCTAGTTCACAGGTATTTTTGCCTAAACCTGAATAAAGAGGACACCAGCCAAAAAAACCTTCCGCAGCTAATATCAATCCAATCAGTAACAAGAGGATAGACGCAGTAAATATTGACACTGCAATCAGTGCCACCCCGCCGTATAGGCGATATTTTTTGTCGTTTGCCCCAATATTGTGTTCAAACTTCATCATACGCTTAAAATCAAAATTCATCGTAAACCCTCTCTAATTAATTTAATTATTATCTTCGGCAAGTTCAGTGATTAAAGCCACTCATTAGCCGAGGCAACTATACACAGCTCCAAAAAATGTGCAAGCGATAACAGATGGATATTACCAAAATCTTAGAACCACTTAATGACGTACAGCGTCAAGTCGTCACTGCTCCTTCCACCGCCATGTTGGTACTCGCGGGAGCGGGCAGTGGCAAAACACGCGTGTTAGTGCATCGAATTGCCTGGCAAATACAAGTTGAAAATCACTACCCTCAAAATATGCTAGCCGTGACGTTTACCAATAAAGCCGCCAAAGAAATGCGTCACCGCATCGAACACCTGTTAAACATCCCTACCCATTCGATGTGGATAGGCACATTTCATGGCATTGCCTATCGATTGCTGAGACGCCATTTCAGTCAAGCCAAATTACCGGAAGGATTTCAAGTAATGGACTCGGCGGATCAGCTCAGAGTCATTAAACGGCTATTAAATAATCTTAAACTTGATGAGGAACAGTGGCCTGCACGACAAGTGCAATGGCATATTAACGCACAGAAAGACGAGGGCATTCGAGCGCGACACTGTTTAACGCCTTATGATAAATATGCCGAGCAAATGTTGGCGATTTATCTCGCCTATGAACGTCTGTGCGACCAATCTGGCTTAGTCGATTTTGCTGAATTATTACTACGCGCACATGAATTATTGCGCGACAATCCCGAGCTTTTGGCGCTCTACCAACAGCGTTTTACACAAGTACATGTGGATGAATTTCAAGACACCAATACCATTCAATATGCGTGGTTGCGCTTATTGACAGAAAATCGCGACAACCTATTTGTGGTTGGTGATGATGATCAATCTATTTATGGCTGGCGCGGCGCAAAAATAGAAAATATTTACAAATTTCAGAAAGATTATCCCAATCATCACATTATCAAACTAGAGCAAAACTATCGTTCAACGGGCAATATCTTAAAAACTGCCAATCAGATTATTCAAGTTAATCAAGGTCGCATGGGCAAAGAATTGTGGACACAATCGGATGCGGGTGAATTACTCTCGCTCTATACCGCGTTTAATGAGCAAGATGAAGCCTATTTTGTTATTGAGCGCATTAAAACCTGGTTAATCGATAAACCGCGCCGAAAAGATATCGCCATCTTGTACCGCTCCAACGCACAATCGCGCTTATTTGAAGAGCGCCTGATGATTGCGGGCATTCCGTATCGTGTTTATGGCGGCTTACGCTTTTTTGATCGCGCTGAAATTAAAAACGCACTGGCTTACCTGCGTTTAATCATGAATCGCGATGATGATACGTCATTTGAGCGCGTCATCAATACACCGACGCGCGGCATAGGTGCAAAAACTGTCGAAGATATCCGCGTCATTGCCAGAGAACAAAATAGCTCGTTATGGGCTGCCAGTATTGCATTAATTAATCAGCGCAATTTATCAGCCAGAGCCAGTAATGCGCTAGTCAGTTTTTTAAATCTTATCAAGCAATTAAGCGAGAAAACACAAGGGCTTGAATTATTTGAACAAGTCAAACTCGTTGTTGAAAAAAGTGGTTTACTCGCGTTTTATCAACAAGCCAAAATAGATAATAGCGAAGAAAAAGTAGAAAATTTGGAAGAATTAGTCAGTGCCGCTAAATCGTTTGTCTTTACGCAAGAAAACGAAGAGCAACTCAGCGAATTGGCCTTATTCCTAACCCATGCCGCCCTAGAATCTGGTGATCGTCAAGCGGATGAATTTGAAGACAGCGTTCAACTCATGACCCTACATTCAGCGAAAGGTTTGGAATTCAATCTGGTCTTTTTAGTCGGGCTGGAAGAAGGTTTATTCCCCTCCCAACAATCTGTTGATGATGCTGGACGCTTAGAAGAAGAGCGTCGATTGTGTTATGTCGGCATTACTCGCGCGATGCAGAAAGTCTATTTGAGCTATGCCGAATCACGACGCTTATATGGACGAGAAACCTATCCCAAACCGTCACGCTTTCTCAAAGAAATGCCCGCTGAATGCCTGCAAGAGATTCGTTTAAGAGGTAACATCAGCCAAGCACCCAGCATACCATTGCCCAAGAAAAGCCCAATAGCAAACGAAGGGCGTTACAAAGCAGGACAAAAAGTAAGCCACGCCAAATTTGGTACAGGAGTCATACTACAAATTGAGGGTGAAGGAGCGCAAGAACGCGTCCAGGTCAAATTCAACACACCCACCATTGGTATCAAATGGCTGATGCTGGCTTATGCGAAGTTAGAAACCGTGTAACTCTTCACCGCGCCTTCTTGGTTACTGATGGTACGCAGTGAGCCATTTAAGCTCGGCGAAACTGGCTTATCATGCTTATTCCCAAGCCAGAACTTCACTGCCTAAGTTAAGGATTTCTTTGTTTAGGGGGGAGTAAAAAACATGTGCAGTCGCGTAGGGTGCATAAGCGATAGCGTCATGCACCTTAACGATTATTGGCGGATGGCGCTATCGCTTATCCGCCCTACGTGACTAAGCTTTCTAAGCTGCCTGTGCGGCAGTGAACTTATTGATATAATCATGCTATCGGCCTCCTGATTTCTAAGCTGCCTGTGCGGCAGTGAACCTTGAGATGCCTGATTGCCCGCACCACGCGGGTTTCTAAGCTGCCTGTGCGGCAGTGAACCTGGTCTAAGTCTTCCAAAGCCTGACAAACGCTTTCTAAGCTGCCTGTGCGGCAGTGAACACGTCTGCATGTATGCGTTAAAATGATTTTGTTTTCTAAGCTGCCTGTGCGGCAGTGAACACTAGCGTTACGCCGGGTATGAGTAACTCAGATTTCTAAGCTGCCTGTGCGGCAGTGAACGTAAGCCGTCTTGTTTGACGGTGACTGTGATATTTCTAAGCTGCCTGTGCGGCAGTGAACAAGTCAACTTTGCGTAAAGCAGGGGTACAACATTTCTAAGCTGCCTGTGCGGCAGTGAACATTAAGCTATCAATGGCGATCAGGTCTTCACATTTCTAAGCTGCCTGTGCGGCAGTGAACTTATTGGCGATCCTGCTCAGTTGCCACCCATATTTCTAAGCTGCCTGTGCGGCAGTGAACTCACTCTGCAAGCCTTATGCAGCATGGCTTTGTTTCTAAGCTGCCTGTGCGGCAGTGAACCTACGGGGATAGGAGATTTAGCTTTAGTATCTTTTCTAAGCTGCCTGTGCGGCAGTGAACCGATTCTTGGCAATCGCTTGCCCTTTGTACTCTTTCTAAGCTGCCTGTGCGGCAGTGAACGTGAACTTGGTTTTTTGCAGCAATCAAGCCCTTTTCTAAGCTGCCTGTGCGGCAGTGAACTCTAGCGGGATTTGTTGCTTTTTCGGCAACTTTTTCTAAGCTGCCTGTGCGGCAGTGAACTGAAAGGCACGGTGTTTATCAAATTATCCAATTTTCTAAGCTGCCTGTGCGGCAGTGAACTGCCGATATTGCCCACTGGAATAATTTTGACCGTTTCTAAGCTGCCTGTGCGGCAGTGAACAATGCGATCACTTATAAAGCGGATCGGATCACTTTCTAAGCTGCCTGTGCGGCAGTGAACGATGTAATAGAGGTAATTTGCCGCCCCAAGTTTTTCTAAGCTGCCTGTGCGGCAGTGAACTTTATGGCACACGTAAATATGACGTGACCATCTTTCTAAGCTGCCTGTGCGGCAGTGAACTAAACGATTTTCCCAAAACGACAAATTCTCGATTTCTAAGCTGCCTGTGCGGCAGTGAACCTGCTATAACTGCTGTAGGCGGTGCTTTGATCTTTCTAAGCTGCCTGTGCGGCAGTGAACCTACTCAGAATATTCAAGCTGCTAATGATGCATTTCTAAGCTGCCTGTGCGGCAGTGAACCTTGTGTTGCTAATAATTCTCAATCTTGCGCGTTTCTAAGCTGCCTGTGCGGCAGTGAACTATGCCCGGCGC
>CAJAVP010000002.1 GCA_903945375.1 uncultured Methylococcaceae bacterium | reverse complement strand
CTGTCTGGAAGCAAATCAAAAATATTGCTGGGAGACAACAAAGCTTGATCAATTTCAATGGGGGATTTTTTGAAAGGAATGTTCATTGATTGTATGCCAAAAGTCATGCGGTAATTATACCATTTTCGGACAGCCTCCTAGAGCAAACCATACAAGTTATTGCCTCTACCAGTGAAGAACGGGATGCCTATACAGCAGGTCACCAGAGGAAAGTGGCTGCTTTATGTTCCCGATTAGCCACTGAACTTGGTCTCTCAGCAGACCGTATCCACGGACTTCATCTAGCAGCCTCGATCCATGATTTGGGTAAAATCGGTATTCCAGCCGAGATACTTGCCAAGCCACGACGCTTGACTGCCATAGAATATAGCTTGATTAAAGAACATCCAACCATAGGCTTTAATATTCTCAAAGGCGTGAGTTTCCCGTGGCCTATTGCTCAAATTATCATCCAGCACCATGAACGTATGGATGGGTCGGGCTACCCTATGGGACTGAAGGATGATGATCTATTGATGGAATCTAAGATTCTTGCGGTCGCCGATGTAGTTGAGGCAATGGCCTCTCATCGTCCGTATCGAGCGTCACTCGGTATTGAAGAGGCGCTGAACGAGATCAGCGCACAACGCGGCATTACTTTAGATTCAAAAATTGTCGATGCGTGCTTGCGCGTTTTTAATGAGCAAGGTTACAAATTTGAAGAGTAGAAAGCTATGGCCTTTTTGTCCACTCCCATTCAAATGAAGACCTCAAGCAACAGCTTAACCTGTCCCGCTTAGTTGGTCGCCGTTTAAATTAAGCGCATTGAGCCTAATCTAAAATCGCCTGAATTTCACTCCTGCCAATCAAAACCGGCACTGCATCGGAGAGCTTCCATGACAACATCTTATAAATTTAATGCGTTATTTGCTGGCGTGACGCTACTGGTTACATTAGTGATAACAGGGGCATTCTGGATATTCAAACAAGCTGAGGCGGCCGCCCAGTCACGCCAGCATACGGCTTTAGTATTAAATCAAGCCAATGCCTTGCTGTCTGCGTTAAAAGATGCAGAAACCGCTCAACGTGGCTATTTGCTGACGGGTAGTGCGGCATTTTTGGAACCTTATATCGTAGTGCGTGACGGCATCAACGACCAACAAAAGGCGTTGCGCCAACTGACCGTTATTAGTGCGGCACAGAAGTCTCTGGACGCAATCGCGCCATTGATAGTCGCCCAATTAGAAGAAATGGCACAGGTGATTGCGTTACAGCATCGTAATGATAAGGCTGCCGCACTGGCGATAGTTAGTGCCGGTCAAGGTAAGCAGCTGATGGACTCAATTCGCGCCGAAATGCACCATTATATTCAAATAGAGGAGGTTGATCTGGTGCAGCATGAAGCCACCTTCCAATTAAATATGCGTCACCTGTTTACGCTCATTGTGATTGCCAGTTTTTTAATACTAACCATTGTGCTGATGTTCGCTTATTTAAGTTATCGGGAAATTCAGCAGCAGAACAAGAATTTGGCTCACCTTGAAACCCAGCATTTACTAGAAATTCAAGAGCAGTTAAATCAACAACTCCAGCAAGTAAACGTCATTTTGCAGGCCAGCGAAGAAAAGCTTGCCGTTACGCTCAATTCTATTGGCGATGCAGTAATAGCCACCGATGCACAAGGTCAAGTGATGCTGTTAAATCCCCTAGCAGAACAGCTTACCGGTTGGTCGCAGGAAGAGGCTTATGGTCACCCAGTAGAGGAAATTTTTAAAATTATCAATAAGGAAACTCGTCAACACGCCATTATTCCGGTGAAAGAAGCGTTAGAGCATGGTTCGATACAAGGCTTAGCCAATCACACCGTACTGATTGCCCGTGATGGTGGCGAGTGCGATATTGCCGACAGTTGTGCACCGATTAAAAACCGCGAAGACCTAGTGATTGGTGCCGTGCTGGTGTTCCGCGATGTCACCGTAGAATACGCGGCGCAACAAACCTTAAGCGATAATGCCGCACTGATTCAAACCATACTCAATACCGTGGTGGACGGTATTCTCACCTTTCATGCCCGCGATAAAATCGTCGAGACCGTTAATCCCGCCGCTGAACGGATGTTTGGTTATTCCGCGGCTGAACTGATTGGCCAACATTTCAACCTGCTGATACCTGAGCTTGATAAAGACCCATCTGATGATAGTTCGCTGGAATGTTACAGCACGGTCGATGGAGTGCACACCATAAACCCTGGTCGCGAGGTAGTGGGGCGACGTAAGGATGGCAGTGTTTTTCCGATGGAAATGGCAATCAACCAGATGTGGATAGGTGGGCAACGGCACTTTACCGGCATTTTGCATGATGTCACCGCTCGCAAGCACGCCGAAGATGCGCTACTTAAGGTGGGTGCGCTACAAAGCGCCATTTTCAACAGTGCCAATTTCTCCAGTATTGCCACAGATGCTAAAGGTGTTATTCAGATTTTTAACGTGGGCGCAGAGCGCATGTTAGGTTACACAGCAGCGGATGTCATGAACAAGATTACGCCCGCTGATATTTCTGATCCGCAAGAAGTCATCGCGCGTGCAAAAGCGCTCAGCGTTGAACTTGAAACCACTATTACGCCCGGCTTTGAGGCTTTGGTGTTCAAGGCCTCACGCGGCATAGAAGACATTTATGAGTTGACGTATATCCGTAAGGACGGCAGTCGCTTTCCGGCCGTCGTATCGGTAACTGCACTGCGTGACGATCAAGAT
>CAJAVP010000001.1 GCA_903945375.1 uncultured Methylococcaceae bacterium | reverse complement strand
TATCGAACGCGGCTGTGAAATACCAGAAGGTACGGTCATCGGCGAAAACCGCGCAGACGATGAAAAACGCTTCCATGTCAGCCAAGGCGGTGTGGTCTTGGTTACACCGGATATGTTGGGGCAACGGTTGCATTATGTCAGATAAAACACTTGCCAAAGAAAAGCTTAAGTTGGTGCTGTGCTGGCACATGCACCAACCGGAGTATCGTGATTTACAAACGGGTGAATTTATTTTGCCGTGGACTTATTTGCACGTCATTAAAGACTATGTGGATATGGCCGCGCATTTGGAAGCGATACCTGAAGCCAAAGCTGTGGTAAATTTTGCGCCTATTTTGCTGGAACAGATTGAGGAATATGCTAAACAAATCAATGGGTATTTACATCATCAAAATGAAATAACGGATTCATTTTTAGCGGCACTGGTATCTACAGCACCACCTGAAGATTATGAGTCCGCATTACGATTGATTAAAAACTGTCTTCGCGCCAATCGTGAACGGCAAATCAATCGTTATCCTGAGTTTAAAAAACTAGCGGACATGGCGGATTGGCTCGATCAGCATTATGAGGCGCTCAAATATATTAATGCTCAGTATATAGTCGATATGCTGGTTTGGTATCATTTGGCTTGGATGGGAGAAACGGTAAAGCTCAATGACAGCCGGATTCAACATCTCATTGCAAAAGGCTCTGGCTATAGCTGGCAAGATCGCCGTGAGCTCCTTGAAATCATTGGTGAATTACTGACTAATGTCGTTTGTCGTTATCATGCGCTAGTTAAAAAAGGACAGCTTGAACTTTCAGTAACGCCTTATGCACACCCGATTATGCCTCTTTTGCTGGATTTGCAAACAGCAAAAGAAGCAATGCCTGAAGCGCTTATGCCTGAATTGCCTAGCTATCCAGACGGTAAAGCCCGCGTCATTTGGCAACTTGAACACGGCGTACAAACGTTTAAACGATTTTTTGGCTTCAAACCCACAGGTTGCTGGCCCTCTGAGGGCGCGGTCAGCGAAGCAACGATTAACTTATTAAGCGACTTTGGCTTTAAATGGACAGCAAGTGGTGGTTCAGTATTGAATCATAGTTTAAACTTGCCTGAAAATGATAAGTCCTTGGGTATTCACCATCGTTTTCAATTAAAAAACAGTGCTATCCAATGTTTTTTTAGAGATGACGGTTTGTCTGATCTAATCGGTTTTGAATATTCAAAATGGCATGCTGATGATGCTGTTGCTGATTTAATTAGTCATTTGGAAAATATCGCAGCGGATGGTACTAAAGATAAAGTGGTATCCATTATTATGGATGGCGAAAATGCCTGGGAACATTTCCCCCAAAATGGCTATTATTTTTTGAGCAACCTATATCAACGTCTCGCTGAACATCCTACAATCGAACTGACGACATTTTCTGAATGCTTGAACACTAACATTAAATCCAAACCTCTTGTAAAATTAGTGGCAGGTAGTTGGGTGTATGGCACTTTATCCACCTGGATTGGTGATTGCGATAAAAATCGTGGTTGGGATATGCTAGGCGATGTTAAAACCGAATTTGATAAGGCGATCACTGAACAACGCTTAACTGAACAACAAATTAGTGAAGCTGAGCTACAATTAGCGGTCTGCGAAGGTTCTGATTGGTTTTGGTGGTTTGGCGATTATAATCCTGGTGAAGCTGTCAGTAATTTTGAAAAACAATACCGCCTAAATTTAGCTAATTTATATCGACTATTAGGCATTCAACCGCCTGCTTATCTGGCATTATCGTTCACCCAAGGCTCCGGTTCACCGGCAATGGGTGGAGCGATGCGACCAGGTCTTGAACCATAACTTGAGAACACTAAGTGTGAATGAACTTTTAAATAAACGTCGTGCGGGTGTCTTACTGCACATCACTTCTCTGCCAGGTCAGGATAAAGCCGGCGATCTTGGAAAGGATGCATATCATTTTGTAGACTTCCTCGCCAACACTGGCGCGACCGTGTGGCAAACCTTACCCTTAGGTATGACCCATGCGGATGGCTCACCTTACCAATGTTTATCAGCCCATGCCGGAAATCCAGAGCTGATTAATATTGACTGGATGGTCAACCGAGGTTGGTTGCAAATAACCGATAAATGCGAGCCATGTAAAGCGACCGCTAAATTCAATAAAAGCTGTTTGATTACCAAAGCATTCAATGGTTTTTTAAATCTTGGCTCAAATGCTGATAAGGCAAGTTTTGAACATTTTTGTACAACGAAAGCTTTTTGGCTAGATGATTTTGCCTTATTTCTAGCCTTAAGAAATGAGTTCAATGATAAATGCTGGAATGAATGGCCTGAAGCGTTTAGAGAAAGAGAGCCGTCGGCAATTAAAAATGCTAAATTACGATTAGGCACACAAATTGACTGTTTAAAATTTGAGCAATTTGTATTTTTCTTGCAATGGATGGCTTTAAAATCTTATGCCAACCAGAAAAACGTTTTACTTTTTGGTGATATCCCCATCTTTGTTTCTTACGACAGTGCTGATGTTTGGGCAAACCGAAATGTCTTTAAGCTTGACTCCACTGGCAATATGTCAGTTGTTGCGGGTGTGCCCCCAGACTATTTTTCCGAAACCGGACAGCGTTGGGGGAATCCTCATTACAACTGGGCGTATCTTAAAAAGACCGAATTCAATTGGTGGGTTGAACGTATGCAAACGCAGCTTGAGCAATTCGATATTCTGCGTATTGACCATTTTCGTGGCTTAGAATCGGCGTGGGAGATACCCGCATCTGAACTAACCGCCCAAAAGGGTGAATGGATGAAAGCTCCTGGCAAAGCATTGTTAAAAGCAATTAAGCGAGAGCTGGGTTCAATTCCTCTGGTCGCAGAAGATCTCGGTATTATTACTGATGAAGTTGAAGAATTAAGGGACGATTTTGATTTACCTGGCATGAAGATTTTGCAATTTGCTTTTGGTGGTGGCCCAGATAATCCTTATTTACCAGATAATTATGATAAAAATTGCGTGGTCTACACGGGAACGCACGACAATGATACTACTCTAGGCTGGGCTAAACAGCTGAGAGATGATGAACGAGGTTATATTTACGATTATTTAGGCAATCCATCCGTCCCATTGCATTGTGCCCTCATTCAAGCGGCATTAGCCTCCGTCGCAAACCTAGCGATT
The DNA here is from genome assembly GCA_903945375.1 of uncultured Methylococcaceae bacterium. Taxonomy (GTDB): domain Bacteria; phylum Pseudomonadota; class Gammaproteobacteria; order Methylococcales; family Methylomonadaceae; genus Methylovulum. Next base: position 66,123 of record CAJAVP010000001.1, on the reverse strand, counting down.
ATTCCCATGCAAGATATTTTAGAATTGGATACCGAGCATCGTATGAATACTCCGGGTACAACACAAGGCAATTGGCAATGGCGATTTCAATGGGAGCAATTGCCTGCCGATAGAGCCAATCGTTTTGCCCATTTAGTTGGTTTATTTAACCGCCACGTACCTCATTAGGATACCGTACGATTTATCAAAAAAATGACCGATCACGATAAACTCTTTAATAAATCCGGTAAAGTTTCAGATTTTGCTTTTGATGAACCTGTTGCCCGTGTCTTTGATGACATGGTTTCCAGAAGTGTACCGTTTTACAATGAAATACAACGCATTCAATCGGATCTGGTTATTGATTTTTTAGCACACGATGACGCTGGGTTGGTTTGTGACCTTGGCTGCTCAACAGGCACGACTATAGCCCATTTAACTGCTCACGCAAGATGTCCAGCCAATACCCATTTTATCGGCTACGATAATTCGGAACCCATGCTGGACAAGGCAAGACAAAAACTATCGGCACAAATTGAAAATCAAAAAGTCAGTTTGAAGCTAGCGGATCTGAATCAACTGACTGATTTACCCTGCTGTAATGTTGTGATTTTAAATTGGGCGCTACAATTCGTCCGCCCGATTGAGCGAGAAGCCTTATTACGCACAATTTATAGCGCATTAAAACCTGGAGGGATTTTGCTCTTATCTGAAAAAATTCTCGCCAGTGATAGCGTTCTAAACCGTTTATATATTGACCATTATCTCCAATTTAAAAAATCTCAAAGCGGCTACACCGATACAGAAAATCAGCGCAAAAGAGAAGCACTGGAAAATGTCCTTGTCCCTTATCGACTCGATGAAAATTTGACGTTATTGGCTCGTTCTGGATTCGAGCACTACGACACCTACTTTCAATGGTTTAATTTTGTTTGCTTGGTTGCAGTTAAAAACTGACAGCAACACGAAAACCGCCAGCCCTACCCCTCAGTTATGAAAACTTATTACCCAGAAATACAACCATTCCATACCTTTTTTTTAGAAACGGGTAGTAAGCATTCCGTTTATGTGGAAGAAAGTGGCAATCCAGAGGGCGTGCCGGTAATTTTTTTGCACGGGGGACCCTGCTCGGGCACAAAACCGGATCATCGACGTTTTTTTAATCCTGAATTTTATCGCATCATTTTGTTTGACCAGCGCGGATGTGGACAGTCATTGCCGTTTGGTGAATTGGAAAATAACACCACTCAAGACTTAATTGCCGACATGGAACACATCCGCAAGCAATTAAACATAGCAAGCTGGCTAGTTTTTGGTGGTTCTTGGGGAGGCGCACTCGCGTTGTTGTACGCTCAACAACATTATCCGCACGTGAGCGGTTTAATTATTCGCGCGGTATTTTTGGCTCGTCAACAAGATTTAGAGTGGTTTGCCGAATCTGGCGCAGGACGCATTTATCCCGAGCAATGGCAACAATTAGCCGATAACCTACCTAATGAATCAGATAATTTCTTACAAAGTCTTTACGATATTTACGAAGGCAAAGATGAGACATTAAAACAGCGCCTAACGAAGGCTTGGATGGTTTGGGGCGCACAAGTCGCGTTGGGCTGGCTTTATCAACCACCTAGCAGCGATGAACCGATCACTGAGCGAATGCACATGCAAGTTCGTATGGAATTGCATTATGCGAGGCATCATTACTTTATCACTGAAAAGCAGATTTTAGACGCCTGTTCATTGCTACATAACATTCCCACTAAAATCATTCATGGACGACAAGACCTGCTTTGCCCGTTAGAAGCCGCGATGACCCTCTATCGTGCCATGCCACATGCGGATTTAATCCTCCTACCCAATGCGGGTCACATTGCCCAGCATGAAGAAATGATTGATGCGTTAGTTTCGGCTACCGATCAATTTATGTCTAAGGGATGAGCATGGGAATAACTTAGGTAAGTCGCAATAACCACGACTTTTAAAGTACGACTGATGCAATCTAAAAACACTGTAATAGCGGGCTTGTTTTTTGCACACAGTTCAGCTATCCGCTTATAACCGAACATTAAGATCCAACACGGCAGTGTCTACGTCCAAACGTGGGCCATTGACCGCCTGGGTACTAAACCAACGAAACATCAGCCAAGTATTTTTCGCTAAGCCATAGCTTCCGCCCAGCATCCAACCTTTAGCATCAGTCCCGCCTTGGTGGAAAATCGTCTCGGTAAACGCATCCAATAAAGCATCACGTTGCACATAACGATAAGCAAAAATTGCACTCCAATCATTGAAGCGATGAATGTCTTGATGACCCAAATCGAGCCGAATTTGCAAAGCATTCGTTCTATCTTTGTTATCAACATGAGTCGTTGCATTGAAATAACCCGGAAATTCACGCGCCAAACGCCCAGCGTCATATCCGAGGTTTTTCGCATAATCCAATGACACTAAAGCATGAACAGGTGCAAAATCAGCAAAATCATACATGACGGTTGCATCAAAGATTTTAAAATCAGAGGCTAAACCATATAGACAGCCCTGCCCTTGCAAGCTTTGGCTATTTGTACAACGTCCATTAAAGCCATCATTGAGATTAATCGGCACCATCGTATTGCCTTTTTGACTAAACTGCGGAGCAGTCCAATCGTAGGTAAATTGATCGCGTGCATTGGCATGGGCACGGAGATTTTCATAGTCATAAAAAGCCGCCGCCACTTTTAAGCGCGAGTCGTGATGCACCAACCAATCGACACCGATTTGTCCGCCCAACAACCATTTATCCACCGTCGAAAAATTGACTTCCTGAATAGGAAATACACCCAACGTCATAAACACCGAATCGGGAGTTTGTGGCCCGAGCTGCAGCCCAAAACGACTATTCGCCTCGGCTGCTCGATAGTTTTTCACCGTCTCATTGTTTTGGTTCATATGCCAACGAAAAGTCCCTGCAAAACCTTCAAAACTCAAGTCAGGGCTATACACCATTTCGGTGGACATCCAAGGATTAGCAATACGACCGCCGTACACACTAAACCAATCATTGTGCAGAGCATCAAGATAGTCATATTGAATAAAGGCACGATCTATCGCTACCTGATAACTTTGCCCTGTATTGCCTAAAGTTTGATTGCTAGAAACAGCACTCATTTGATTCGTTGTCGATAAACGCAAGCCGGCTTTTAAGCCGTCGGTGATTTGTGCGTCGAGTCCCAGCCGAAAACGCTCACGCAACCGCAAGCGATCCTTCGTGGTATTTAAATACGCTTCGTTACGCTCTTGCGCGGACAATTCGCCACCCTCTTTGTTAATCGACGGATAATCCAAATACCTTTTATTGTCGCCATTAAACTCGTCATCTTGCATACGCAAACGGGCATCGGCAGTCAATTTGACGTGATCTAACCAAGTGGGTAATGCGCCTGGAATCCCCCATTTTTCCTGTTTGGCATCGGTCTTAACTTGAGCAACCACTTTGTCTTGCAAGCCCGCCATGACCTCCTGACGAATTTCCTCTTTTACAAAATCGGGTACATAGGTCACGCGAATACGCTTGGCATCTTTGGCGGGTTGTTCGGTAGGCGCTTCTGTTGATTCTTCCAGTTTTTGACTTTTAGCCGTGTTTAATAAGGTCGCTGCTTTTTGCTTATCCAACAAACCTTGCTGCACGAATACATCAATCAGGTTCGTGGTAGTCTGTTTTAATTCCGTCAATTCTTCACGCTCTCTAGCAATATCTTGCCGAAGTTTGAGCAAATCGTCTTTTTCATCTGCCAGTACCGGCGTTATCAGCGAATTTGCCAGTAGCACGGCTAGGGTTTTTTTAATCATAGTGATGACTCTCATTACTTGCAGTGGGTGAAGCGTAAGCTTCAATTAAATCTTTGAGGTTACGCGCACTTTTAAAGGCTGTGGCATTGATTCCGGTGGCGATTTTGGCAGTTGTAATTGCAGTTGACTTAACGCCGTACGCACCGCTTGATCGACTTCCGGCTTACTACTCGCGCTAGCTAATTCAGCACGATTAATACGACCGCTTTCATCAATCCAAACAGTCAATTGCAGGTTATAGGTTGATTTGAGAATACTATCCGGCAATAGTCTTTGTAACGCCTCTTCCAAACCGCGTTTAACCTGACCGCCATACCATAAAATAGCACTGCCACCTGCCCCGCCTAGCAAACTACGTCCGCCTTTCTTGCCTATTAAACCAAACGCATCACCACCAGCGCCGCCTTCGGCATCAACGCCCAATTCTTCGCCTGCCGGTTCAGCCGCAGCTTCTGGCGTAGGTTCCGGTTCTGGCTGTGGCTCAGGTTCTGGCAACTTTTCCGGTTCAGGTTCGGGTTCTGGCGGTTTTTGCTCGGGCGGAGGTGGAGGCGGTGGCGGTGGTTGAATCATAGTGATTTGCTGCATCTGCTTTTTGGGTTGTGACGGTTTTTGAAACTTATCTTTCAAAATAAACACGGCAACCGCAATCAACACCGTCAACACGCTGCCAATCAATAGCGGTAAATGTCGCAGCCAGCGTTGGTATTTTTGCATAACTTACTTAACCAATTTTTGCGTGACTAAACCGAGTTGGCTAATTTGCAAGCGTGTCACCACATCCAACACGTCAATCACTTTTTCGTATTGCACAGCAGCATCGGCTTTAACAACCACGGGTAAATCAGGAGTCGCAGCTTTAAATTGACCTAAGCGCGTTTCTAAATCCGTTAAAGAAATGGGGTACGTGTCTAAATAAATCGTACCGTCTTTAGTGATTGAAATGGCCTTCGTTTTGGGCTTTGACAACTGCGGCGTACTGCTCGCTTTGGGTAAATTGACGGTAATACCTTGCACAGTTGCCGTCGTCATGATGATAAAAATCAACAGTAAGACATACGCCACATCCAGCATGGGTGTGATATTGATGTCATCATAGACTTTACCCTCTTCGTTCGCTTTCATACGCTGACCTCGGTTTGCTTCGCCGCAATGCGCTCAACCAGCAATTCAATGAGTTCATCAGAGAAAGTGACTGTTAATTGTTTATCAATGCGCTGTAAATCCGCCGCACGTTTGGAAATCATCGCCAAAAACTCATCCGTGAACACCTGCATATCCGCTGTAATCTCTTTGATTTGTGTTAGTAAATAGTTGTAGGCAAACAAGGCAGGAATCGCCACCGCCAAACCCGCAACCGTTGCCGCCAACGCACCGGAAATACCGGGCGCAATAGAATTAATATTGACATCGCCGGTTGCTGCAATCACCGCAAACGTAATCATCACGCCCATGACCGTTCCTAACAATCCCAAGAAAGGCCCGCCTGAAATGGCAATCGTCAACAGCACCATGTTGTTATTTAATTTCTGATTTTCACGTACCACCGCTGCATCCAATCGAGTACGCACCAAATTTAAGGCTTCAGGTGACAAAGCTATCGGTGCATTCCCATTGCCAAAATTGATTTTTAGCTCATGTACACCGGCATGATAAATATGATAAATCGGCGAACCTTGAAAATGATCGTGCTTACCTACCCAGGCTGACAAAATTTCCGAGGCTTCAATTTCGCGTTCATCTTCACTTTCTTCACGATCCAACGCCGATAAATGCTCCGCATCAACCGTGCGATATTGTTTTAAAAAGGCCGCGTTATCTTGGCGAGCTCGACGCAATAACAAACCTTTATTAATCATCACTAAGGTACTAATCACCAACATAACCCCACAGAGGGCAATCACCACCCAGCCATCTACGGTTAAACTTTGCAAGATGATGACAAAATAATTTGGCCCTTCTGCTTCGCCGCCGGTTTCATCTTGCCCAAAATCAATGAGATTAAAATCAGGGCTTTGACTACGGTATTGAAATTTCAGCCAGTCTGCGCTTCGCGCCTGTTTAGCCACTTGCACTTCATCCAGCAAACCGATGAAATTAGCGCCCATTGTTACACTCGGATTCATAGCTTGCAGTTGAATCGGGGCTTGAGCGACCCCTTGTCCATTGAGATAAACAATCAATTTATCGGCGTATGCACTGACGGCTACGTGTTGCCATTGGCTTAAATTCAATGGTGCGCCCGCAGTTTTGACTTCCGTTTGTACGCCGCGATACGTCGCTGAAATCGCTGACCCTTGTATATTTAAAGTCAATTGCTGCGTTCCATCTTTAGCCTCTAACAAGACGGCATTCTGCGCTTGATCGACTTTAAGCCAAGTGCTAAACGTCCAACCCTGCTCAGGATGAATCGCTAATGCCGGAGTCGCATTGATGGTGACGCCGCTTTGGCCATTAAAACTGGCGGCTGCGCCTACCCATCCAGCCGGATCAATGACCACTTTAGACTCGCTGGCATGGCTGGCATACGCGGTTGCATCTTGAGGTAAGGCTTCACCTTCATGAAAATGAAAAACGAGGGTTTGATTGACATCGTAGATTCCCGGCGAATCCGACGCATCGGCAACTTGGGCGTTGCCGTAATACATTGAAAAGGTATCTGTGCTGACTCCTCCGCGTACTGTTGGCAAGTTAACCCAAACCAAACCCAATTCTGCCGCCGGTTCGATTTTATCGATTGCAAATTTGAGTGCAGTTTGATCGTTTAGCATAAAACGCAAGTCCTTACCGTTTTCAGCCAATTCGGTGAAATAGCCAAAATTGCCAGTATGCAAGCGCAATAGCACAGGCACATCCGTCAAGGTTTCTTGGATATCCGCACCCGTTACCCCGGCATCAAGGGTCAACAACTTGTGTGATGACCAATCGTTATTCCACCAAGCTAACGCCAAACTTGGCATCAGCAGGCTGAATAAACCAAGCATTAGCGTTTTATGAATTGTTTTGTTCATGACATCTATCGTTAGTTATTAAAAAATCGTTGGTTACACCCGCTTCCCGAGCATTCATCGACAAAGGCGGGCGAGCTAAAGCCCACCCACCCGATAAGAAAAACACTTAGCTACGTTGTATTTTCTTTAACGCACTGACCAACACATCAATTTCTTCGTACGTGTTATAAAATGCCAAAGACGGCCGCACTGTGCTTTCCAAGCCAAAACGCCGCAAAATTGGCTGTGCACAATGATGACCTGAGCGTACCGCGATACCTTCTTTGTTCAAGGCCGTACCGATGCTTTCAGTGGTTCGCCCAGCTAATACCAATGAAAGCACACTGGCTTTTTCCGCCGCCGTACCGATCAAACGCAAGCCCGGAATTACTTTGAGAGCGTGTGTGGCATACTGTAATAAGTCATGCTCATAGCGGTTGATTGCCTCAAGCCCAATTTTCTCGACATAATCCAAAGCAGCTGCCAGGCCCACAGCATCAGCGATATTACCCGTGCCCGCTTCAAATCGTGCCGGAGCCGCTTGATAGCGCGTGTGTTCAAACGTGACATCTTCAATCATATTACCCCCGCCTTGCCAAGGTTGAGTGGCATCCAGCAACTCACGTTTGCCATACACCACACCAATCCCAGTTGGGCCAAAGATTTTATGACCGGAAAAGACCAACCAATCACAATCGAGTGCCTGCACATCAACGCGCAAATGCGAAACCGATTGCGCTCCGTCAAGCAAAACCCGAGCACCATGACGATGCGCCATTTCGATCATCGTTCGTGCTGGCGTTATCGTGCCTAGCGCGTTTGATACTTGGGTAAAAGCCACTAATCGAGTGCGGGAGTTGAGCAATTTTTCATACGCATCCAAAATCACTTGCCCGCTGTCATCAACGGGAGCAACACGCAACCGTGCTCCTGTCATCTCACACAATTGCTGCCAAGGTACGATATTCGCGTGATGCTCCAAACAAGTAACGACAATCTCATCATTGGGACTGAGTTGTTCACGCCCCCATGATTGGGCAACCAAGTTAATGCCTTCGGTTGCGCCGCGCACAAAAACAATTTCCTCACTGGCTGAAGCGTTCAAAAACCGCGCCACGGTCGCCCGCGCACCTTCATAAGCATCCGTCGCGCGTGCCGCTAATTCATGCGCGGCACGGTGGATATTGGAATTTTCATGTTGATAAAAGGCACTCAGTCGATCAATAACGCATTGCGGTTTTTGTGTCGTCGCCGCATTGTCCAACCAAATTAATGGCTTGCCGTTAACGCGCTCCTGCAATATTGGGAAATCTCGACGCACTACCTGCACATCAAACGCCGAAACACTTAACGCATCTGCCGTCGCCGGTAAGTCATTGAGAAAATAAAAGTGTGAACCGCTGGTTTCGTTTAATGGCGTACGCGGATAACTGGAGGTATTAGCCAGTTGTGCCAGAATTTGCCGCAACTCAGCCTCTTCAGGTATCGTCACAACATCATCATTCGGCACGAAAGCACGCGCCTGCTCAGCCAGCTTTGTTGCACAAGCCTGCGCTCGAGGATGAGTGTCGGCTTGCTCGGTTATGGCTGTCTGCGTGTAATTAATTAACTCAGCGGGCTCGGTATGCGGAACAGCTCGAAATAAGACGTTAGCCATCTGCTCTATTTGTTCCTGAGAAAATTCCGGTATCAAGCCACTAACACCCGTAGCGAATGAATTCTGATCACTTGTAGTCATAGTAGTTGTCCACGACCACGTTCTCTAGCACGGCCAGCGCATCTTCAGTCAACACCGCCAAGGTGCAATACAGAGAAATTAAATACGAGGCAATCGCTTTGTGGTTGATGCCCATAAAGCGTACCGATAAGCCCATACTTTGTTCGCCTGTCAGGTTTGGCTGATAAAGTCCCACCACGCCTTGACGGCTTTCACCCGTACGCATTAACAAAATATTGGTTTTACCATTAACGATTTTAAGTTTATCGGATGGAATGATAGGTACGCCGCGCCATGTGATAAACGGACAACCGAACAACGTAACCGTTGCAGGTGGCACGCCACGACGCGTACATTCGCGCCCAAAAGCCGCAATTGCCAAAGGATGCGCCAAGAAAAACGCCGGATGCTTCCACACTTTGGCCAGTAACTCATCAAAATCATCGGGAGTCGGTGCGCCAGTACGAGATTGCACTTTATTAAGCTCAGCAACGTTATGCAACAAACCGTATTCAGTGTTATTAATGAGCTCAGATTCTTGACGTTCTTTAATCGTTTCGATAGTTAAACGTAACTGCTCTTGAATTTGATTATGTGGACTACTGTATAAATCAGAAACACGAGTATGCACATCTAAAACGCTATTGACCGCGCCCAAACGGTACTCACGACCCCATTCTTCATAATCGACATACGTTTGCGGCAGAACGCGCTCGTCGAGATTGGAACAATCGACCGCGATACTGGTTTCATTTTTTACTTTGTTGACGCGATAAATACCGGCCTCAACAGGAACCCATTGCAGTAAATGCACCAACCAGCGCGGCGTGATGGTTGACATCATCGGCACTGTTTTGGTGGCATTGGCTAAGGTGCGTGCAGCGACATCGCTTAACGCGGTATGGGCTTGATGTATATCAGACATGGTTATTTCCTCTGTGGTTGTAAAAAGCGTGTGTTTAAGTTATAGGTTTTAATTCATTATTAGCTTGTGTTTGCGTAACTACACTATTGGGCTCAATGCTCTGGGTCAGCCAGACATTGCCGCCTATTGATGAGCCTTTGCCAATCGTGATACGCCCTAATAGGGTTGCTCCGGCATAAATCACGACATCATCTTCAACAATGGGATGACGCGCATTGCCTTTCACCAAGCTGCCATCCGCCTCTTTGGGGAAGCGTTTTGCGCCTAAAGTGACCGCTTGATAAACACGCACATGCCGACCGATTACGGCGGTTTCACCAATCACCACACCAGTGCCGTGATCAATAAAGAAACTTCCGCCAATTTGAGCCCCAGGATGAATATCAATGCCCGTCACCGAATGGGCGATTTCTGCAATGATGCGAGCCACCAACGGCGAACCAAGCGTATGTAGGGCATGGGCAATCCGGTGATAAATAACAGCCGTCATGCCCGGATAACAAATAAGCACTTCATCTAAACTGCTTGCCGCCGGATCGCCTTCAAATGCGGCCAGTAAATCACTGTCTAATAACTGTCGGATTTTAGGTAGTTGCCTAGCAAATGCACAATTAATCATCGTGGCTTGTTGCTGACAATCCACGCCGAACAAGCCTTGCTGTTCAACCTTGAAACGGCATTCACGGCCTAATTGTTCAAATAAAGTTCGCAGTGCTGTGTCGAGTGTATGACCCACAAAATAATCAACACTGTCATCCGTTAAATCGCCAGAACCCAAACGATTTGGAAAAAGCACAGCGGACAAACCATCTAACACGCCAACTAAGGCTTTGCGTGAAGGCAATTTGGGCGGATGACCTTTACGCCGCCGGTTTTCTAGCGATTCATTGCGTATTTGACGCAGCTCAGCAACCACGTCACAGAGGTCGCCGTGACTGTCGCTCTGACAGGCTAAGTTCATTGTTCAACTCCGATTGATTGATTTGTTGTTAACCACCACAGCCCGATTTGCCTTCGCGCACATCCGCTACGCTACATTCACCATAGCCGATAACATCAACGCTTAATGCGCTGACGGTGGTTTTTTTACTGTCCGCAGTACTGGTCTTGCGATCTTCCGAGTCATTATTTTGAGCCGCAGATTTTGCCGCACTCGCTGCTGCACTCGCGGCACCTGCTGGGACAACAGGCGGTGCGACTGCCGTAGGTACGCCGACTGAACCGCCGGAGGCAGAAATATTCGCTGCCCCAACGACAGCCGTCGCGGCAATCACCACATTGCCGCCGCTAATACCCGCTTCACCGGCATCAATGATGCCAATCGGTGCGGCTAAATAGACATTGCCTTGCTTGCCACCACCTTGTGGATGGATTGTTTGAATACCGCTGCCGGCAACAATGGGCGGAAAAACAGTGACAATATTGCCTTTAGCATCGACCGAGGTCATCGGTGCGGGTGCGGAAATGGCTGATTTTGCACCTTTTCCCGCGTCGATATTGCCCGCTGAAGACCATACCGCAATATCGCCACCACCCATCGTAAAGACACGCGATTGGTTGACATTAAAATCGCCTTGGGTCATAGCGTTTAAATCGCCTTCTTGCTGCACAACAATGCCCAATTCATTCGCACCTTTAGCAATACCAGCCACTCGACCGGCTAAACCTACATTCACAGCGCCTGTGGGCACGACAAGATTGATGCCGCCACCTGCCAACGTTTTGATTTGACTGAATACCAGCGATAAATCACCCTGACTTTGCGTCTTCGGAAACAACTGTTGAATTGCATCAAAACCACGTTGGTACAAAGTCTTACGTTGATTTTCTGGCGCACTAGCAGCCGCCGTTGCAGTCGCTTTGATTTCACTAAATAAGGCGGCTAATACGATGGCTTGCTTTAAGCCTGCGGGCAGTTGTTCCAGATAAGCACGTTTCTGCGCTGGCAAAAAATCGGCTAAAACGTTATTGCCCTGATTATCCAACAGACTTAAATCCGCTAAATAGGCACTGTCTACACCATAATAGCGGTCAATAAAATCGGGGTAATTGGGTTGACCGGCAACGCCAGCTAATACGTTAATCGCCGCACCATGCTCAGCTAACACCGAGTTTTTAGTGTTACCAATCGTATTAAAACCCGCCGAGCCGCCTAAATTGATATTGCGCTGCGCTTGAATTTGCAATTGCCCTGCGCCGCCCAATTCAATTTGCTTGTCGTTCGCTTGGACAATGCCGTCGTCATTGACAATGGCATCATAGCGAATATCGCGCCCCGCTATGATTTGGGTCACATCATTCGATGCCAGATTTTGCGTCACTAAACTCAGATTAGTGATGTCTCGCCCTGCACTAAAATCAGCCGCTTGCGATAAAAAAAACGTCACCTCTGAATCAGCGGCAAAACGAATATCGCCCAGTTTGGCAATAATTGCCGGTTTGCTGACATCGCCAAGATGTAGCGGTGTTGCCGCATGGATTAACGCCGCATCCGGTGTGGAAGCATCAAGACGCTCGCGGGTGCGAATCAAACCGTCGCTCAGACTCCCTTCCAATTGTTGTGCTGGTGATGCAATGCTCGGGAGAAATGCCATATCTGCATCTGACATATGAACATTAATCAACTGTGCAGCATTGCTGTCCGTGCTGATGTTACGCCCTGCCAATAAAGTCAACTCACCTTGCGTAGAGGGGTATAAGGTCAACGAATGGTTAATGCGTATATCACCTGACAATGCTACTGCCGACAAGCTACCCGGGTAAACAGCGTATTCAAAACCTGATGCTGCACTGGTATCTAAGTTTTTTGAGGCTTGAATGGCATCTGTATCGTTTTGCAGCACGATATTGCCAGCGGTCGCTAATAGATTGACCGCACTGCTGTCGCCATAACTAAAAAACTGCGATTCACCACCTGCCGCAAACGGTAATAAATTGGTTTGTTTTAATACGGTGGGATTAAAAACAGAAGCAATCACAACATCTTGACGGGCTTTGACATTAACACTGCCCTCACCTAATTCCAAAATTGTGCCCAATGTTTGTGTTGTCGCTGTGGCATTTGGTGTACCAAGCGAATCACCCGCCGTAAGTGTCGCGATGCCGCGACCAACATAAAACTCTCCGCCAACAATCTGATGACCGGCGCTTACGATTAAATCGCCGCCACCATTTATCACAGTGTTGGATTGTGTCCATTGATTGCTGGCGGTACTGACCGTGCCAAACGGTTTACCCGTAGTCGGCAACATGATTGATAAGTCTTTAATATCGCCACCCGCCTCAACAGTGACCTGACCGCCACCCAAGGTAGATATGTTTTGATTGAAAAAACGACCGCCCTTCGCTGAAATGCCGTTGATGGGGCTGGTGCGATCACCATTGATATTGATTCCCCAAGCCGTGGGTCGAAGGTTATCGTTGATTGCGCCACTGCGAACCAACCAATCACTGATAGCCTGACCGGTATTGATACCGCTAATCGTACCGCCAGCGTGGAGTTGAATATTACCGCCTTGGGTTGGGTATTCAGCCACTCGAAACACCAAACCGAGCAATGTTTCATTGACATAGCCATAGCGCAGTACTGTATTCATTTGCGCCGGATCGAGGCGATTTAAATAATCGGCATCCGCTTCGCCGTCCGACTTATTCGGTACGCCAGGCACAACGCAGCTTAATAATTGACCTCGGGTATAGGTTGCTGGTGTGCCCATTGTGTACACGGCAGCGGCGGCACTGGGATCAAACTTGCTGGCAATAAACTGGATATTGCCACCCGCCGCCATATCAATAGTACCCGTACCCGTTCTGACCACGACTTGCTCATTGACTTTCAATCCTGTACCCAACGGATCAGGGGCTAAATAACTATTGGCTAATTGCACATCGCCACCGGCTATTAAGTGATAGTGCCAAGAATTGCCCGTTTGCAGTACGTCTTGGAATTTAATGGATGATTGTCCGGGTAAATACGCGGTGGCAAACGCATCGGTCAGACTCGCTTTAATCGCCAAATTACCGGCTGCATTAAGAGTCAAAAAACCCGGCAAGACGGAATCACCCGCACTATCAGCATAACGCCAGCTGAGTAAATCCCATTGATTCGCTAGGCTTAAATCGCCGTCACTGCGAATTTCTAAGCCGGGTAGCAACGTAATCGGCGCATTCGTGTTATTAACCCATTTCGGCGTAGCCGCCATAAAATGCTGAGTATCTTGCTGCCAGCTATTGATAGTGGCGGTGTTGATGGTCGTTTGTCCGCCGTAAACGCGCGTAGCTTCTAAATAGGTACGCTCAGGATTTGCACCCAGTATTTGTGTACCGATAGTCGTGATAGCGATAGTTTGCTGGGCATCATCACGACCGGTACGCAAATGCACCGTGCCGCCGTTATCTCCCGAAACATCAATCAACGCGGCTTGCGCCAAATCTAATAAGCCACTACCCGAATCATCACGATGCACGGTGTCCAACGTGACGCTGTGGCTGTTGATTTGCGCCGATGCGCCCAAACTGATGCCATTTCTGCCATATACCGAAACTGCACCGCTAGACTTATCGTTGATATTGAGGATGCCATTAATGGTCACCTTGCCTTGGTCTGCACTCAGTTGGAATGCGTCAGCATCAACAATGTCCGTTGCCGCAATCGTGACATCGCCATTGTGTTGTTCAAGCTGAATAGCCCCAGTAAAACCGGCCTCGGCCAGTTGCTGATTTAGCGCAGAAAAACCGCCCTGCCCTAACTCGTTGGTATCCAATGAAAACTGCGCGTGTTGATAGGCGCTATTCTCCATGCCATTGACGGCTGACACCTTACCTTCCCAATTAAACTGACCATTGGGCACATAAACGCTCAGCTTGCCCGCATCACTGTTTTGTTGGTTATCTTGCACCGCGCCCGCCAAATTAATCGCCGCGTCGCTCGCCAAATGGATATTGCCTTGTTGCGCTGATAATGACACGCGGCCAGCCGGTGCAGCCTTGACATGCTCCGCAAAATTGATTGAACGCCCCGACACATCAATTTGCGAGCCGGTTGTTAAGTCGATATTTCCTTGTAAAGCTGTCAATTGCAGCTCACCAGCGGGTAAGTCAAAATGCGCGTTGCTAGTTAGGCTATCGCCAATGATAGTCCAACTTGCACCCAGTTCAGCGGTCGATGTTGTCGCTGCCTCCAGCGCATTAAGCGTAAGCTGATGCCCCGACGCATCGAGGCGCGTGCTTGCACCTGCCCCCCCAATAATCTGTTGGGTTTGCAAAGTGACATCGGCATTCAGTGTGAGTTGATTTGGCGCAGCCAGTTGAGCTACGCCGGTCTCAGCTGCCAAGGTTTGCCCTAATCCTTTTATCGTTGGCGCATTGAAATTAACTTGGGCAAAGCCATTAACGGCAAGCTCACCACTGCCCAAATCAATTTCCTCAGCCCATAGATTTAAACGACCGTTGCCCGTACCGGCTACGCCCGCTTTAGCGGCCGTATTGTTTAATTGAATCGTTTGCGTGGCACTGAGTTCTGCCGTTTTATCGCTATTATCAAAGCCGTTAAGTTGCGCGGCATTGATTGCTAACAAGCCAGCATTGACTGAAACTGCCCCATAAATCGCCACATCGCTGGTACTGGTCAGTTTTAACTCATCTAAGTTTGATGGTGTGCTGGCTAATACTAAACCTGACGTTCCCGCAGGCGCAGCACCGAGACTGATTTTGCTGGCATTTAATGCTAAAGAGCCACCCTGCATGGCGATATCACCAGCAAACACGGTATTTTTGGTGGAATCCAGCAGCATGGAATTTGACGATTTAAGCAACGCGCCCGCCTCAACAATCAATTCACCCGTTTTAGCCGTCACTTTTTGGTTGCGAGTCACTTGCGCCTGTCCCGCCGATGACACCCGTAGCAATGCGCCATCACTGTTGTTTTGAGCTTGATTGGCCATTTGCAACGAAGTCGCTGGCGCGTCTGTTTGACCAAGACTCTCAACAACAGCTCCAGATTGCAGGCGAAGTTGGTTTTGTGCCGCCAACAGAATTTCTGAACCTGCTAATTGGGCATCTCCAGCAATGCTCAAGGTTTTAGCGGAAACGGCTATTTTTTGACCCGTTTGAGTTTTAATACGAACGCCGCCTAATAATAAACTCGGCGCATTGAGTTGGGTTAAATCCTCAGCAAGCAGGCTAACCGTGCCGGTTTGATCCGCGCTGTCTTCACGATGACCCACGATGAGTAAATTGTCCGCACTGATATCGACTTGCCCAGCCAAACCCGTATTAGCTGGCGTGGCGAGTAAACTCGCACCCAATGACAAATCAGATTGAGCCATAATCGCCAACCGCCCTGCATCGTTCGGCCTTGCTTGCGTGGCAAAAAACGTATTCGCAAAATAATCCGTGTACTGTGAGCGAGTCCGCGCCACGCTGCCCGGCTCAACGGCGAACGCTTGCCAACGGTCATCCGCATTATGGGCGCTGGCAACGCCATAACGCCCCGCTACGATGTCGGCACCTGCCAAATTACGGGTGGCTTGTTCAGTTAAGTAATTGTGCGTGTCGGGTTGTGGCGTAAGCAAATACGCATTGGGCAATAACGCATAATGAGCGGGTAACAAGGTATACCAACCTGCCGTCAGCGTTGGACTGGCACTTAAATAAACACTGTCTCCCGTATGTAAACCTGACGCATTGAATTCTTGTGGATCATAAGGTGTTAAAGCGTTGCCTAAACTTGGAATAATCGCGTATTTTTCAACAAAGTTAGGCGAGTTCGCATCCAGCACATCAACCGAACCGCCTGGGCCACTGATAAACTCATAGCCATACAAATCCCCGCCACCTGAAAGATCAACCGTCGCACCTTGATTTAAGGCAATAGCTTTGCCTTTTAAACTCAACTGTTTATCTGGTGGATGGCTAATCACTTTATTGCTATTCCCAGCTGAATCTAGCGGATAAAGCCAATTGATACCCCCCGAGCCTTGTCCAAAAGGAACGGTCAATCCGTCTCCGGATACTGAAGTCAAACTACCGTTTAATAAGGTGAGATTTTGCGTCGCCGCTAATGCCAACGAACCCAAGGGCGCTTTCAAGCGACCGCCTTGCTCGATATTAGGGGCTTTGATGGTCAGGCTACCGCCAGCAGAATAAACTGGAGTCGCCTCATTACCGTTGTTGCTCAGACTAAAGCGCGTTTTGTCACTGCCGTTCAATGTGAACTGGTACTGGCTTAATGTAGCGGGGTACAATTGGCTGGCACTCAGATTTAAATCCCCCGCCAATTTCAATTCACCCAGAAAATCTTTGCTATCTGAACGAACGCGAATACCTTGTGTGCGGATGTCTCCGGCACTGTTTAAACTCACGCTGTTAAAACCATTGAAGCTCAAACCACCGATTAAATCGATACCTTGCGCCGCCACTGTCAATTGACCTGCCCCGGTTTGTGCCGCCGGTGCGAGTGTGGTCGCAAATTGGCCATTGCCCAAATCTTTATCGATTCGACTATGACTTGAACCTAGTGCTGCATAAGCTGTATTTAGATGAATTTGCCCGCCGTTGCTCTGTAAAGTTGGCGTGTCTAAGATAATTTGTTGCGTTGCCGTCAAATCCACATCACCTTTAAACTGAACGCTACCTGCATAATTGGCATTTGCACCCAACACATCGGTTTTAAATTGCAACGTGGAAAATCCTGCGGCATTGAGTTGTGGGCTGTTCAAAAAAGCCCGACCGCTGAACGTATTGGCAGACAACGCACCGCCTAATTCTAAGTTCTTAGGAAGAATCGCTTGCGATAAATCGGCGATGACAATCGTTTGCGGTAAGGTTTTATTCGTATCATCCGGAAATAGCCCGCCACTAATTGGCAACAACGGTTTGCTTCTTAGATTACGACTGATTTCAACGGATAATTGCCCGCCTGCCGTCTCATGACCGCCACTTACCGCATTAAAACGCCCATCCATCAACAGACCTTCGCCTGCTGATAGCGCAATCGAACCACCCGCCGCCGCTATGTTTTGTGTGACTACGCCAGAAGGGCTCTGCAAATCTAAGTTCCCCGAGCCGCCTGACACATCAATTAATGCGCCTTGTTGAGTCACAATATAACCGCGTTTGGCAAGCAAACTGACTGAACCACCGGGCAGCATCTCGCCGGTATGCAAGCCATATGCATTGAACTCGGGTTTAAACTGCGCTTTTGCTACTAATTGACTATTCTCCCCTAACCAAATCCCTTGCGAGGCAAAATAGCCTTTATCACCGCTGCTGGGTGTATTAATCGTGATAGCAATCGTGCCAGCTGGAGCGTTGAGACGCCCTTCAACGAATACGGACGTATCGGAACTCAGTTTTAACTGACCGCCGGTATCAGTTTGTAGACTTGCACCCTGACCTACGGTTAGGCGCTCACTCGAATTTTGGGTGAGTAACTCACTAAACGATAAACTCAGCTGCGTAGGATTGCGAACCTCATCGGGCAACACAACGAGTTGACTAAAATCTTCGATTTCGCTGCCGGTTGCCTGATTTAACATCGACGAATTTAACTGCCAGTTTTGCTGTTGCGGATAAATCGACGTGTTATCGGCAACGGCTAAACCCTCAACCGTCGACGTGAGCGAATATTCAGCAAAACCACCCTGCCGGAAAAAGTCTGGACTTAAATAAAGCGGCTCGATTTTCGCCGTCGCATTATCCGGTTGAGGTTGGACAACAGATGCTGCAAGCTCAATCGCACCCGTACTCAAACTGAGACGACCACCTTGCTCGATGCCATACGCTTTTAATGTTCCGCCTAAAATCAAATTGGACACCTCGACACCGCTCTCATGACTCGCCGCTGTCAGATTGATTACACCGCCTTGTCCGGAATGAACTTGCGCGGCATTATCAACACGCGCACCGCCGCTGGCATCAATCACACTGCCGGGTTGTAATTGTAAATCACCTTGTTCTGCCACGAGAGTTACGCTACCGCCATCGGTCACAATAGGGCTTAATGCGCGTACTTGTCGGCTATCTTGAAAATCATTCAGCCAGCGTCCCGAGACATCAATACGGGCCGATTCGCCCAGGATAATAGGATTCGGTCGTAGCGTATCGGCAATACGAATCGGCTCAAAATTGAGTGTGCCAGAGGGTGCGTTAATCGAACCTTGTACTTCAATCCCAGACGCAGCTAGGCTTAAACTCGCATGGTCGGGCAATTCAATCTGCGCGTCCTTAGCAATCTGAATTTCACCATTCGTATTGATGTGTACATGACGAATACCGGCACGCTTGAACAAATCGTCTGCTAAAACCGAAGGCGCTATTGTTTCGCTGCTATGTTCTGATGATGCTGATAATTGACCGGTCGAATTGACTAAAATATTTTGTAGCCCCAATGGCGTGTTGTTGCTTAAATCGACTGTAAAGGTACTGCCGTCTGGGCGTTCAGCCAGTGTGCGTTGAAATATTCCGGAAAGCGTTGAGCCGTCCAGATTGCCTTGGAGCTGGGTTTCAAAGGTGTTGATCGCTAAACGACCGCCCGCTTTGCCTTCTACATAGCCGGTCTCAAAATGAGCAACCGATAAACCAGGTACTTGCCAAGTTTTTGTTACGCCCCACTGCGGATGATTTTCCGTGATGACGCCATAAATGCTGTCGTAATGGCGGTCAGGATCAGCGCTGGCAATATCATAAAGTTGTCCATTAGCGACCAAATGAGTGGTTTCAATAGTACCCGCTTGATAGGCCACCGAGCCACCAGAAAAGTCAATTAAACTGCCTGCTTGAGTAATGACTGCGCCCGATGCGTTTAAATCGACCGAGCCGCCCGCCGTGCTACGCTCGTCGATATTTCGTCCGATACGATCAACCGCGCCTTTGATATCGGCAACGGGAATGGTGGCACTCGTCAATTGATGCTCAGCATCGTAGCTGAGTTTAGCAGTACGCAAATCAACTGCGACAGTCTGACCAAACAACACACCGTCTCGTTGCAGTGGCGCATCTTTAAGCTCGTTCTTACGCAATTCCACATCGACAATATTGCGTGACATGGGCAGACTAACATCTTTGACACCCGATACATCGATTTGACTGCCTAATGCCAGAGTCACTTGTGCCGAGCCTTTTTGCGCTGAATCCGCCGGATTATCCAATGCACGAACGGCTATTTTTCCAGAATGAGCTTGCACAAGGGCTTTATCTTGCAGAGTGATGTCATGCCCTGCGATTTCTATGGTTGAGGGAGCGGTTTTTTGGGCATCAATCGCGGTGCTCGTTTTATCGCTATCCAGATCAACCGCAGTGACGCTCGATTTGCCTAATTGAACACTTGCATACTGACCTAACTCATCATCCAAACTGGCATTTCTAACCGTGGCTTTGGGTAATAATTTTCCGCCTGTGCCAATAGGGTCTTGAATACCTTCGCGTGCTAACAAACGCACCGAGCCATTCAAGCTGACTGAACTACTGGCTTTCGCCATGCCATCCTGATTGACCGCAAAACCCATCAAGCTGACATTGCCACGTTCTGCCAGCACTTTACCCATATTATTGACTTCACCGCCCGTGCCAACTTCTACCAATAGACCGCGAATATCAGAATCACTGCCCGCTTCTTGTAAATAGACTTTATCTTTTGCCGCAGCCAGTATCGTTTGACCATCGGTCGTGTTAATCGTACCGGCGTTGTTAATAACCGGTGCGGCAATAATAACGCGACCACCTTTGCCCTGAGTATTCAGTCGTGCGCCATCTTCAATATAAATCTGAATTTTGATTTTTTGCCCTTGCTGGTCGTGGATAAACTGACCTTGCTTATCTTTTAAAAACACCTCGCCATTGCCTTCTAATGCCGCTGCACCGTTTTCCGTGAAAGCACTGGTTAAGCCTTTTTGTAGCACCGCATCACTAACGCCCAGAGTTGTGGCAACTAACGCATTTACATTCACCTGTGCCTCTTTGCCAAACACAAAACCATTTTGGTTGACCAGATAAATCTGACCGTTAGCGGTCAATGTACCCATAATGTGACTGGCATCGGCTTGATGAATGTTATTTAATGCCACCGATGTCGTTGACGGTTGAGCAAAGTTCACACGGCTGTCAGGACTGATATTAAAACTTGCCCAATCGATACTGGCTTGATCGCTAGTCTGAGTAATCGTCATCGTATTGCTATTGATACTGGCTGCCGCTTGACCTTGGGTCGCAATAGCCACCGGTGTAGCAGATAAGCTGACATCTGCGAGTGGGATTGGCAGCTCCGCATAAGCCGAGCTAATGCTTAAACCTCCGGCTAACAAGGCACGAATAGCTAACACTAAGGGGCTTGAAGAAAGAAAATCGCGGTCTTTATTCATAGCTAGAACTCGTAAGCCAGTTTGAAATCTATCCGTTGATTGCCCACATCAACACTGCCTTGTCGCTCCAAAGGATACGCCCAATCCAATTCACCCAACCAATGCCGGTACATTTGCAGCCTAAAACCCATGCCAACTCCCGCCAAACGATAAACGCTGGGACTGGGTGCCAGCACGTCTTTTATCCATAACTGAGCATAATCAAAAAACCAATGCGCTCTTAGAGTTTGTACAAAATCCCAAGCAACGGGTTTTAATTGCGGACTTTGCCACTCAACAGAAAAATTGATACCGTCATCACCCAATTGCTGGGTTTGATGATAACCGCGCACACTTTGCGGCCCGCCTACGGCAAATTGCTCATTACTGATGAGGGGGCTTGAAGCGATTTGCCCTGCAACCCGAGCGGCGATTCGCATATCCCAGGGTATTTCCCATAGTTGTTTGAATTCACTGCTTAAATAAACAAAATTAGGACGCGCATTAAGACGGCGACGTTCAAACTCGGTCTGACTGTTACCTAAGCCTTGAACAGAAAAATGTAGAGCAGATGATAAGGTAGTAGTCACGCCGGGATAACGCCACTGACTGTCGTAACTTACCAACCACGGCACATAGCTAATGGGCGAGGTTTGTAAATCTTGACCTTGACGACTAATCCCTTGATTGAAGCTCTTATAATCCCAACCGAAAGTAAAACTATGGCTATACGCATTCAAGGCTGGCAGTGGCTTGATTAAACGTGCCCCATAAATTTCGCCAGAACCCAGCACCGACAGCCCTCCCACATTCGCCCCCATTTGGGTACTTGAGCTTATGCCCACCCCATATAAAGCCAAACGAGTATCCGCCCAATGCGTTGGTAAAACATAAGTTCCCGACCAAACTTCAACTTCATTGGCATTCTCAGGCGACACTTGATATTGCAATGAGGCACTATGAAAACGTTGCCATAAATTATCGTAACGCAGTGAACCGACTAAGCGCGTTTTACTGGTATTGTCCGAGTTTCGCCCATTCATTTCTAAACTGCCATGCAGCGGTAATTCATCTTTAACCCGCAATTCCACCTCGGTTTTTCCAGGCGTTGCGCCGGCACGAAAAATTGGAGTCACTTGACGATCGGCGGATTCTTTACCCATGCCATCCATTTGTTCTTGAACCTTTGGCATGTATGGCACTTGTCCGGTTGCGAGTGCCGAAACCTGTTCTTTTATTTTACTGGGCAAAAAATAGCGAGAGCCGGTTACTTTTATCTGCTCAACCTCACCTTGCACCACTTGCAAACGAACCACGCCCTCCGCCACATCTTGCTCAGGAATATCTATTAAAACGGTGGGATAGCCGTGTTCACGATAAACCGCTTCTAATTTTTGGCGTGCCTGTTCTACATCGCTCACGGTTTTGGCATTGCCCAAAAAGGGATATAAGGTTTTTTCAACCACTTGTTTATCCAGCACGGTATTGCCGTCTACCTGAATTTCCAACATATCAAAAGTCGGCGTGGTTTCAGCCGTTTGTTCAGTTGCAGACACAACGGCTGAAAAAGCTAAGACTCCAATTCCTAACGCGAATGGCAACATATGTAATGATTGATAAGAAAAATGATAAACCCATGAATAATAACTAAAGCATTAAGTATGCCTATTTGTATTCGTATGATTTTATTAAGAATATTGTTTGATAACTGCTGAATAACTGTTGCTGAGGCAGCAGTCTATGTTGATTGCCTGTTGCTCAATCATCATTGGCGCAACAGCCTGGTAGATAGCAGTGTAGCAATGGACAGGAAGCTAGAGCTGCCCGACGATTTGTAACCTAACGGCTTAATTGGATAGCATCGTAGGGTGCATAAGCGTTAGCGTCATGCACCTTAATAAGGATCGTTGGTGGATGACGCTAACGCTTATCCACCCTACGCGGGCTACATCATTAAAGGTATCCAATGTGCCAGAAGCTGCCAAAATATCTGTCACCACTTGCGTGTAAGCTTTATTTTGCGCGACCGCACCGGAAATACGAATAGTTAGATTTGGTACGCCATTATCCCAAGGTGTTAAAGCTTGAGCATTCCCAGCGTTCATCAACAACGCAGCCACCGCAATGCGTTTAAATTTGTTCATAAATAACTTCCTCAATGATTTATAGATAGAAACACTCTTTTGAGCCATCAAACTTTAGGCTTGATAAGCCTAACAAGGCAGCAAATATGCCAATACAGCTTTTTATATATATAACTATATAAACCATTGAAAAGCAACAGTCCTAACCCTAAGAAACCTTATATCAACTCGTTAGGTTTCTAACAATTTGTTATATTTACAACATAACCTATTGATATTATTAAGACAAAAAAATACGCTAGCATCGTAGGGTGCATAAGTGTTAGCGTCATGCACCTTATAAGGGTTGTTGGTGGATGACGCTAACGCTTATCCACCCTACGCGGGCTGAGGTTTTATGCGGGGTACGCGGTATGGTAAGACCGTAATCGTGAGGTTTATCTCACTTATTCCTTTTGATAATTCCGGTTGTTGCTTTAGAATCACCCAAAAATCAGCCTAACGGCTTAATTGGATAGCATCGTAGGGTGCATAAGCGTTAGCGTCATGCACCTTATAAGGATTGTTGGTGGATGACGCTAACGCTTATCCACCCTACGCGGACTGATTACCACACAGAATTATCAATCAATGAAAGAGGATAAATAATATGAGTATTGAAATAGGTTCCGCCCAAAACGGCTTAACGGCATACAATTTCGCAGCTTTTGGTGAAGGTCAAACTTTTGCCTTTGGTCAAACCTTCAAAGTGCCAGATAACATTAACACCGTAATCAATTCCTTTACTTTTTGGATTGATCCTACGAGTGGCACAAGCAAATTTAAGGGCTATTTGGCGGAATGGATCAACAATAAAGCCGGCAGCATTTTATGGCAGTCAAATCCATATAGCTTAAGTTCTGCTGGCGGTTATCAAAAAACAGTATTTACGGGTATCGACCAACCGTTGGATGCCAATAAATCCTATGTATTTTTTATTGCCGTCGATAAAAATAATAAAGGCGACTATGCCGCTCTGAAGGGAACTTCTATTGGGGCGGAACAATATTCAGCCGGCCACATTGTTTATAGTAGTTCATCCAACAATCTTGGTCAATTAAGCAGTTCTGCATGGGCTGGGGCTGCTTCCTATCCCAAGGACGACTTCGAGTTTTTAGCCACGTTTTCTATTCCCCTATCCGGCATCAGTATCAACGCCAATTCGGCGTATTCGGTGGAGTCATCCGGCTTAAAAATCACCGACATGACCAACCCCAGCGCAATGGCATCAATCGGCAGTTATAAAACGACCGGCGAAGCATTCGACATCAGCGTCAAAGGCACGCTCGCTTACATCGCCGACGGCAGTTCTGGCTTACAAATTATTGATGTCAGTAATCCGGCTGTACCGACCCGCTTGTCAGGTTTTGATACCGCCGGCACAGCTTACGGCGTGGCAGTCAGTGATGATGATTATGCTTATATTGCCGATGGCGATCAGGGTCTGAAAATAATTGATGTCTTCACGCCAAACAGTCCAGCCGCAGGCGGCGGTTTTGATACGACCGGTACGGCGTATGATGTGGCTGTCAGTGGCAATTATGCGTATGTGGCGGATGGGGATAGTGGTTTGCAAGTCATCGATATTAGTAATCCACTAGTGCCAGTGCGGGTTGGCGGCATTGACACGACCGGTACGGCTTATAGTATTACCTTGAGCGGTGCAACGGCTTATGTGGCTGATGGGTCAGATGGCTTACAGCTTTTCAATATCAGCAATCCAGCCACACCGACTCGTCTTGGCGGGCTTGATACGAATGGAACAGCAATTTCGGTTGTTATCAATGGCACTGAAGCCTATGTTGCCGATGGGAGTAGCTTGAAGGTGATTGATGTCAGTAATCCGGCAACTCCTGTTTTATTGCAAAGTTATAACAACTCAGCAACCAGTGTTGCCGTTGCCGACCATTATGCGTATGTGGGAGCAGCGGGGGCGGTGCAAGCCGTTCGCATTATTCCCAATATCGCACCGACCGGTTCGGTCATTATCAGTGGCAATGCAATTCAAGGGCAAACCTTGACCGCCAGTAATACCGTGGCAGATGGGGATGGTTTAGGAACGATCACTTACACCTGGAAAGCGGGTGGCACAGCGGTTGGTACGGGAGACAGTTATAAAGTGTTGGCTAATGATGCGGGCAAACTGATAACGGCAACCGCCAGTTATACCGATGCTTATAGCACCGCCGAAAGCATCACCAGTGCTGCGACTTCAACTGTCGTTGGCAATGTCTTGCCGACCGGTACAGTCACGATTTCCGGCAGTGCGGTACAAGGTCAAATCTTAACCGCGCACAATACATTGGCGGATGATAATGGCTTGGGGGCAATCACTTACACTTGGACGGCACGTACCAGTGTGGTTGCAACCGGTGATAGTTACACTTTGACCGCTGCTGATGTCGGCAAGACGTATTTTGTGACGGCTAGTTATACTGACAGCGCGGGTGTAGTAGAAAGCAAAATCAGCACAGTAACGGCTAAAATTGCTGACAGCGGTAATCTTAGCCCGCTGGGGGCAGTGACGATTGCCGGAAATGCGATCACGGGACAAACCTTAACCGCCAGCAACAACTTAACTGATGCCGATGGCCTAGGCACAATCACGTACCAATGGCAAGCCAATGGCGTGGCGATTGGTACGGGTAGCCGTTACACCTTAACCAGCAACGAAGTCGGTAAAACCATTACGGCGACCGCCAGCTATACGGATCAACTGGGTACGGCTGAAAGCGTGGCAAGTGCAGCAACGGCGGCGGTGACCGCGCCGGTTGTGCCACCCGTTGGAGATACTGGCGTTAATCTAATCGGTGCGGATGTGACCACCAGCGAGCAAGGCGATACGGCGGTTTTCAATGTGTCATTAAAATCAGCTCCAAATCGTGATGTGACGATCAGTTTTGTTAGCAGTGATACGACGGAAGGTCAATTGAGCACGGCTGCGATGACGTTTACGGCGGCGAATTGGTCGGTTGGTCAAGCGCTGACGGTGACCGGTCAAAATGATGGTTTGCTTGATGGCAATATTGCGTACAGTTTGAATGCGAGTCTTTCGACCTTGGATGTGTTGTATAAGAATGTCAAAGTGCCCAGCGTGACCTTGACCAATCTGGACACGCCGGTTCAGCAGGCGGTTACGATCAACGGCTCAGACGGTACCGATATTTTGATAGGAACGGAAGTGCCTAATTATATTTTGGGTCAAGCCGGTGATGATGATTTGTCGGGCGGTGCAGGCAATGACACGATTTATGGCAGTTATGGCAACGATGTGATTTCTGGCAACGAGGGCGATGATAAGTTGTACGGTGAACAGGATAATGATTACATCGAAGGCAATGATGGCAATGATACGCTGGACGGCGGTTTGGGGCAGGATACCTTAAGCGGCGGCGCAGGCAATGACACGTATTATTTGGGTTATGACGCGCTGGATGTCATTGATGACAAAGGTTTGGCAAACGATGTCGATGTGGTCATTATGCCGTATCAGCTCAGTAAATATACGCTGCCGACCGGTATTGAGAATGGCACGATTGCGCCGGGTACGGGAGCGAGTAGTTTGGCGGGGAATGAGAGCGACAATAGCTTAACTGGAAATGACGGCAAGAATAATTTAAGCGGTGCAATTGGTCGCGATTCTTTGTTTGGCGGTTCGGGCGATGACGTGTTAAACGGCGGCGTGGGTAGTGATGTGTTAACAGGCGGTAAAGGTAAAGATACCGTTGTGTTGGATACCCTGCCAACGGCGGACAATATTGATAAAGTGACTGACTTTAAACCGATTGACGATACCATTAAATTGGATAATCAAATTTTTACTCAATTAGCTCCGTTGGGTAAATTGGATGTCAATTTGTTTTATAAAGGCGAGGCCGCACATGATCCGAATGATTATGTGATCTATAATCCCAGCACCGGTGTAGTGACGTATGATTCGGATGCTAGCGGTGCGGGTCAAGGTGTACAAATCGCTCAGTTGGGTGTTAATTTACCCATTACTAATGCCGATTTTGTGGTGATTTAACGCGTAGGACGCATTAGTGATAGTGTACATGCCGCAGTCCTACGGACTATTCTTTAACCCAGAGAAAACATATGAAAAACAAACTATTAAAACAACTAAACACGGCAATGCCCATCTTGGCTTGTGCCATTTTTTTCAGTACAACGGCTCATGCGGCATCAAGCATTGAGCCTCGCTTAAAACCTGGCACAGAAAACGACACCACGGCGGATGCTGTTGCCGGGCAATTGGATTTTACACACGATACTAGGAACATGATTGATAGTCGCGGCTTTGACTTTTCTGGAAGTATTTCCGATATAGTCGTTGACAAAACCGTTTCACCACAACGCATCTACGTTACCGATTATAATAATCATCGCGTTCTCGCGTGGAAATCTCTTGCGGCATTTAACACTCACGCCAATGCGGACATGGTTATTGGACAAGCGGATTTCAGTTCAACGAGCTGTAATAATGGCAGCTCACCGACCGCCAGTACCTTATGCCACCCTTCAGGCGTTGCCGTTGACAGTGTTGGAAATCTTTATGTCGCGGACAAAGGCAATCATCGCGTTCTTTTCTACGAAAAACCCTTTGAATCCGATAAAGTCGCCGATGATGTCTTTGGACAATTTGGTAGCTTTACTCGCAGTGATTGCAACTCGACATCAGAATCTTCGCTCTGTAATCCCATTAGAGTGACCTTAGATAGCGCCGATAATCTCTACGTGTCCGACCAATCGAATCATCGGGTGCTTGAATTTAATACACCAGAATCTATCTCCGCAATTGATGGTTCAGGTGACACAACAGCTGATCGCGTTTTTGGACAGTTCGACACCTTTAACACCGGCAGCTGTAACATCAACAACACGACCAGTGAAAGTACACTTTGTAATCCAACCGGTTTAAATGTTGATGTACGTGGCAATCTTTATGTTGCAGACTCCAGCAACAACCGGATTCTAAAATTTACTAGCCCTCTGACTACCGATACGAAAGCCGATAAAGTTTATGGGCAGCCGAATTCATTTTCTGCGCGTGACTGTAATAACGGCGGCATCAACAGCAAAACGCTTTGCTATCCAACAGCGGTTATTGTTGCACCCAATGATGCGTTATACATCAGCGACCAAAATAACCATCGCGTTTTAGGTTATGCCTCTGGTTCAGCAACGGCCGCTAAAGTTTTGGGTCAATTTAAGGCGACCAGTACTCGAGATTGCAATAATACGAATGGCGGTACATTCCCCTACGGTGCGGCAAATCAAGGCAATCTATGTAATCCAGATGGCCTTACTGTCGATACTGCGAGTGGCTCACAAAATAGCCCGAATTTATATGTCGCTGACACCAGTAATCATCGTGTCCTGCAATATAAACCCAGTATCATCTCTAAAACGAATCCGATCTTAGGTATAAAATCTGGACAAGCCGCAAATGGCGTGTTGGGACAATATGCACTTAACAACAATCTGCCTAACGCCTTTGATGATCGTGGGTTTAATTTTTCGGACTCAAGCGGCACCGGTTATATTGCACTCGATCGTAGTGTGACCCCCAATCGCGTTTACCTCACGGAATACAATAGTCATCGAGTTTTGGCATGGCAAGACGTGCAGTCATTTCTTAATCATGCACCTGCAGCATTAGTGTTTGGGCAACCCAATGCGTATAGTCACACGGATAATAACGGCGGTATTAGCGAGAAAACCCTTTATGGGCCGAATGATGTAGCCGTTGATAGTTTGGGTAATCTTTATGTTGCCGATCAAAACAATCATCGCGTGTTAATTTACACAACGCCCTTCAGCACTGACACCGTAGCGGATAAGGTATTAGGACAAGTGGGTAGTTTTACAACCCGTGGCTGTAACCAAAATGGCTTAACAGCCAATAGCCTTTGCACACCGGTGGGCTTAGCTTTTGATAGTCAGGATAATTTGTACGTCGCGGATTATGATAATCACCGCGTTTTAAAATTTGAACAACCTTACAAAGGGGATAGCACGGCAGACAAGGTTTATGGTCAAGCAAGCAGCTTCACAACAAATTCGTGTAATCAAGGTGGAGTAACCGCCAATAGCCTATGTAATCCATATGGACTTGCTTTAGATGGTGCAGATAATCTTTATGTTGCAGATTATCGAAACCATCGTGTTTTGGAATATAACAAACTGCCCGCAAATGACACCACCGCCGATCGCGTGTTTGGTCAATTGAACAACTTCACGACCAATAATTGTAATATTGTGACATTAAACGCCGACAGTTTGTGTAATCCACGCGCCGTCGCAGTCAACCGAAAAAATGAAGTCTTTATTGCGGATACATATAACAATCGTGTTCTGAAATATCTTGCCCCTTTAACCAGCAATCGAACCGCTGACCGCGTGTTTGGACAAGGTAATTTGTTTAATGCCAATTCTGATCGTACCACCAGCCCCAACACCTTATCGACCCCGAATGACCTGAAATTTGATAGCAACGAAAACTTGTATGTGATCGATAGCGGCAACAACCGACTCTTACAATTTTTACAACCTTAAACCTCAGTCGTCATCGAAGCGGCAAAAAGCCGCTTCGATGATTTTCAATTTAGGTATTTTGCACCACGATAGTCGGAAAGCGAGAACTGAAATCTTTTGCTTTTAACGCTAATCTAGCGGCTGTTTTACGCGCAATTTCTTTATACAGTTGTGCAGGACGACCTTCCGGATTGGCGATGACGGTGGGTCTACCCGCATCGGCATCTTGCCGAATGCTCATTTCCAACGGTAATGCGCCCAAAAAATCTACTTTATTGGTCTCGGCCATAATAACGCCACCACCTGAGCCGAAAATAGCCTCTTCGTGACCGCAGGCCGAGCAAATATGCAAGCTCATATTTTCAATCACCCCCAACACCGGCACATTCACTTTAGCAAACATCGCCAACCCGCGCTGTGCATCAATTAATGCGATATCTTGTGGTGTTGTGACAATCAGCGCACCGCTGACAGGTATTTGTTGCGCCAAGGTCAACTGAATATCCCCCGTTCCAGGGGGTAAATCAATAATCAAATAATCCAGCTCAGACCATTGGGTGTCACGCAGTAATTGCTGCAAGGCATTCGTTGCCATCGGGCCACGCCAAATCATCGCCTGATCGGCTTCAACTAAATAACCAATAGACATGGTTTGTAAGTTATAAGCCATTTTGGGTTGCATCGTTTTGTTGTCGATACTGTCTGGAAAACCTGATAAGCCCAACATCGTTGGAATACTCGGCCCGTAAATATCAGCATCCAAAATACCAACCGTCGCGCCTTCGGCAGACAGTGCTAAGGCTAAATTGACCGATGTTGTTGATTTGCCAACACCACCTTTGCCCGATGCCACGGCAATAATGTTTTTTACATGGGGATGCGGCTTTAATGCCTGCTGTACGGCATGAGACAAAATTTTTACCGTAATAAGCACCGAGATGGTTTTTATTCCTGGTAAAACTGATAAATGATTGTGTACGGCGGTTTGTAAGCTCTCGATGATACTGTTAGCCGGATAACCTAATTCCAGATGCACAGTTAAAGATTCATCGTTTATCTCAATCGACTTCACCGATTTTGCTGACACCAAATCTAAGCCATGATTGGGATCAATAAAGGTACTGAGCAATTGCTCAACAGCGGTTTTCTCAATGCTGGACATACTATTCCTATAAAAATGGGGAATGCCTTAAATGTTTAAGGCCTCTAAAGACGATTAATTGGCCATCGCTTATGACGGTTTTTTCAAACTCTCCAAAAGCTGTTTGGCTTCGGTAGCATTGGCAAAATCTTCCTTGCTGTCAATGGCTTTTTGTAAATGTTCTTGTGCTTGCACTTTATCGCCTTGTTTTAAATACACCATGCCTAAATGATACTGACTAATGGCGCTGGCAGGATTCACTTCAATCACCTTTAGTAACCATTGCTGTGCCTTTTCAAGATTACCTTGCTTATACGCCAACCAGCCCAGTGTATCTTGATAATACATATCCGTGGTTTGCTGTAACGGTTTGGCCAGTTCTGCGGCATGATTTAAAGATTCTGCGCCATTGCCATAATCAATTAAATAACTGACTAGATTGTTTAATACTGTCAATGAGCCTGGAAATTTATTATGCTGTTCTTCATATAAATCAATCACTTTTTGATAATCACCATCTTGATGATAAAGAGCTGCCAAATCTGCGACCAATTCCGTCGGTTCAGGTGCATTAGCAATGCCTTTTTTCAAAATGTCCATTGCCTCACGTTCATGCTTTTGCAAAATATGAAGAATGGCGATATTGCGATACGGTACAGACCACGTTGGCTTAATGTTTAGTGCCTGCTGATAGGCATTGAGTGCTTCGTTGGTTTTATTGCCTCGACTGTAAACTTCTCCCAGCAAGTTATAAGCAAAATAATTGTTAGGTTGCGTTTTAACCGCTTCTAATAATTTATCGCGAGCTTTATCGGGCTGTTTTGCCGCTAAATAATTTTTTACTATTTGTGTTAATGGCTCAATCATTTGAGGCTGTTTTTTAATGGCTTGATCTAATTCTGAAGAGCTTTGTTCGAGCTTACCCGCGCCTTGATAGGCTAAACCTGCCAAATAATAGCCAAGGGCTTCATCGGGATAAAATTTCTCGACCTGTTTGGCGACCTGTAAGGCCTGATCCCATTGCTGTTGTCCGGCTTGAAGTTTAAATAATGCCTGCAAACCATTCTTACTGTTTGGATTCAGTTTAAACAGCTCATTCAACTGTTGCGTTGCCCTTGTTGTATCGCCCGCTTGGAATAGTAAACTGACTAAATCCAATCGTGCCGTTTCATCTGCGGGCGATAAAGCAACAATTTTTTCTAAATTCTCTCTTGCTAATACCTTGTCTTTATTGACTAAATGTGCCGCACTCAGCAATTTAAGCACTGCAATATCCGTTGGTTTTTGCGCTAACACGGTTCTAAAATCCTCAATTGCATCGGCAATACGATTTTCAGCCAAGGCTATTTCTCCGCGTAATGCTAAACCGCCCTCCTCTTCAGGAAGCTTCTCCAGCAATGCGTTAACTGATGATTTAGCAAGCTCAATCCGTTTAGTTGCCAAATATAAGCGAGCTAATTGCAGGGTTGCGGACACTGCGGGTCTATCTTGCTTATCCGCCGCTATGATGGCTTTAAGTGTGGTCTCTGCGTTGTCGGTCTGCTTTAAAAATAACTGTAATTCCGCTAATTTAAGGCGTAATTCCTGATTGGCTGAAGCCATTTCTGACAAAGGTAATAATTCAGCCATTGCCAGCTCGGGCGCTCTAAGTCTAGCCAAAAAATCGATTAACAATAATTTGGCTTGGGTATTTTCGGGCAAGGCTTTCATGGCATCACGCAATACCGTTTCAGCTTTATCTAATTGCTGAGAATTAATTAAAAACTCTGCCAAACGTTTACGGTGCGATATGACTTGGGGCTCAATGCCAATAATCTCATTTAGCCCCGCTTCAACCTTTTCTGCTTGTTTTAATTGAGAATATAAATTCACCAATAATAATCGCGAGGCAATATGTTCTGGATTTTTAGCGATATTTTTTTGTAACAGTGCAAGCGCTTTATCAACTTGACCGGTTTTGGCATGGAGTGATGCTAATAACAAGGTTGCCATCGCATCGTCTGGTTTTTTTTGTAACGCGGCATCCGCTTTTACAAATGCGGCATCCGTATTATTTTGAGCAGCCAGAATGCTGGCTTGTAATACCATAGCCTCACTATTATCAGGTTCTTGATTTAAAACCTCATCGGCCTGTTTATTGGCCTCAGCAATTTGCCCAGCCAGTAAATACAGATGACCTAATTTTATTTTGGCTTGGCTTTGATTGGGCTCGTGTTTTATTATTTTCCGATACTGTTCAGCCGCATGAGATAAATCACCCAATTGCGTTAACGCTTCGGCAATTTTATAAGCAGTTTGTTTATTGTCTTTTTCATCGATCTCGATTTTGTCAAATTCACTGAGTGCCTTTTTAAAACTACCGTCTTGATACAGGCGTTTGGCTTCGTTTATTTGAGCATCAATTTGCTCCTCTGAACTGCCACAGGCAATGAGCGTATTGAGTAAAAACGCCAGCAAAAAAAATCTTAAATAATTAAGAAAAGACAGCATACACATACCTTAAAATGAGTTATAAAATTAAATTAGGGATAAAAAAAACAGGATTGGGTGGCTTCATGCCATTTTCGATTGTAAGTTTGCAAGCTAAAGAGACGTAGCGGGCGTAATTAACATACGCAGTGTTTTATTTGTTAGACCATCCACTCCAGTAGATGCCAACTTGGGAACGAGAGACAAAGGGGACAAAACAACTAGAGGGGGATTTACAAGGTGTAAATAAATTCTCACCTACGAATTACAATGCACCATTAAGCAAACCAGCGTGATATCTGAAAATATCCAGTTAGATGACTATCAGTCCTCCACAACGTGGGGGACTGATAGTCACACAGTGAAGACTATTTTTTCACTACCGCTGGCTTAGCCACAACAGCGGGTGCAGGTTTTGGAGCGGGAACGCTGGGCTCATCAAGCCCAAGTGGCATTTTAACCTCTTTCGCTTGTGCTTCAGCATTTGCTTTAATCGCAGATTCAGCTGCTGCGTTGGTATGATACTTTTGCTTCAGAATTTTATCTTCGTAGTCCTGAATAATCGTCTCAAATTCAACATTCTTAATTTGCGAGAACGGCTCAGAATCAATCAGCGTATCGACAATGTCTTTGTTTTGGCAATGGTGATAACCCTCAATGATTTCTTTTGCACCTTCAAACATTTTAATATTTTTGCTTTCACACTGCTTTAATTCAGATGCAGTCACTTGTTGCGTACTTTGTAAGGTGGTGTGCGCTACGGATAAATCGTTCTTCGATTTATTCAGCGCATTATATTTATCCACCACTTCACGTAGCTTGGCAGTTGTCGCCTCAACTCGATTTTGCAATTCTTCCTTACTGGCTTTTTCAGCACTCAACTCTGCATTCAAACTACCTTCAAGTGCAGCAGAGGTTTCTTTTTCTTGACTCACCTGAGCTTTCAAACTCTCTATTTCAGTGGTCAATTTGCCATTCTCTGCTTTAATTTGGTCACGCTCAGACGTTATGTCTTTTACCATTGATTGCAATTTATTAACAATCTTAGCATTACCGCCCCCGTTATCACGAGGTGCGGCAGTAACGCTGTCTAGCAGTGAAAAAGACAAGACAATGGCAAAAATAACAGGATTTTTAATTGGGTTGCTGAATGTGACCATTAGAATCTCGTATTCAAATCTAATTGCAAGATATCATTACTGTATTTAGGCCCACTGATTACATCGGTGCTTAACCAACGACCCGTTGCCCAAACGTTCTTCATCAAACCATAGTTACCCCCAATCACCCAACCTTTGGCATTGGTACCACCCAAATGGAAGTCAGAATCGGCGTATGAAGCCAGTACAGAATCCCGCTCAACATATTTATAAGCGGTAAAAACACCCCATTGACCCGCATGATCAACTTTTGGCCAACCTACATCAACCCTAACTTGCCAAGCATTGGTTTGTTCAGAACTTGATGTTTGCGTCGCCTGAGCTAACTGAGCAACTGTTTGTGAATTAAAGCCCACGTTCTTGGCAAAATCACCACTGATGACAACATGATGTGGGGCAAAACGCGCGATGTCATAGGTCAAAGACGCGTTAAATATTTTAAAGTCTGACGCTAATCCGTACATGCCCGGGAAAGTATTGTTGCCTTCATTACAAATCTTAGCAACGGTATTTCCAAACTGCATCCACGCAGGCGCGGATAAGGTATTTTCAGGTGAATTTGTACCGCAAATTGGTGGATTATTACGGTTTGGATTGGCTTTTATATTTTCATAATCATAATAAGCGACCGCTGATCTAATCGCATCTTGATTTTGGAAGACCCAATCTATACCGGCTTGACCACCAAAGAGCCATTGATTATTATCAACGAGTGCCGATTCACCTCGAGTTGCATTACCTTGTGGGAATGCACCTAAAGTCAAAAACACAGAATGACTTGCTTCTTCTTTAGCCGTGTTACTGTTACCACCTAGACTATGCCTTGCAGTTGCAGCAAACCCTTCAAATGATAAATCCGTATCCCAAACTAACTCACTGCCGCCGGTAAACTCAGCACCACCGGTGTAAAAGGGATTGGCAATACGACCACCTGTTAGGGTTAACCAGTTAAAGCCTTTTTCATTCGTGACATCGTACTTTAGGAAAGCGCGATCCAAATTAAACTGATACTGACTACCATCGTTAGCCAAAGTTTGATTGGTCGATACTGGATCAGGAATATTTCCCGTAGCAACCCGGATACCCGCTTTTAAACCGTCGGTGATTTTGGCATCAATAGCTAAACGTAAACGTTCACGGAAACGCTGTCTATCATTTTGCGTGTTTAAGAAACCATTGACGCCTGCTACACTTTCACCACCCAAATTATTGATATTTTGATAGTTTTTGTAAACGGCATTGTCCGCATCCATAAAATCAGTCTGTGAACGTAATCTTAAATCACCTGACATCTTAAAGCGGCTAATCCACTCGGGCAACGCATCGGGGACTCCCCATTTTTGGGTTTTCGCCTCTTGCATCACATCATGAACCACGTCCGCACGTAATTCTGTGCGAACTTGCTGACGAATTTCATCTTTTACAAACTCAGGCACATAAGGAACACGAACTTCACCGGCTTCAGGCGGAACATCCGCTTGTTGTGCCGATTGTTGCAATACCTGTTGCTCAGCATCAGATTCTGCTTTTTTGATCATCTCATCGGCGACTTTTTCGGTTAAAACACCTTGCTTTACCAGCTCTTTGATCAAATTAGTGGTCGTGTTCCGCAGCTTTAACAATTCCTCTTTTTCACCTGCATGAGCCACACTGACCAAGCCGCAAAAGGCAAGAGCTATCAGCTGCTTTTTATTATCCATTTTTATACCTGTAGTGAGTTTAAATTCTTGATGTAATTTTTAACTTGACGGGCTGTTCCATTCCTGGCGGAAGCGGTTCATTAATTTTCTTAAGCTGGCTCAGCAAGCGATTAAGTAAATCGTCAATTTCAGGATCGTTACTACCTCTAGCTAATTCAAAACGTTTAATCACGCCATTAGGTTCAAGCCAAACTTTAAGAATTGCCGTGTAACCTTTTTTACGAAGATCTTCTTTTTCCGATAATATCTCTAACACTTCATTTTTAATCAGAGTGCTGTACCACGCATAAGGATCGCCACCGTTACCATCACCCAACAAGCCCTTACCGCCTTTTCTTGCAGCAAGTCCAAAGCCATCAGAACCTGCCGAGCCTTCGGCATCAAGCCCTAAATCACCAGCTGGCTGCTCGTCAGATACGTCTGGCAAATCCTCTGGCTCTTCCTGAACCTCCTCCACTTTGTTAGCCTCTGGCTCAGGTGGTTTCTCCACTTTTGGTGGCGGTGGTGGTGGCGGTGGTGGTTTAGTTAAGGTAATCTGCTGCGGTCTTCTTTCTTTTTTTGCAGGCTTATTTTCCATGCCACTGATTAGATGAACAATCACTACTACAGTAGCGATTAACATCAGTGCGCCAAGAATAAGTGGCAAATGTTTGCGTAAACCCTTTTTATGTTTAGTCATTTCAAACTCTTGCTACTTCACCAGATTTTGGGTTACCAAACCTATTTGCGTAATATCCAATTCGCCCAATAGTGCAAGCACACTAACAATATTGGCGTATTGCACACTCGCATCTCCTTTAATAACAACCGG
The DNA here is from genome assembly GCA_903945375.1 of uncultured Methylococcaceae bacterium. Taxonomy (GTDB): domain Bacteria; phylum Pseudomonadota; class Gammaproteobacteria; order Methylococcales; family Methylomonadaceae; genus Methylovulum. Next base: position 29,410 of record CAJAVP010000001.1, on the reverse strand, counting down.
CAAAGCGGGATTCACCGCTTTATATTGTTGTAAGGTGGATTTTAGTTGATCCATATTCACAGGATAGGTATCTAAGTAAATCGTGCCATCCGCTGTGATGGTAATGGCCTTTGTTTGCGGCTTGGATAAACTAGGTGCATCGCTCGCTTTAGGTAAATTGACGGTAATACCTTGAACCGATGCCGTGGTCATCAAGATAAATACTACCAACAAAACATAGGCTAAATCCAGCATGGGCGTCACGTTTATTTCGTCATAGGCTGCATTTTCTTCTTGTACTTTCATATTCTCTAGCTCTTATAAATTGGCAGTAACACGTTTTTTTGGCGTAGTACGCCTAAAAAGCTTAGGACTCGAACTTATCGCGCCCTAAGCTCCTGTAAACAAATATACCGATTAGGTATGCTCTTCCGCTAATTTAGCAACAAACTCATCAACAAAAACGTGCATGTCGGCTGAAATAACTTTAATTCGGCTACCTAAATAGTTATACCCAAACAATGCCGGAATAGCCACCGTAAGACCTGCCACCGTTGCCGCTAATGCCGCTGCAATCCCTGGTGCAATAGAGTTTACGTTGACCTCACCACTCACCGCAATTGCCGCGAAGGTAATCATAACCCCAACCACTGTTCCTAATAACCCTAAGAAAGGGCCGCCACTAATCGCGATAGTTAAAAGAACCATTTGTGAATTCAAACGTTGTGATTCACGCACTAACACTGCATCCATAGACGCTCTAACTGCTGACATTGCACCAGCGGATAAGGTCTTAGAATCACCTGAGCTCTTATCTAAACGCTTGTTCATTTCTTGAACGCCAACATGGTAAATGCGATAAATAGAAGAATTTGAAAAACCTGAGCCGTCGCGTGTCAGCGATAAGAGTGCGGAGGAATCATCCTCGTCTTCATCCTCGTTATCGTCTGCATCACTGTTGAGCGTCGAAAGATTTTGTGTGCCTAATTTACTAAAGGCACGTTCAAACTTTTTGTTATCGGCTTGAATTTTATTGATAACAATCGCCTTAAGAATCATCACCATGAAGCTGATAACAAACATCACACCCAGAATACCAATAATAACCCAACCGTCGATGGTCACGTTATTTAAGGTTGACATCATGTAAGATTCGCCACCCTCTTCACTATCGGGTGTTGCATCGTCGCCATACGCGATAGACGTTGAACCCGCACCTTGCATTGCGACATCAAATTTTATGGCATTCGCATCTAAAGCGGATTTAAAAATAGCAAATTGATCCATCAAACCCACAAATCCGTTAGCACCTAAAGCATCCGCACCAATAGTCATATCGCCAACTAATTCAGGCAGCACGGCCGGAAAATTACCAGCCGGCGCACCATCAACGTAAAGACTTAGGCTGTCGGCATTCGCCACCACGGCTAAATGATGCCATACCGCTGGAGTCAATGTTGTTTGTGATGCAAATTCTTGTTTAGAAGCCTTGACCCCATCTGCGCCTAGAACAAGATATGGTGTTTGATCTTTAACGATTAAGGCAAGAGACCCGTTGCTTCCTGAGCGTTGAAAAACAACACTGTTCTTTTGTGTTTGTTCTACTTTTATCCAAGTCGACACGGTAAAACCTGTCGCAGAACCCATTTGCAAAGAAGGCGCAGAGGGTATACGAATCACTTGGCTGCCTTGGAACTGCTCCGCTCCAGCAATCAATCCACCCTCTATGTAAGTCGCCGTAACTTCTGAAGGGTTATTGGAATTGGCGGTTTTATCCACCACACTTCCGGCTTCAAACGGGTAGCTTAAAACCTGGCTAACGGCAAATGAATTGGCTGAGTCCTGTGCATCAACAGCTTCAGGATTGCCATAGTAAAGCCAAAAGGCGGGTTCTGTTTCTTTTTTTATGTCAGTTGGTAATTGTACCCAGATGAATGCCATTTCATTGACAGGATCTAATTTCTCTATAAAGAAATTTAATGGTGTTTTCTCGTCACTTGCTAACAACCTGAAATCTTTACCATTTTCAGCCAAACTCAAAAAGTTTGCAAAATTACCGGTATGTAATCTTACTAATGCAAAACCTTCATCAGGAATTACCACGCCGTCTTGCTGAAGTTTTTTTACATCAAGACTCATTTTTTTCTTATTACCCCAATCCTCATTCCACCAAGCAGAAGCCATAGTCGGCACTAGGGTTAAAAAAATCAATAAAAGACAAAACCGTTTCATTTTTTTCTCACTTATATTTAGTTAGGTGAATTATTACAAAGATTCGTTACAAAATTATTACTTTTTAGATGCAATTTCAGATAACCAAGGTTTCTATCAATAAACTGTTAACAATCGATCAATATTTCTTCATTTACACTGCATGCCCTAAAATAAATTCGTTGATTGCTAATCTATACGCAAGTTACTTCAATTTATTTTTCTTAGCATCGTCATTAGCATTACTTTCTCCGTAGCCAATAACTTCAACACTGAGTACACCTAACTTCATACTCTTATTGTTAGTTTCCTTGGAATCTTTACTCATGTCTGCCGATGCTTGCGCCACTTGGCTGACACTGGCATTTAAATTACCTACGCCCGCTAAGCCAGCCGATAATCCACCTGTTGACGCAACCGGCACACCGCTACTAACACCGCCAACCTGAATGTTATTTGCACCCAAAACGGCAGTGGCCGAGATCGTCACGTTAGTTCCACCAATCCCCGCTTCACCCGCATTAACAATCCCTTTAGGCGCAAACAGGAACACGTCACCGGCTCGACTACCGGTAGGTGCTGCGGTTCGAATACCACTACCCGAAACCACTGGAGGGAAAGTAACCACTAAGTTACCCTTATCATCAAAACTGTATTCTGGTGGTGGCGCTGCAATCGCTGATTTTGCACCACGACCCGCGTCGATATCGCCTTCAGACGACCAAATTAAGATATTTCCAGTATTCAGTGCAAACACCCGAGACTGGTTTACGATGAAGTCATTACGCACAAAGGCATTTATATTGCCGGTACTCTGAGCCACAATACCTAATTCAGACGCTTGTTTTGCGCCCGAAAAAGATACCGCAAGACCTGCGTTGATTTCACCGCCCGGCACCATCAGGTTAATATCACCGCCTTGAAGCGTTTGTAATTTACTGAAAAATAAACTTAAGTTACCACTCCAATCGGCACCAGGAAATAGAGTTTCGATAGTTCTAAAGCCACGCACGTTACCCGCACTGGCAGATTCAGCAGATGCCGTTCCTGATGCTTTTAACTCGTTAAAGAAGACTTGATTTACTAAAGAATTTAGTTGCGGTTGGAGGGGTAAATATTGATCCGGCTGTAATTTTGCGAATACCGCTAAAGCGTCCGTTTCTGACAGATCCTTATTGCCAGGCATTTTTTGTATAAACGGAACAACGATGTCTTTAATTGCCGCGTATTGATTAGCATAAGTCGAGCTGAGCAGCGCATCCATTTGCGGCTGAATGGCTGAGTAGTCGCTTGGATTTAATTGCTTAAACTCTTGCAATGCCGCACTGCCCACTAACTCCTGATAACGTAATTGTTGTGCTTTTACGTCAAGACTTCCATCGGCAGTGAGAGGTAACTTAGCGGCTTGATTTCCACCTAAGGCGTCTAATTTTTGTTGGGCTGCCGCATAAACTTCCGCGTTCAATCCACCCGTACCCAAAATAATGGCGTAATCATCGGCACTTAAATCGACTGTGGACAATAATCCGCCAATTAAAGCTGAATCACCCAGCTTCACTCGCATAAAATCGCCGATTAAGGTTTTGTAGTCACCGTATTTTCCGGCGTATTTAACAATGTCCACAAAAGCCGTGTAATCCGCTGATTTCGCTTGTAAACCAGCTAACACACCAATATTGGCACCTACGTCACTCGATAAGTTGGTGTTGGTCAGGTTTCCCACTGTGGACAAACCACCTGATGCTCCAAAATCAATATCTCGTCCCGCTTTTACTAATACATCACCGGGACCTGCGACCTTGATGGCATTAAAGTTATCCACTAACAAACCATCTGGACTACGCGTACTGGTGAAGCGAATATCTCTACCCGCCGAAATAATTGATACATCCCCATCATTGAGATGTTGAACATTAAGTAAGACGTTATTAATGTCATTACCGCTTTGAATGATTGCATTCTTAGGGACATTGATTTGAATGCTCTTAATATCGCCCTCAGTCGTGACAATTCTCACCGGCTCATTGTCGTTACTATGAACCGGTACGGCGGCATGAACCAAGGCACTTATACCAAATGGGTTTAATACAGCTTCAGAATCATTCAACTGATTTCTTGCCAGAGGATAAATGCTGGAAGGTAACAATAACTTATCGGCATCTGACATGCTTAAACGCAATGAATCGACATTCGATGCAATATTGTTTTTTGCCAATAGAGTCAAATTTGCTGTCGGTGATGGATAGAGCGTAATTTGGTTATCCACTAACACACTGCCTTCATAAGCCGTCGATTTTAAAGAAGCGGGATAGATTTTTGATAAACTCGCCTGACTACCCGATATGTTGAGCATATTAGTTGAGCCGATGAGACTGGTATCAGCCCCTAAATGAATATCGCCAGAGAGCGACTGAAGATTTAATCCGCTCTTGTCCGTATAACTAAAGAAATTGCTACCATCTAAGGCATAGTTATTTCCTGAATGCAGAACCATTGCATCTGAAGCCCCTGCAATCTTAATACCGCTTTTGGCACTCAACTCAAACTGGCTGTCCCCTAACACTAATTGAGGCCCTTTTGCAAATTGAAGGCTATTACCCGTAATCTCTCCGCCCGCTGAAATCGAGCCATTACCCTGAGCTAAGAAATAGGCGCCTCCAGTAATATTTGCACCCGCAGCAATCTGCATGTCACCACCGCCCTGAACTTGGACAGCATTGGTAGTAAAATCAGAAAAACTACCTTCAACCGCTTGTCCAACTTGCTTACCTGTGGTCGGAATCATTACAGATAAGTTGTTAATATTACCTGCTGCTGAAATATTGACCTTACCCCCACCAAATGAACCCATATTTTCTTGGAACAATGGCACTGTAGAATCGGCAGCATTACCATAACCGTCACTGGTATAACCGGTAGCCACTGCCCAGGCTGTTGGTAATTCGTTAGTATGGCTTGGATTATTTGTCCAACTACCTAAACGTAGTAGCCAGCTGTCAATAAACTGATTACTGATAGCCCCTTCAATATTATTACCGGCCTTGATAACTAAATCACCGCCATCCACTGGATATTCACCGTATAGCATGAAAGCCACCATCGCATCATTCATCGTGCCATAACGATTGCTCGTTTCTGCGCGTCCGGCATTATAAATAGTCGAGGTTTGATCTGTTAGTTTGACATTACCGCCCGCTGCAAGTTGAATATCACCCGTACCGGTGCGAATCACCGTATTTGCCGCCAAAGTCAAATTTTTCGAGGTCGACGTTGCTCCCAGCTCAGCACTGTTTAAGTCTGCTCCAGCAGTTAAGCGATACGTCCAAGAATCCCCAGTTTGTAAACGGTCACGAATATTAACACCCACCAAGGTTTCGTCTTTAAAGCCATCCGTTAAGCTTGCATTCAACGCTAAATTGCCATTGGTGTTTATCGTCAACGTACCTGGCATGGCGTTGTCCGCATAGCGCCAATCCACTAAATCCCAACGACTATTCAATGCCAAATCACCGTTATAATCGATCTCAACGCCTGGTTTTAAACGAATCCCCTCACCCAACTCAGCAGCAACAGTTTTGCTGGTGTCAGCGGTCATGAATTTATTATTATCTTGCTGGATTTTAGCAATGTCAGTTGCACCAATTTGTCCTAACACAGCAAAATCTGAATTACTGTATTTTTTAACCGCTTCGGCATAAAACCGAGTACCGGTTGCTTTCTCGGCATATCCTTGAACCGTACCGGCTATCGGTTGAATATTGACTGCATCATCCACACCGTCTTGGTTACGATCTACGCGTAACGCTCGCAACGTCACGCTACCGCCCGCTTCTTTGCTTGCTCCGCTCACATCGATTAATGAACCCGATTTGATAGTAATGCCACTATTATCATCTGCATCATTATCTACGGAAGAGATTAAAACATTCCCACCTATTGCGCCCGTAGCACTGAGTTGTGACCCTTGTTCTAAGCTCAGCTTATCACCCGCATAAAGACTAATAGATCCGCCGGTTGCGCTAGCATTAGCGTTCAATTGCCCAGCCAGATTAATTGCGCCTTGATCCGCCACTAAAGTAATGTCATTAGCCTTAATAATCTGATTACTAGCTTGAACGATATCACCTTCACGAATACGGAAACTGAGAGATTTCGTGATACCTGCTGCATTTAATGTATTCATTAAACTATCAAAACCCGCAGTAGCACTAAATTGTGCTAAATCCAACTCCGCACCTCCGGCAGTTGCTTTTATTTTCCCGGCTAAATCAATGGTTTTTTCAAGCGCTTTTAAACTTAATGTGCCACCTTTGGCGGTATCACCACTAGAACTTAAATCAACGACTGAGCCTTCAAGCAAACTGATTTGACCTTTGTCTGCCGTTACACGTAAATCTCCACCTGGCGTATAACTGACCATATCCGCAAAATTTACTGCTCGACCTGCGAGATTTAAATTTGCACTTTTGCCAATGACCACATTACCCTGCAAACTATGCAGTCCAATAGAGCCTGAAGGCATCAGTACATTGGCATTAAAATCAATCGCATCAGCGGTAAGATTCATTGCACCGCCCAAATTAACAGCCGGCACGGTCGTAACATTGCTATTGCCACTCGTTTGGATGCGATATCCGCTAGCATCCATATCCAAATGACTACCACCCGCTCCGGTCATATAACCGGCGGTCAAATTGACATCGCCTTGGAAATTTAACGATCCTGCTCCGGTCGCTTTAAAGCCTTGATCAACGGCTATATTCGCCTGTTTGAAGCCGAAGACATCGAACTTACCTTGACCTTGAGTGTAATTAGTCGCACTAAGCTCTAATGAGCCTTGACCCGTTATCGCATGGGTTGATTGTGCATTTATGCTATTTTGGAGGTTTAATGTATTAGCAGATAATTTAGCAACCTCGCCATCTTTACCAAAGCCCGAAAACCCTGCGGCATTAATCGACAAATTATCGAATTTCAATGGCTCCAAGCTACCTGCGGCATTGACAAAACCAACGTTGCCATAGAAATCCACGCTGTCTTTACTGCTTAACACCAATGTATCTACCGCAAGATTGTGAAGTTTTTCGTTTGTAAGATTTAAATCGTTATTGGACAAACCAGATACTTCACCAATATTTATCGCATTCGCACTCAGATTTAACGAGCCGCCGTTCATCTGAATATCACCGGCTAAGGTCGTGGATTGACTCGCATCCAACAACATAGATTTTGACGCTGCTAAAATCGCACCGTCTTGGATTAATAAATCACCACTTTGACCTTGAATTGACGTTCTATTTAGTGTGACTTGGTTATCTGCTGAAACTCTTATAAATGCGCCATCACCCGTAATATTAAATAACGAATCACCGGTATTTACAGTGCCGGTCGCGCTTAACTCAGCCCCACTCATGATTTCAACTTTATTTTTTGCGGCAACAGCCAAATCAGTAACGGCTACTTTTGCATTGGTATCAAAGGTTACCTCATCCGAGGTGACGTTTAAATCGGTTGCAGCTGTCAGCACGTTATTACTTCGACTACCCCCTAAAAACAAACTGTCTACACCCAACTGACTCAAATCGTCTGCTAATACTTCCAAAGTGCCTTGTGTCGGCGTATCGCTCAAAGTTTTGACAATTTTTAAGCGATTCGCAGCAATATCCATTTTTGCACCTCTTCCACCGAAAGAAGCCACTTTAAAATCGCCCTGCAATTCCAATTTATCTTGTGCGGCAATCGAAATTTGTCCGCTATCCATTGGCAAAATCGGCGCGGCTAAACCATTTTTTTGTGCCTGATTCGCATAAAATGTATTCGCCTTCTGCTCGTCGTATTCTGAATGCTTACGAATGTCTGTACCACTTTCAATTAAATAGCTGTTCCAACGGGGCTCTTTAACCGTTGTACCCGCCAACGCCTGATAACCTGGCACCACTGGCAGTCCCGCAGCCGTCGTAGTCGCGGCAATGCTATCCGTCGAATTGGCTTGTGGTGTAACTAAAAAAGCTCCGGGTAATAATGCATAACGCGGCGGCAGAATGGTGTATTCGCCTGCTGGCAAATCAGGCGTTCCACTCAAATAAACTTGGCTACCTGGCGCATAATTAAAGCCCGCACTTTGCATCGGATCATAAGGTGCGATAGCTGAGCCGAGTGAAGGCACAACCGCAAAGCCACCTTGATAAGACAGACTATTTTTATCTAAATAGTCAAATGAACCACCTGAACCTGGCAAGAACTCATATGCTAATAAATCACCGCCACCCGCCAAATCAACGGTACTGCCTTTGGCTAAATTCACTGTTGGTGCAGATAAAACCAATTTCTTCTCAGGTGGCGTTGCCAATACTAAGTTATGGTTGCTATCCAAGGGATACAGCCAATCTAAACCGCCTTGAATCACACCGAAGGGAATTAATTGACCCGCTGCCGAAACAGAAGTTACGCTGTTTTCACCTAAACTTAAGGTGTTGGCTGCATTAAGATTGATATTACCCAAGGGCGCTAAGACCACACCGTTTTGGTTAATGACTGGCGCATCAAAACTCAGAATACCAGCAGCAGATAATGGCGTTTTGTCTTGATTGCCACTGCTAGCGATGTTGAGTTGAGCATCGGGATTATTTTTCAATGAAAAGCTAAAATGCGCTAAAGTCGCGGGATACACTTGACTGGCGGATAAGGTTAAATTTGCCGCAGTCACCATTTCCCCAACGTAATCGCGGTTAGCTTGGCTAATATCAACGATACCTAAAGTTCGCAAATCATGAGCACTGTTTAAATGGACGTCACTAAAGCCCGTCCATAAAGACGCGCCACCTAACTCAGACCACTGTGTATTAGCCGTAAACTGACCCTGACCTAAACTGGGCAAACGATCCACTTCGCGGATTAAATTTGAACCTATCCGCAAAAATGCCGTATTCAGTGTCACTGCACCGTTACTTGCACCCTCTAAACTCTCCCAAGCGATACGTGGGGCATCAATATCAATACGCGACTGCGTGGATAAATTGACATCCCCCGAAAACTTGACTTGATTGTTGGATACGAAACGATCATCAGCAAAACCGCCTTGGTTCAATTTATCCGCACTCACTAACATTTGCCCGGTGATTGAATTTGGCATAGCCGTGCCAAAAGTCAGATTATTGGGTAGTTGTGTTTGCGCTGTTTGCACAATATTCAGTGATAAATCCGCATTGGGAAAAGGAATTAATGCTGGATCAGGTGGATTACGCTCTAAACGATCTAAAGCAATAGTCATTTGCCCGCCTAAGCGAGTCGCGCCACCTTGTATTCCCTTAAATTGACCATCTAAAACACCGCCTTCAGCAGCGGTAATAGCAATAGTTCCGCCGTTTGAAGCCACAATTGTTGGCTCATAATGGATGCCTCCCGACTCTTTATTGGCAACCGGTAAATCCAACACGGTGCGACTACCCGAAACATCAATTTGTGAACCGGCTTCAGTCACCACAAAGCCTCTTTGCGCTTTGATCGTCACTTTGCCACCATCTAACATGACACCAGTGCGTAAACTATCACCACCCAATGGGTTAAGAAGTGGTGCGCCCATAGCCGTTATATCGGCGTGACTACCAAGCCAAATAGCTTGGGCATTATTATATTCAACGCCTGGATCAGCATTCGTACGCAAGGATATCGCTCCAGCAGGTGCATCCACTTTACCATCTACGTAAATCCCGCCCACGGTCGTCGATAAACTTATAGCCGCTTGTTTATCACCTAAGATTTCACTACCCGTTTCTAATTTGATATCTCGTAAAGCAACCAGATTTAAATCGACTGGATTACGAAGTGGCTCAGGCAATGTTTCTAATCGACTAAATCCGGCAATAGACGCACTACTGGCTTGCTGGTTAAAATCACCGTCCAAAATTCGGTTCTGCTGAGTGAGTGCTAAGTCAGCATCACTTCTGAAAATCACATCCTTTGCCGTAGCGGTTAATTTATAGGAACTAAACCCAGCATTTTTTGCTATATCAAATCGCCCATCATGAACATCAAGCACTAAGTCTGAAGGTAATAAGGTGCTTTTATCGGCCTGTCCAACAATAATTTGGTCAGTTGCCAAAGCCAAACTTCCGCCATTATCTAAGCCAAAAGCAGATAGACTCCCCCCCAGACTCAATAGAGAGGATTTGTTGTCTGATCTTGGCGAGGTAGCCAAACTGAGACTCCCCGCTTTTCCATTCGTTACTTGCTGTGTCATCGCCAGCCAAGCACCACCATCAGCCTTAAGTGCAGAACCGGTATTCAAGGTCAAGTCACCCACTGCCGACATTTTTATTGAGCCCGCATTAATAGCCAAAGGTTCGCTTGGCGTTGCACCATAACCTTGGGCAAAATCATTAACCCAACGCCCCGACACATCGACCACCGCGTTGCTGCCAACATCCAATTTACCGGAGTTATCGACTAAACCGGTATTACGGCTTGTCAAATTCAAGGTACCACCAGCTGAATAAATATTACCTTCAATATCAATTTTGCCTACGTCGAGACTGAATTGGCTATTGGGCTGCATTTCAACATTGGCATCTGCGGCAACTGTCACACCACCTAATGTTTTAATATTAAATTGCTGAATACCTGAGGCATTGGTTAATGCGGTAGATAACACCAAATCAGCCGTGTCTTGGGTGTTCTTTTGTCCCTGTAAAACAATATTTTGTGCGGTGTTAAATTCCGTTGAATCAAAATTGAATGCGCCACCAAATGCAATACTATCCGCCGTGCGCTGATTTATATTGGCCTCAGCTCCAGCGGCTAAATCGCCGTTCCACGTCATTTTAGGCGTTGATAAATTGACGGAGCCTGCATCTAAGCCTTGTGTATAGCCTTCCTCAAAACGACTGTTGCTATACTCCGCTTGTTCATTAACCGTTTCCTTTGTGCCCCATTTGTCCGTCGTTTGTTTTACGATGCCATAGATTTCCGCATAATGTTCGTTAGGGTCGGCTTCACTAATATCAACAATACGTCCATAGTCGGTTAATAACTTGGTGGTATTAATATATCCGGATTGATAGTCAATCGAACCGCCTGAAATATCAATCGTCGCCCCATCATTAACAACCACATCGCCACTGGATACAAAATTTACCGTACCACCTGTCCCTAAACGCTCATCAATACCCCGCTCAAAACGTGCTAACGCACCGCTCGTATCAATAATCTTGGTTTGTTTGCGGATATCCACCTGCACGGTTTGACCTTTCAAAACGCCACCTTTCTGTAATGGCGAATCTCGTAATTCATAGCTTTGCACCGGTACAGCAACCACATTCCGCTCAACAGATGCCGCGATATGCTTTGTCCCTGAAACATCAATGCTTGCACCTTGCCCCACAAGTATTTGACCTTTAGTACTTTGTACGGGGTCTAATAAGTTATCCGTGGCAGTAACCGATAAGGTTCCGCTTGGCGCATGGATTTTTGAACCGTTCTCCATTTCGACGTTATAAGCAGAAACCTCCATGTAGGAAGTGGGTTGTTTTTGTTCATCAATCGCCAAGCCACCACTGTTGTCGGCCAATATTTCCGTGGTACTGCCATTTTTAAATGTGACTTTTGATTCTTTTGACTCTCCGGCAGCGGCGGTTTGTCGGGTTGTTTGTGTTGCAACTAAGGCTTCGTTTTGCTTTTCAGCACCCTCTCTGGCTAATAAACGAATTGAGCCATTTACACTCACCGAGGTTGTCGCTGTGACACGTCCCTCTTGATTAACTGCAAAACCGGCTAAGGTAATGTTGCCTTGTTTGGCTGAAATGTTCCCCAAACTTTGGTTGGTCACTTTTCCGCCACTGCCAACCTCGACTAATAAGCCAGCAAACGGGCTGTTTTTATCCGCTGGCTGCAAATACACTTTATCCTTACTGGCAACCAAAAGAATCTGACCTTGATCTTCTGCACTGATATTGCCGTTATTGTTAACTTCAGAAGCCGCCATCAATAATCGACCATTTTTGTCGACATGAAGCCTTGCGCCTGCTTCGACATTTATTATGCCGTTTGTTTTTGCACCCGAATCAGCCGCAAGTGCCGCATTACCAGTATCATCAAACTCACGAACAATCCCATTTTGAAACACTTTATCCGAGATATTGAGTGTGGATGCCACTAAGGTATTGACGTTAACTTGGGAGTCTTTGCCAAACAAAAAACCATTTTGGTTATACAAATAAATTTGTCCATCAGCGGTCACTTTACCCAAAATACTGCTGGGATCAGTATCGTTACCCACCACACGGTTTAGGGCAATCGATGAACTGCTCGGCTGGTGAAAGTAAACGGCTTTATCAGCTCCAACATTAAAAGAATCCCATTTAAGGATAGCTCTATCCGTCGTTTGATTGATATCCAGCTTGTCTAATGCCGCTGCGGTATCTTTGTTGTAGCCGTCAGGCAAGGTTGCCGTGCCAAGCGTTGCAAAGTCTTGCCCATTGGACACGGGTATCGGTAACGTAGGTTTTTCAACGGTTACTGCCGTAGCAGCCGCAACGGCTGTCGCGGTCGCCGCCATGACCTCTGCGGAAACAGGTAAATCGGCATAAGCGGATGACATGGAACTCATAACAACACCACTCACAATCGCCATACGTACACAGGCCGACAGCGGCTTTAAATCAAAATTTTCCATTGCTGATTTGTGTTGGGTCACACTTTCTTTATTACCCATGTTCATCACCTTAATTTGTGCAAAATTTAATATTGTTCAATTAACACCACGACGTATCTTGCCACTATCCAAAACACAGATGTGACAAGCGACACAAGCCCTGTTTTGGACAGAAAGAATCCTGACCCGAGTTTTATGAACTAAAATTCCGATGCAATGTTGAAATGTAATTTAGGATCACCCGCTTGCACAGGTTTGATCTCAATCAATGGGAAGCCTAAGTCCAAAACGCCGACAAAGTATTTCCATAATTGGAAACGCATACCAAAACCAAGGCTGGCTAAATCAATGCTTTGAGCCGTACCTTTAGGCGCGTGTTGTGTCCAGCCACGACCACCATCAAAAAAAGCAATAGCTTGTAGTTTATTGATCGTATCCATGTAAGCAGGTAGCAAATGCGGTGATCGCAATTCAAACGATCCCATCAAACCATCATCGGTCAGCGCTTGCGTTTCAAAATAACCTCTTACGCTTTGCATACCACCAATGGAGAATTGTTCGTTACTAATTAAAGGGGAGTTAGCCTTTTGTCCATTGATTCGGCTGGCGAATTCCAGGCCATAAGGTAATTCACGTGTGTAATTCAAACCGCCAGTAAAAATTGAATAATTCGATTGTGCGCTATCCCGTTTGTTTTTGAATTCAGTGTGATCATTCCCCAAACCACGAATAGAGAACTTGACGCCGGTATTAAATGACGCAAAGTATTTTTCGCCTCGGTACGATCCAGAGTATTCCGCCATAAAGGGTACATAGGTAATCGGGGTTTTTATGGTGTCCGCGCCGATTAAATTAAGATCTTCGGTAAATTCTTTATGATCAAACCCGACGGTCATCGAGTGATTATAACTACCTAGACCAGATAGGGGCTTAATCAATCGAGCGCCGTAAATATGACCAATACCCACAACGGATAGCGCACCAGCACTGGCGATTTGTGCATTTGAAGTTGAACTAATCGCATAAAACGCAAATTTTGCATTAGTCATCGGCACAGGCATCACATACGTGCCTGCCCAAACATCCACTTCTTGATTATCTTCAGGTGAAACCTGGTACATCAACGAGGCACTATGCAGCTTTTGCCACAAATTATCATAGTGCAACGTGGTGACTAAGCGTGTAAGAGTGGTCGATGCGGTATTCCTACCATTCATCTCGACACGTCCATGAAACGGCAATGAGTCCTTGACCTTAAGATCCACTTCTAAGGTACCGGGCGTATCGCCAGCCCGTAACACAGGAGTGATTTTTCGATCCACACTCTGAGCGCTGAGTGTACTTATCTGCTCTTGCATTTTTGGCAAATTAGGGACATTGCCTTCTTTTAATTCAGGAACACCTTCCTTAATGGCACCTAAATCGAAATAGCGAGAATCTTTAACTCGAATCCTAGATACCTTGCCTTCAACAACCTTGAGGTAGATCACACCATTTTTTACATTCTGCTCGGGAATATCAACCGCAACAGTTTGATAACCTTGGTCGTGATACACTTTTTCCAACGCGGTACGCGCATCTTCTACCGTATCGATAGTCTTTTTTACACCGAGAAATGGGTATACCGTTTTTTCTAACACGGTCTTCTCTAAGAGTGTATTGCCTTGTACACGCAACTCTAAAAGATCAAAACTCGACTGCTGTGCAGCTTGCTCCGGCTCAGCCAACACTGGAGCTGTTGTTAATTTTATCCCTAAAAAAAAGCACAAAACCGCTTGCTTAACTAAGGTGTGTCGCTTGTTGTCAGGTATCCGCATGTTTTTATTCAGCTTTGTTGAATTTTTTAGTTGGACTTTGTGCCTATCGGTAAAAAACCTAAAGCACTTGATTGTCTTGGACATGATTAGATGAATAGATTTAGTGTCTAATGACAGCTAAATTCCTGTATTACATTTTATTTGGATATTATTAATTTTTGATGACAAGCAGGGAAGTCAGTAACTATGGAGATGATTTACGAGGTCAAAGTTAAATTAACCCACTCAATACTTGAATGAGCTTAGTCCTCGATTACACCAGTAACGCAAATCAACGCCCAATAAAAAAGCCAATTGCCTAACGACAACTGGCTTTTTTCAGGTAATCCGTTACCTCAGCCTATTCAATAGGCTAAGCATAAAGCTTATTTGAATTGAACACCAGTACCTGTACTGTAAGTAGCAGGCATACGGCAGTTATTGGTCGAAGCTGCAGTCGTACCATGACTTAAGATGTTAACCGGTTTGTCATAAGAAACTAATCCAGTAGCAGGGCCTGTGTAGAATTTAGGCGCGGCCAAGAAACCACTTTTACCCCATGAATGTACAGCACCTAAGTTAGTTGCTGCCATAACGATTGGGTTACCCGCTTCTTTAATGATTTCATCAACAACTTCTTTTTCACTTTGATCCCATGCGTGAGTATTGTTGTATTGATACGTCAACTCAACCCAATCTTTATATTTACCACGAACGACTTTGTCTAAAGTTGGCTCAACACCATCAATTTTAATGAAACGATAGGCTGAGGTTCTCAGTGCATTTTTCTCACTACCTTGAATACCGATAGCCCAACGCGCGCCATCAGTAAAGGTGTTATTGAATGAAGTACCTACAGTATTACTACCTGAATCTAACTCAGACAAGCATTCTTCCATCGCACCCGCTGAAGACATCGCATGGATTTGCGCTTTTGGCAATGACTCTGGTATTCCAGTATTATCAACAGCACCTTGAGTAGCGACTGAATTACATGGATAACCCATGAATTTAATAGCTAATTGTGCTTGCGTACCTGAACCACTGCCTCTACGGCAGATATGCATGCGACTGCTTACAGGTTTATTTGCAGCAGAAGCGATTGAAAACAAACTGTCAGTGCCTGAAACTTTTAACTGATCCCATGAGCTGATTTGACCGGTGAAAATACTCGCAATTTGCGCCGAGTTCAAGGATGGCATACAGCTTAAATCTTCTTTGCCCACACATTTACTGCCAACACCAAAAGTCGCTTCTTGCATTGCATTACGCAATTTAGTTGAAACAACTACCCCAAAGACTTGTGCAGCCGCAGGAGTAATGGTTAATTTACTCACATCATCTGCTGTCACTGGAGCCAAACCGGATGGCGTGTTATCCCCTTGGAACTGAATCGGGTCAACATCTGAAATACCAAAGTCAGGTTTTTGTGAATTTGACAATGCGACATTACCAGCCGTGTAAGTACAGTTGATTTTTGTAAAACTGATACCCGCTACACCGTCAGAAATTTTGGTACAGTTTGCAGGAGTATCAACACGCAAGAAATCGATAGCTGAATCTGCCACTACTGGCGTAACGCCCATGCCTGAACCACCCGCATCACGTTTGTAAATCAATAGATTGGTTTTACCCGCTGCCAAACCGGTTAACGCGGGGTTAGCTGTGTTTAATTCGCACAGATAAGCGACTTGATCTTTACCGACGGTTGCGGTGTCATGGAATTTATAAATCAACTTAGATGAGTCACAAATTCTATTGGCAGCGGGTAATTTTGAGCTGGTAAACAACAGATTAAAGAATGTACCAGCAGCAGATGAACCTGACAAAAAGATTTCATAGGTATTTGCTGGCGTAATGACCGGCAAATTTGTAGCAGGATCGAGTGTGATAGCCGCTTGTGCTGCGCCACCAAATAATGCCGCAGAAACTGCCGCACCCAATAACAATTTTTTCATGATCTTCCTCTTTAAATTTAAATTGATAAACAACATTACGACTAAACAACGCTAGACTTCCTAACGACCACAAATATTTGTGTGCTAGGCACACAAAAAATAATTTCTTTTGACAAATAATTAATTTTTTCCAATGCTTGATTGACACACAACAATCAATACTCGAGCTATCGATACTAAACCCAAGTTTTATCTTGCTGAGCATTATTTTTCCACACTTTTCAATCCCAAATAATGACAACTTAATTAAATTTTTGAGAAATGTACTACAGTTGTATTTCAATTCGATGACAATTTTACTGGCGTAGTAATTCTGTAATAATTTTCTTATATCTTTGACGAATCAAAGACCCTCACTAAATGACAACTCTCAAGGAGTTGAAATGAACGAATTAAAACAAATTATTTCACTGCGCCTTGTTGATAGCGATCGAGCGGCTGTTCAAGCCATAGCTTCCCGTCTTTTTGTCAGAGAGTCGGACATCTATCGTTTTGCCATCAACTACCTGCTGAATCGCTTTGGCTGCTTATTTGACGAGACCTGTACGGGCAGCGACTTATTGCCTGCCATATTAGAAATTCGCGCCGAAATCAATCATACCTTAGGATTAAAACGACATCAGTTGGAAAAAATCATCAACGGCAGTAATCAGCACCCGGACAAATATGTTGCCATGTCCGATGTTGAACTATTACTCATGCCGCAGCACATTCTCAAACAACGTTTAATGAAACTTGATGAGTCAGCTAGCTCAGCACCTAGTGATGTTGAAGCTTGGCTTAAAGAGTATCTAACTGAAAAATATAATTTACTTAATCCTAGAGTAGAAAATACCTTTGAATTAGTCGCTGAATCCTATTAATCACCTCAGTACATACTCACTCCCCCTCAGTGAGTGAGGCAATGCGCGAGAACGAAACCCGTCGTTAATCGGATTAAAAAACATGTTTTTACTCCCTGTGCAAGCCAGCTGTTCTCCCACAAAAACTGCCCTAACCATTGAACACTAAAGCCTGTGAAATCGTTAAGATTTGCACCAAAAATAGCCCAAAGCCCAACAGGCGTTTCAAACTGTTTCAAAAAGCCATAGCATTGTTTCAATTGTTTCATGCGCGACACATCTCTATCAAAAATCATCAACGATAATCCAGTAAAGCGTAAGCAAGTTAACCTAATAGACGTATTGGCAAACTTATTGCTGAATGTCGGTTAAGTCATGACCGGTTGATCAATCTCGGCTACCAATCTAAAGCGGGACACCGTTAAACTTGTTGATGTCCCGTGTTAGTTGCTAGCCGACATTGTTATATACGTTATCACAGCTTGCGAAACCCTAAAATTATCAAAGGAGTCAAAAGATTAATGAATACAGACAGCATTGTTAGAATAGTCGCAGGTAGCTTTGTGTTACTTTCTTTAGGCTTAGGCGTTCCAGACAGTCCGCTATTTCAAAATGGCAACTGGTTATGGTTTACTGCCTTTGTTGGTGCCAACTTATTACAAAGCGGTTTTACTCATTTTTGTCCGCTGGAAATTATTTTGAAAAAATTGGGCGTTAAACCATCCTGCCATTAATACCGGCACTCATTATTAAAATAGGACTATTTACATGGCTAAAATTGTAATCGTTGGTGCAGGCATTGGCGGCATCCCAATGGCGTTTGAAATGAAAGAGCTTGCGCGTCAAGACGATGAGGTAGTGGTGATTGCCGACACGCCAACCTTCCACTTTGTCCCATCTAATCCTTGGGTTGGTGTGAACTGGCGCAAACCTGAAGATATAAAAGTGCCGTTGGAACCCGTATTTAAAAAGAAAAAAATCACCTTTATTCAGCAACAAGTCACTCGTTTTCAACCGGAGCAAAATCAGCTTGAGTTAGCAGATGGTCAAGTCGTCAGCTATGATTATTTAATTATCGCCACCGGCCCTAAATTAGCCTTTGATGAAATTCCAGGTTTAGGGCCTAATGGTTTCACCGAATCCATTTGTCATGTCGATCATGCTGGCCCTGCGGGTGAACGCTGGAACGATTTTGTACAAGCCCCAGGCCCGATTATTATCGGTGCAGTACAAGGTGCATCCTGTTTTGGCCCGGCTTATGAGTATATGTTCACGGTGGAAACTGACTTGCGTCAGCGTAAAATTCGCGACCAAGTAAAAATGACTTATGTCACAGCCGAGCCGTACATCGGACATTTGGGCTTAGACGGCGTAGGCGATACTAAAGGCATGTTAGAAAGTGAAATGCGTAATAAACACATCGACTGGATATGTAATGCCAAAGTCGATAAGGTTGAAAACGGCATGATGTATGTGACGGAAGTTGATGAAAATGGTCAAGTCAAAAAACAACATGAATTGCCTTTTAAACACAGCATGATGTTGCCGGCGTTCAAAGGTGTTGATGCCCTGTTTGGCATTGAAAAATTAACCAATCCACGCGGTTTTGTGCTGGTTGACGAGCATCAACGCAATCCGACCTATAAAAACATTTATTCGGTTGGGGTTTGTATCGCGATACCGCCACAAAAACCAACGCCTGTTCCGACTGGCATCCCTAAAACCGGCTACATGATTGAGTCGATGGTAACTGCCACCGCACATAATATACGCGAAGAATTGGACGGCGGTGAACCTAGCCATAAAGGCACGTGGAACGCACTTTGTCTGGCAGACTTTGGTGATTCTGGCATAGCGTTTTTGGCCATGCCGCAAATTCCGCCACGCAATGTGCAATGGGCGGCGCGAGGTAAATGGGTACACTGGGCGAAAATTGGCTATGAAAAATACTTTATGCGTAAAGTCCGTAAAGGTCTGAGCGAGCCGTTTTATGAGCGTTTGCCGTTAAAAATTATGGGCATTATGCGCTTAAAAAAATAAGGCATACAAAGGTCGAGTACGCTGTGCGTACTTGCAATCTGGTTTCAAGGTACGCACAAATACGGTCATGAACAACTTAAACAAATTTTGGTGTGCAGGCTTATTAAGTCTTGCGCTTGGCGCGAATGCGGACACGCCGCAGCCGCCCATGACTTTAGCGCAAGCACTGGATTACGCACTGGCGAACAATCCAGAATTAAGCATCATGCAAGAACGCATTGAACAAGCACAAAACCAACTCGGTTTAGCACTGGCTAATTTTTATCCGCAGATAAAAGTCAGTCTTGCCTACCAGCATACTAATAATCCAGCCGAAGCGTTTGCAATGATTATTGCCCAACGGCGACTGAATTTTGCCGGTACTGATTTTAATCATCCGGGTGGGATAGATAATTTCCGACCTCAACTTACCGCAACTTATTCTCTCTATCGCGGCGGTCAAGATACTCACCTTAGCCAAGCGGCGCAACTGGGTATTGAAACCAGCGAATGGGATAAAACGGCGGTTCGCAATCACTTGCTCAACCAGATTACCACTGCGTACTATGGGCAACTTGCTGCTGACGAGGCTCATCGGGTCAGTACCCGTTCGGTTGCCGCGCTGCAAAGCGAATTGACGTTATCACAAAAACGTTATGACGAAGGCGCACTGCTAAAATCCGATGTTTTGTCTCTACAAGTGCAACTCGCCGAAGCCCAAGAAGAGGAAATCCGTACTGCAAATGCCATTGATATGGCGAATACGATGCTGAAGACTTTGTTAGGCTTGCCCGCTAACACCCCCTTAACTATTTCAGAAAGCCTAGCGCAACAACTCCCCCAGAAACCGGCGGCTTTTGAGTCTTTATTGACCCAAGCAGTCGCACAACATCCTGAATTGCAAGCAGCTGAAAAGCGTATTGCGCTTGCCAAACAGCAACTTGCCGCCGCTAAAGGCGCATATTTACCCCGCGCTGATGCGTTTGTCAGTTACGGCTCAAATAGCAAAAATCTCGACTTTGACCCAAACCGCGATAATGTCAGTGTTGGGGTTCAAGTTGAGGTTGATGTCTTTAATGGTTTTGCAACACAAGAAAAAATCAAACATGCCGAACATGAATTAAGCGCCGTACAAGCCGCCGCGCAACAACAACGTTTACAACTCGAAAGCGCTTTAAAAGCGGCGCGATTGCAACTGCTAGAAGCCTTAAACCGTGCCGATGTGGCAAGCTTATCCGTGCAAGCGGCGGAAGAAGCTTTGCGCCTAGTGAATGAGCAGCGACAAGCCGGTGTCGTCACCGTAACCCGTTATATTGAAGCTGAAGTAGCGCGTGACAAAGCCCATACACGGCAAATCAGTGCCCGTTATGATGCATTGCGAGCCGAAGCGGACTTGAAGCAAGCGACTGGTTTTTAGCCATAACAACAAACAGGATTAAACCCATGACCGATGACACGGCCTTTTTTACCACACATAAATGGCTCATTCCTACGGCGGCAATCACTGGCTTATTGCTGGTTATTTTATTGGCTTTAGGCGTGTTAGGTGGCGATAGCAAAATTGCACCAGGAAGCCAAGCCCTCAAAACAGAGCCATTGCCCAATGAGGCAGACATTTTCACCGTCAACCGACAAATGACAGCCAACGCGCTGACTTGGCAAGGCACGGTGCGCTCTCGATGGGCGGTTAAAATCACGCCTAAGTTGACCGCTCGTATTATCGATATTCCTGTACATCCCGGTGATCGATTGAAAAAAGGCGCGTTGATCGCAAGATTAGATGATCGTGATTTGCTCGCCAGTTCTCATGCCAGCCATGCCGCCGAATTAGCGGCTCAGGCACAAGCGGCTCAAGCCACTGCTGAAGAAAAACGTATGACCACGTTGTTCAATAAACAAGCGGCAACTCGCCAGCAATACGAAGCCGCCTTGGCACAAGCGCAAGCCGCCCGCGCACTCGCTCAGCAAGCTGTCAGTGCGACACAACAAACGCAAGTTGTGTTGGGTGAAAATGTGTTGACCGCACCTTTTGACGGCATCATCGGCGAGCGTTTACAAGAGCCTGGCGATTTGGGTGTGCCGAATCAGGCGATTGTGACCTTTCATAAACCAGATGATCTGCGTTTAGACGTGCCTATCGCCAGTCATTGTGCCAATCAAGCCAAAATCGGTATGACGCTGAACGTTCGGATTGATGCGATAGCGCAAACCTTAACGGGCATTGTCGATGAAATCGCGCCTGAAATCGATCCGCAAACTCGTAGTCAAACCATAAAAGTTCGCTTGCCAGCCACCAACTCTGTGCAACCCGGGCAATTGGGTTGGCTCGAATTAGCCTGCCAACCCGAGCAACAAACCTTGCTGATTCCCACAACGGCGCTTGTGCATTATGGTCAATTGCAAGCGGTCAACATCATCGACCAACAACACCTACAAATCCGCCACATCCGCACCGGCAAAGCCTATGGCGATCAAGTCGAAGTCTTATCGGGATTACACGAAGGTGAGCGCATTCTTCGCAATAGCGAGGTTAAACCATGAGTGCAGTGACGATTAAAAAAGATAGCCTGACGGTTGCTATTGTCCGCCGCTTTACTACCTCACATTTATCGCTGCTTTTTTTACTCATTTCTCTCTTAGCAGGCGGTATCGCATTATTACTAACCCCGCGCGAAGAAGACCCACAAATTGTGGTGCCGGTGATGGATGTTTTCGTGCAAGTGCCGGGCGCATCCAGTGAAGAGGTTGAAAAACAAGTCACCACGCCCTTAGAAGTGCTTCTTAGGCAAATTCAAGGCGTTGAATATGTCTATTCGGTCTCACGTCCCGGTGCAGCACTGGTTACCGTGCGCTTTTTAGTCGGCGAGAATCAGGAGAACAGCCTGATTAAAACCCGCGATAAGCTTTTGGCCAATCAAGATAGCATTCCGCCCGCAGTAAGCAATTGGCTGGTGAAACCGGTAGAAATTGATGATGTGCCTATTTTGCTGCTCAGCTTATCGTCGCAACAAGCGGAGAGTGATCCCATAGCATTGCGGCGTGTGGCGGATGAGTTAATCGAGCAGCTGCGTAAAGTCGACAATGTAGGCAAAAGCTGGGTACTGGGTGCGACACCGCGCCGTATTTCCGTTTATCCAGACACCGCCAAGTTACAAGCCAGTCATCTTAGTCTACTTGATATTCAGCATGCCTTGGCAAAGAGCAATAGCAACCAACCCATAGGTTATCTTAATCAAAATAATCGGGAAATCATCCTAGAAGCTGGGCCGTATTATCAAAATGCAGAACACGTTGGCGCGACCGTGTTGAGCCATTCTGATGGACGACTGCTACATTTGCGTGACGTTGCCGAGGTACTTGATGGGCCAGCAGATACGGATAACTATACCCGTATGGGTTTTGGACCCGCCGTCGCGACTATGCAGACGGTTGGGCAGGCAACTGGAGAAATGCCTAAAGCCGGACAAGAGCGACCGATGGTCACGCTGGCTATTGCCAAACGTCAGGGTAGTAATGCGGTGAGCGTGGCGGAACAGGTTTTGACCGTTACCGCCCAATTGCAAGGCAACTTGATTCCCAGCGATATGCTAGTCAGTATTACCCGTAATTACGGTGAAACGGCTGATCATAAAGTCAATGAGCTGGTCATGCACTTATCGATTGCGATTTTGACTATCATTGTATTGCTGGCGTTATCACTGGGCTTTAAAGAATCATTGATTGTGTCACTAGCCGTACCGATGACATTTGCTATTACCTTGTTATGCGATTTGTTATTTGGCTACACGATTAACCGTGTGACCTTGTTTGCACTGATTTTATCGCTAGGTTTATTGGTGGATGATCCTATCGTCGATGTTGAAAACATTCATCGCCACTACAAAATGCGTAAAGAGCCACCTTTACAAGCCTTATTAACCGCCGTCAATGAAATCCGTCCGCCCACTATTTTGGCAACGTTTGCCGTGATTATGTCGTTTGTGCCGATGTTTTTCATTACCGGCATGATGGGGCCTTATATGGCACCGATGGCGTTTAATGTACCCATTGCCATGTTAATGTCGCTTATTATTGCTTTTACCGTCACACCGTGGGCGAGTTACCGCTTGCTTAAAGGTGACTATGGTAAAGGGCATGATGAACCGTTTGATTTGCAGCAAAGTCGGAGTTTTAAACTGTACCACGCGATAATGGCACCGCTATTAGGCAAAAAATCGCGAGCGGGCTGGTTTTTGGTTGCCGTATTTATTGCCTTTGTTGCCTCCGCCATGCTCGCCGTCACTCGGGTTGTGCCATTGAAATTATTACCCTTTGATAATAAAAACGAATTACAGCTGGTCATCGACATGCCCAAAGGCGTTGCACTGGAAACCACCGATGAAGTTGCAACGGCCTTAGGTCGCTACTTGGCGACGATTAATGAAATCAGTAGTTATCAAACCTATGTTGGTTTAGCGTCGCCAATGGATTTTAATGGGATGGTACGCCATTACTATCTGCGTCAAGGTGCTCAGGTAGGCGATATACGGATTGTGCTGGCGGATAAAGCACATCGTCAACAAGACTCGCACGCGATTGCCTTGCGTTTACGTCCAGAAATTGACCGCATTGAG
Organism: uncultured Methylococcaceae bacterium; assembly: GCA_903945375.1. Lineage (GTDB taxonomy): Bacteria > Pseudomonadota > Gammaproteobacteria > Methylococcales > Methylomonadaceae > Methylovulum. The sequence goes on along the minus strand of CAJAVP010000001.1, from coordinate 5,344 downwards.
CAGCAATATGGTGCTAATATCAAAATTGTCGAAATGCCACCCGGCCCCCCCGTCTTATCAACCGTGGTCGCAGAAGTTTATGGGCCTCCGCAAGCCTCCTATCAAGACATTATGACGGTTGCCCAGCGCGTTAGGACGGACATGGAACAGACCGATGGTATAGTCGATGTGGATGATGTAATCGAAGCCAAACAAGATAAACTGCATTTCTTTATCGAACAGGACAAAGCCGCCTTATTGGGTATTCATAGCGATCAAGTTGCCAAAACCTTACAACTCGCGATTGCTGGAGGCACAGTTAGTTTTCTGCATCAAGATAGTGAGCGCCAACCTTTAGCCATACGACTGCAATTACCACGAGACGCACGTTCATCCGAGGTCGATTTGCTCGCGCTATCCGTGAAGTCAGAGCAAGGTAAACTGATACGCTTGAGTGAAATCGGTCATTTCAAGCACGAACACGCGCAGCAAGCGATTTATCATAAAAACTTGCAGCAAGTGGTCTATGTCACGGCTGAAATGGCCGGGCGTAGTCCGGTCGAAGCCATTTTGGATTTATTTGATCGCTTTAAACAACAACCTTTGCCTACAGGCTATCAAACAGAAATGGCAGGAGAAGGCGAATGGAAAATTACGGTAGATGTGTTTCGCGATTTAGGCTTGGCGTTTGCCGCCGCGATGGTGATGATTTACATCTTATTGGTTGGACAAACCGGCTCGCTCAGTGTGCCACTGATTATGATGATTGCGATTCCTTTAACTGTCATTGGCATTATGCCGGGCTTTTGGTTTATTAATTTGTTTACTGAACCAGTGGGCGGTTATGCCACACCGATTTATTTTACCGCCACCGCAATGATTGGCATGATTGCCTTAGCCGGTATCGTGGTGCGAAATTCGATCATTCTGATTGATTTTATCGAGACAATTTATCACAAAGAGCAGACCATCAGCTTGGCCGATGCGATTATCGAGGCAGGTGCAACACGTTTAAATCCCATTTTCTTGACCGCAGCATCCGCTGTTCTCGGTTCAATGATGATTGTTCTGGATCCGATTTTTTCGGGGTTGGCGTGGAGTTTTATTTTTGGCATTATCGCGTCAACGCTGTTTTCATTAGTGGTGATTCCAGTTGTCTATTTTTTAATCAACCACGCTAAAGCTAAAGAGGCTATTTTAGACTAATTCGTGGCGACCCAATTAAAGCGGGACAAGCGCTTAAATCGTTCTATCGCAAAATACTCAAAAAAATCGGTCAGCTCAAGCAGGATGCTGGACAGGAACACCTACACATTTTATTGCCGAGTGCCCTGACATTATCGACACCGACCAGCCCTGTGAATAATTACGAATTTTCAAGGGTATTAATCCGCTTAACTTAGCGTGCGAGTTACCCAAGTACCTCTGGCGCTTGGGAATAAGTAGAATGAAAAAATTGGCAATCTGGATTCGTGCTGTTGATCGTCATGTTCGCAGTAGTCGTTCGTTTCTGCTATTTCGATAGTCCTTTAATTGACTATTGTCATCGAAAGATAATAAGGTTTTTGTAACTAATTTGTTACTATATCGTATGTTCACTATCCCTAATATAACTTATGTCAAGACTGAATATTCTCGTTGTTGAAGATGAAGACGCTATCAGAGGGATGCTCATGATGGTACTTGAGCAAGCTGGCTTTAAGTCCATCGCGGCAGCCGATGCCGAGGAAGCACAAAAAGTACTGGAAGAAATTTCTCCGGACTTAATTCTGTTAGATTGGATGTTACCCGGAATTAGTGGCGTTGAATGGGCGCGGCGATTGAAAAAAGAACCGGCCTACCGAGATTGGCCAATTATCGTACTGACGGCGCGTGGCGAGGAAGAAGACAAAGTGAGAGGTCTGGAAATCGGTGCCGATGATTATGTAACCAAGCCTTTTTCACCTAAAGAGTTGGTCGCACGTATCCGCGCTGTGTTACGAAGAAGTGGCAAAATTCAGGGACTGGCGCAAATCGTGTTGGGAGATCTCGTGCTGGATACCGAGCAGCATCGTCTGAGTATTGGCGATAAGCAACTGGAAGTCAGTCCCACTGAATTTCGGCTCATGCAATTCTTTATGACTCACCCTGACAAAGTTTATAGCCGAACACAACTACTCGATCAAGTGTGGGGTCGGAGTGTTTACATTGAAGAACGTACTATCGATGTCCATATTCGCCGTCTACGCAGAATTCTCGGTGAACATGGACGTGAAGACTTAGTGCAAACCGTACGCGGTTTTGGTTATCGATTTTCTTTAATGTCATAGTCTATGCAAAGTGCGTGGCGCAAAGAATTCTACCGACTGACATTGCTCTACATTGCAGCGGTGCTACTGGGGCTTGTAACCAAACACTTATTCCCGGTGTTGTTTGCATTGTCTGCGCTGCTATGGGTTATGCAGTTTTTACAAATCCGGCGCTTTGAAAAATGGGTTAGTGCTGGTGGTAAAGGCGCTTATCCCAAAACGAGCGGCATTTGGGAAGATATCTATTACTATATCCACCGCATCAAAAAAACCGAGAAGCGACGAAAAAAAAAATTACGTAAGCTCATCGAACAATTTCGTCAATCCACAGAAGCCTTGCCTGATGCGGCGGTCGTTTTGCGAGCCAATGACGAAATCGAATGGGCCAATAAAGCCGCAAGACAAATGCTAGGCCTACAACAAACCGATAAAGGTCAACGCATCCTTAACCTAATTCGCTTCCCTGAATTTATTCGCTATATCCGCTCAGCTAATTATAGTGAACCGGTTATACTGCCCTCGCCTACTAATCATCGCATTACCCTAGAGGTTCGAATTATTGCCTATGGCTCGGGTTTACGTCTATTGTTAGCTCAAGATGTCACACAACTCAAAAAAATGCAGACCATCCGCAAAGACTTTGTTGCCAATGTTTCGCATGAATTAAGAACGCCGCTCACCGTATTAAAAGGTTATCTTGAAACTTTGCAAGATTTAGATGATGGGGTCTCGCCGCTGCTGACCACATCATTTAGAGCCATGCAAGATCAAACAGAACGAATGCAACATTTAGTTGACGATCTGCTGTTATTGACCCGCCTTGAAACCCAACAAAAAAAACAAGTCTGTATTGATGTCCCTAATTTGTTAAGCCAGATTTGTAAAGAAAGCGACCTATTTGAAAATGCATCAAGTCGCATACAATTAAATTTGGACAGCGCCGCCCATATTTTTGGAGAAGAACAAGACTTACGCAGCGCATTCACCAACTTACTGGGTAATGCACTCAAATACTCACCCGAAGACTCACAGGTTATCGTCCAATGGTATCAATCCGAAAATGAACTCATTTTATCCGTCACAGATCACGGAGAAGGCATTTCAGAAGTCGATATGTCTAGAGTCACTGAACGCTTCTACCGTGTAGAAGCAAAGCGTCGCAAAAAAGTCCCAGGAACCGGCTTAGGTCTAGCCATCGTAAAACACGCCTTAATGCGCCACGATGCCGATTTACACATAAGCAGTGAACTCGGCAAAGGTAGTTGTTTTAGTTGCCATTTTCCAATCAGACGCATATGCTGCAATTAAATATTTTAAATTAGTGCATAAAAAAATTGTTTTTTTAATAAACTAAGATATTATATGCGGCTCTTGGAGAGCTGGCTGAGCGGTCGAAAGCGGCGGTCTTGAAAACCGTTGAAGGTTTATCCCTTCCTGGGGTTCGAATCCCTAGCTCTCCGCCAAAATATTGTTTCAAACGATTCCAGATAGTACCAGAACCCGCAAGCCATAAGGCTTAGCGGGTTTTTTTATGTCCGTAATGTCTCATAAGGTTTATTGACATATCAGTCAAGTAGGGGAGTACATTCGGGGGTATGTTAGCTAAATCAAAAACCGATACCCCCATACGCCATTAACTGACCCCACTTGCAAGAATGCAAAGCCTAAAGACAATCCTTATAAGTTAGCGGATTCTAAAGGAATGTTCCTTTTGATTAACCCTAATGGCTCAAAATACTTTCGCCTTAAATACCGAATTGACGGCAAAGAGAAATCCCTTGCCTTGTGGGGGTATACCCTGAAACTACTTTAAAGCAGGCACGAGATGACAGAGATAAGGCTCGGAATAAAATCGCGGAAGGTATTGACCCTTGTGCAAATAAGAAAGCTATCAAGGCGGCTAAGTGTGATTTGGTAGCTAATAGTTTTGAAGTTGTTTCCTTGGAATGGTTTGATAGGCACATGACCGATAAATCATCAACACATAAAGTCAGGTGTATACGTATCTTAACTAAAGATATGTTCCCTGTTATTGGAAATAAGCCAATAGTTAATGTACTGCATTCTGATTTACTATCCGCATTAAGGAAAATAGAAGCGCGTGGAGCAGTAAATACAGCTCACCGTGCTCTTAATGTATGCTCACAGGTTTTTAGATACGCGGTAGTTACAGGGCGATGTAAAAGTAATATAACGCATGACCTGAAAGGGGCATTGAAACAAACTACTGGAGGTCATTTTTCAGCCATGACAGAGCCAAGCCAGCTTGCTGCGTATTCTGATTAATTTGAACACCTATTCTGGCCGAACTTGAACACCTAAAACCTAACGCATCGGTGGAAGTGAATTTTTACTCTAAGTGTTCAACTTGGGTCAAGGAATTCATTTTTTTTCGCATCGATTCTCCTTGTAAATTGATTCGGTGGGCGTTATGCATCAACCGATCTAAAATCGCATCGGCTAAGGTATTATCGCCAATCGCGTCATACCATTGCTCAGTCGGTAACTGACTGATAATGAGGGTTGCAGATTGTTCATAACGATCATCCATTATTTCCAGCAAGTCATTTCGGGTGGCGGCATTTAAAGGCTCTAATCCCCAATCATCAATAATCAACACATCCAGACTGGCGATGGTTTTTAGCAATTTACTGTAACTGCCATCGGCCTTAGCCTGTGTTAAGGCGAGGATCAGGCGTGGAAGCCGATAATATCTGACGCTGTAACCTTTCAGACAAGCTTGATGACCGAGTGCGCAAGCAATATAGGTTTTACCGGTGCCACAGGGGCCGGTTAGCAACAGGTTCTGGGCTTTTTTCAACCAGCCACACATCAGCAACGATGCCATTTGTGACTGTTGCAAGCCTCTACCGCTGTGATAATCAATGTCTTTGGCATGCGCCTTGAGCTTGAATTGTGCGGCGCGTGTCAAACGTTCCTGTTTACGCTGATTACGCTCCTGGTCTTCGTGATCGACTAAGAGCTGCAGGCGTTCGGCAAAAACTAAGCCTTCATAGATGCCTGGCTGATCCCGTTGGGTTTGCAGCGCCGAGGCCATGCCGGTTAGTTTCAATTGG